>NZ_JBHYGX010000027.1:0-62906 GCF_042739975.1 Streptomyces sp. NPDC059080
GCTAAGCCTTTCAGCGCCGATGGTACTGCAGAGGGGACTCTGTGGGAGAGTAGGACGCCGCCGAACAATTTTTGAGCTCCGGTCTCCGGAAACCATTCAGTGGTTTCCGGGGGCCGGAGCATTTTTGCGTTCAGGGCCCGGATTTCACTGGTCAGCGGGGGCGGGCGCTGCGTGCTGAGTCGATGGCGTACCTGATCAGACCGGTGACGGCGGACGAGTGGAAGCGGCTCAAGGAGCTGAGGCTGGAGGCGTTGGCCGATCCCGTGGCGCGGGTGGCGTTTCACCGGACGTCCGAGGCGGCGCTCGGCTGGTCGTGGAGCCTGTCGGAGCCGGTGGTGGGCCGCGTACGGGTGTGGGTGCACGAGGAGAGCGCCCCGGCGGAGGGGCTGTACCGGGCGCTGGGGTTCGTACCGACGGGGCGGACGCCGGGGAATCCGAAGAACCCGGCGGCCGTCGAGCGGGAGATGGCGCTGCCCCGGCTGTAGGCGGGTGCCCGCCCCGGGGCCGCACGGCTCAGAGGGGCAGGGCGGCGTGGGGCCAGCGGGCGCGGGCCTGTTCCGGGGAGCGCATCGTGGCGAGGGTGAGCAGGCCGCGGGACGGGTCCGCGCGGAGGAGGTCCGGCAGGGCGGGCAGCGGGGCCAGTGCGGCGATGTCGTCCAGGGCGAGGGTGAGCGGCGGGTCGAGACGGCCGGTGGCGGAGCGGGCGGCCAGCCGGCGGCCGTGCTCGACGACCTGCGTCAGGAGCGCGGTGAGCAGCGGCATCGCGCCCGGGTCGGTGCGCGGGTCCTCCAGCGCCTCGCCGACGACGTAGAGCGTGCCGCCCTCGTCGAGGAAGGAGTCGAGGACGAGGGCGTCGGCGCGCTGGGCGTTGCAGGCGTCCCGGATGTGGACGGAGCCGAGGGCGGACAGGGCCCGGCTCGCCAACTCCTTCGCCTGGTCGCGGCGTTGCGGGTGGGCCGTCAGCACCGACTCCAGCTCGCCCGCCTGACCGGTGGCGCACTTCGGGTCGGTGCGCAGGATGCGGACCGGCTCCTGGGCGCCGCCGCCGGCGTGCGCCCAGCGGTGCAGCTGGCGGAACGGGCGTCCGTCGACCGCGGCGGCGTGCAGCCAGCAGCGCAGCAGCGTCCGGGCGGCGTCGGCGACGGCCGCGTCCAAGGTGCTGTGCGGCTGTACGGGGGCCAGCAGCGCGGCCGCGCGGGAGGCGGCGGTGGCGAGGTCCTCGCAGCCGGTCGTCGGCGACCAGCGGAGCCGGGACGGGGTGTCGAGGCGGTGCGCCGGGTCGTAGACGAGGACCGGGCCGAGCTTGGCGCGGGAGTCCTTGGTGGCCGACCAGAGGAACGGATCGGTGGTCGCGACGACGACGGGGCCCGGCGCGGCGGTGACGGCGGCCAGCGCGGCGGCGGTGGCGGCGGCTCGGTCGGTGCCGAAGTGGAGGCGGGGGAGGGGCGGTTCGGCGGCCTCGGTGGGGGTGGCGAGGGCGATGGCGGGGAGCGGGGCGGGAGCCGCACCGGGGGCTTCGCCCGTGCCCGTGCCCGCGCCGGGAGTCGCGCGCGTACCAGGAGCGACGTCCGCGGTGGGCGTGGCGCTGAGGGCCGCACCCGCGCCGAGTGGTGGGTGCGGGCCGGGAGCCGTCTCCGTAACGGAAGCCGTGCCGAGGCCCGTACCCGTCCCAGGAGCTGAGGTCGTGTCGGGGGCCGGGGCCCCCGATGCCGTCCTCGGAACCGCCTGCGCGCCTGGTCCCGTAGGGGACGTCGGGGACTGCTCGGACGGCCCGGGAAGCGCCCCCGCCCGCCGGGCCCGCCGCACCGCCCGGTAGCGCGTCAGTGTCCCCAGGGCGAAGAGGGTCAGGACCAGGAGGACCATCAGTTCGCCGATGAGGAGCCCCCAGAAGAGGCCGTAGCCGGCGAGTTGGGACTTGGGGGTGGCGGGCCAGGCTCCGGGAAGGTCGTGGGGTTCGGTGATGAGGTGGCGCAGGGCCGTGGGGGTGCCGGAGTAGGTGACGCCGTCCGGCCAGGCGCCGTGGCTGAGGAGTCCGGCGAGGCCGGTCGCCGTCCAGATCAGGACGCTCAGGCCGAGGAGGAAGGCCAGCAGGCCGATGAGCAGGGAGTCCGGGATGCCGCCGTGCTGCCGGGGGCCGCGGTCGGGCCGGGGGGCGCGGGGCGCGTCGTACCGGGGGCCGTGCGGACCGGAGTCGTACCGGGCGCCGTGCGGGTCGTACCGGCCGTCGTACGCCCCTGGACGGCCGTCGTATGCCCCCGGATGGCCGTCGTACGCCCCCGGATGACCGCCTCGCGGGTCGTGGTCGTACCGGGCGCCGGGGGGCGCGTAATCGTCGCCGTACGCCCCCGGGTGGCCGTTCCGGGGGGCCGGGTCGTGTGGGGGAGTCACGCCACCGTCTCGCTCGACTCGCCCTGGAGTTGGCGGGCCAGGGCCAGGGCCTCGGCGCGCTGTTCGGCCTCGGCGTCGGCGGCGGCTTCCAGGGCGCGGGCTTCGTCCGTGGGCAGGGCGGAGGCCGCGGAGACCTCGGACGCCTCGGTCATCGCGCGGTCGGTGTAGACCAGCGGGCGCTCCGCCTCCGTGATGAGGTGTTTGACGACCTGGACGTTGCCGTTGACGTCCCAGACGGCGATGCCGGGCGTCAGGGTCGGGATGATCTCGACGGCCCAGCGGGGCAGGCCCAGGACCTGGCCGGTGGAGCGCGCCTCGTCGGCCTTCTGGGCGTAGATGGTGCGGGTGGACGCCATCTTGAGGATGGCGGCGGCCTCGCGGGCGGCGGCGCCGTCGACGACGTCACTGAGGTGGTGGACGACGGCGACGAAGGAGAGGCCGAGGCGGCGGCCGAACTTCAACAGGCGCTGGAAGAGCTGGGCGACGAAGGGCGAGTTGATGATGTGCCACGCCTCCTCCACCAGGAAGATGCGCTTCTTGCGGTCCGGGCGGATCCAGGTGTGCTCCAGCCACACGCCGACGATCGCCATGAGGATCGGCATGGCGATGGAGTTGCGGTCGATGTGCGAGAGGTCGAAGACGATCAGCGGGGCGTCGAGGTCGATCCCGGCGGACGTCGGGCCGTCGAACATGCCGCGCAGGTCACCGTCGACGAGGCGGTCGAGGACGAGGGCGACGTCCAGGCCCCACGCCCGGACGTCGTCTATGTCGACGTTCATCGCCTCGGCGGCCTCCGCCTCCGGGTGGCGCAGCTGCTCGACGATGTCGGTGAGGACGGGCTGGCGCGGCGGGCCGGAGCCGTCGTCACCGCCGCCGAACTCGCCGAGCACCGTGGAGTGGGCGACCTTGAGGGCGAAGCCGGACCGCTCGTCCAGGCCGTGGCCCATCGCGACCTCGATGATCGTCCGCAGCAGCGCGAGCTGGCCGGTGGTGGTGATCGACGGGTCGAGCGGGTTGAGGCGGATGCCGCCGTTGAGGGCGGCGGTCGGGTCGAGGCGGATGGGGGTGATGCCGAGCTGCTCGGCGATCAGATTCCACTCGCCGACGCCGTCCTCGCCCTGGGCGTCGAGGACGACGACCTGCCGGTCCCGGAAGCGGAGCTGGCGCAGGACGTACGTCTTCTCCAGCGCGGACTTGCCGTTGCCGGACTCGCCGAGGACCAGCCAGTGCGGCGCCGGGAGCTGCTGGCCGTAGAGCTGGAACGGGTCGTAGATGTAGCCCTTGCCGCTGTAGACCTCGCGGCCGATGATGACGCCGGAGTCGCCGAGACCGGGGGCGGCGGTGGGCAGGTAGACGGCCTGCGCCTGCCCCGTGGAGGTGCGTACGGGCAGCCGCGTCGTCTCCACCTTTCCGAACAGGAAGGTGGTGAAGGCGTCGGTGAGCGCTCCGAGCGGATCGAGCATGGCCATGACGTACGCGCCTCCCAGCGGCTTAGCGGCGGATTCCGGTCGCGAACGGCAGGGTGTTGACGAACGCCCGGTGGTGCTCGCGGTCGCACCACTCCAGCTTGAGATAGGACTTTCCGGCCGAGGCGCGGATGGTGCGCTTGTCGCGGGCGAGCGCCTCGGGGGAGCGGGAGGAGACCGTGAGGTAGCCGACGAGGTTGACCCCGGCGGCGCCGGAGGCGAGGTCCTCGCCGCGCTGGTCGACGCGGCCGTGGTGGGCGACGTCGCGGGGGTCGACGACGCGGTTCATCTTCGCGGCGCGGCTGGCCTCGGCGTCGTCGTTGGTCTTCTCCGTCAGCATCCGCTCGATGGCGATCTCGGTGGGCTCCAGGTCCATGCAGACCGCGACGGTACGGATGACGTCCGGGGTGTGGACCAGCAGCGGCGCGAGGAAGTTGACGCCCACCGGGGTCAGCGGCCACTCCTTGATCCAGGCGGTGGCGTGGCACCAGGGGGCGCGGGTCGTCGACTCGCGGGTCTTGGCCTGGAGGTAGGTCGGCTCCATCGCGTCCAGCTCGGCGGGCCAGGTGTTGCGCTTGCTCATCGCCTGGATGTGGTCGATGGGGTGGTCCGGGTCGTACATGGAGTGCACGAGGGAGGCGAGGCGGGCCTGGCCGAGCGGCTGGCGGACGCGGATGTCGGCCTCGGCGAGGCGGGCGCAGATGTCGGTCAGCTCGCGGGCCATGACGACGGCGAGCCCGGCGTCGCGGTCGAGCTTGCCGCGGGAGGTGCCGCCGCGCTGGGCGGCCGCGGCGCGGGCCATCGTCATCGCCTCGGCGGCCAGCTCGCGGTCGTAGTGCATGCAGGCGACGAGGTAGGCGCGGTGCTGTTCGGAGGAGGTGGAGACCATCGACTGGAGCTGGTCGTACGACTCCTGGAGCCAGGCGGGGGAGGCGGTGTCGCCGCGCTGGGCGACGTCCTTGGCGTGCGCGTCCGGGTCGGCGGGCAGGGTGCGGGCCAGCATCTGGAGGCGGGTGACGAAGCCGTCGCCGTTGGCGACGTGCTTGAGCAGCGTGCCGAAGCGGTCGACCAGCGCCTCCTGGTCCTCGCTGTCGCGCAGGCCGACGCCGGGGCCCTCGATCTCGATGGCGGCGGTGACGGTGCGGCGGTCGGCGTGGAGGAGGACGGCGATCTCGTCGGGGCCGAAGGGGGCGGCGAGCCAGTTGATGCGGCCGATGCCGGGCGGCGGGCCGATCTCGACCTCGCGGCCGTCGAGCCGGATGCCGGCCTCGGCGGCGGCGGAGCGGTAGGCGGTGCCGCGGCGGAGGGTGCGGCGGTAGCTGCGCCGGATCTCGAACCACTTGTAGAACGTGCGGCCCTTGTACGGGACGTACACGGCGGCCAGGCCCAGCACCGGGAAGCCGGTGAGGGCGGCGATCCGCAGGGCGAGGACCTTCACCATCAGGCCGCACACCATGCCGAGGAAGGCGCCGGCGATGATCAGGGCGATCTCGCCGGTTTCGCGGTTCTTGCCGACGACGGCGTTGGGCCGGGCACGGCCGATCAGATACGTCCTGCGGGGCGCGATCGGATGGGGTGTGGTCACCGCCCTTCACCTCCTGCTGACTTGCCGGTGCGGGAGCCGCCGGGGGCGCCGGTGCCGGGGTGGGTACGGGGGGCCGGGGGGGCGGTGCGGGTGCTGTGCGCGGCGACGCCGCCGGCCACGCCGTTCGCGGGAGACTGGCCGCCTCCGCCGCCCTGGGACTGGCCGCCGCCGTCGGACTTGCGGGTGCTGTGGGTCTTGATGCCCTGGGAGACCAGCGCGGCGGGGGAGGAGACCATGGCGGCGGCCTGGCTGCCGTCGGTGGCGCGGCCCTTGTTCGTCCGGGCGGAGATCATTTCGTCGCCGAAGCCGGGGACGAAGCGGTAGATCATCGCGCTGGCGAAGATCGCGAGGATGATGATGGCGAGGCCGGAGACGACGGCGGAGAAGGCGTTGGGGCCCTCGTCGGAGGAGAGCGCGCCGGCGATGCCGAGGACGATCACGATCACCGGTTTCACCATGATCACCGCGATCATGATCCCGGCCCAGCGGCGGACGTGGCCCCACATGTTCTTGTCGACGAGCCCGGCGTAGACGACGGTGCCCAGCAGCGCGCCGACGTACAGCAGCGCGGCGCGGATCACCAGCTCCAGCCAGAGCACACCGGCGGCGAGTACGGAGACCAGCGAGACGACGATCAGCATGATCGGGCCGCCGCCGATGTCGGTGCCCTTCGTCAGCGCCTCGGAGAACGCCCCGAAGAACGTGTCGGTCTTCGCGCCCGTGCCCTTCGCGATGATCTCGGTGACGCCGTCGGTCGCCGAGACCACGGTGTAGAGGATCAACGGCGTGAACGCGGAGGCGAGCACGGTCAGCCAGAGGAATCCGATGGCCTCGCTGATCGCCTCCGTGAGCCGCACGCCGCGCACGGCGCGCTTGGCGACGGCGAGGAGCCACAGGACGAGGGTGAGGACGGTCGAGGCGGCGAAGACGACGGCGTACTGCCGCAGGAACGCGGAGTTGGTGAAGTCGACCTGCGAGGTCGCCTTCACGGCGTCGGACAGCTTGTCGACGATCCAGGCGGCGGCCTTGGCGCAGCCCTTGGCCAGGGAGGTGAGGGGGTCGAGGGGGTTGTTGTCGGAGAGACCGGGGGTGGGGGTGCTGGGGGCCTTGTCGCCGTCCAGGCAGTAGTCCTTGGCGGGGCCGGACAGCGCGTCGCAGGGGTTGCCGCTCCCGCTCGGCGAGGGGTCGGGCGACGGGGCGGCCATGGCCCGGGTCGCCAGCATGAAGAGCGTCGCCTGCGCACCGGCCAGCAGGGCGGCCACCGAGGTCGCGCGACGGCGGATGTTACCGGGCATAAGTGAACCCTCCGAACTCGTCGACGGCCTTCGTGATTTCCTCCGCGCCGGAGGCCGGGACGTCGCCCGTCACCGGGGCGGGCCCGGTCTTCTGGGTGTCGGCGGCGATCTTCCAGTCGCCTCCGGTCCAGGCCAGGTCGAAGGTCCAGGTCTTCCAGTCCGTGCGCACCGGGTCCGTGGAGCCCGTGCCGGCCAGCCCGATCAGGGCCGTGTACCAGACGGACACCTTGGCGGTGCCGTCGCCGAACTTCTCGACCTTGGTCCCTACGGGAATGGTGCGGGAGATGAAGTTCTTGCCCTTGGGGGCGTTGCCCGCGGCGTCCAGTCCGAGCCGCTTCAGGAACGCGGGGGAGTACGCCTTGTCCTGCGACGCCTTGAGCTCGGCGGCCACATCGGGGGTGTAGACGGCGGGCAGGATCTCGTGGCGGCCGGCCGTGCGGAACATCCGCTCGGACCCCAGCGCCACCGCGTAATTCGCCGCCGCCGACTGCGCCCCCTGCTGCGTCTTGGCGAAGCCCGAGGCGATGGTGCCGTTCTTGCCCTCCACGGGGGCGGTGCCGGTGGGGGCGGTGGGCCGGGCGGCGGGGCCGCTCTTGGGGGCGCCGTCCGCGGTGTCGTCGGTGCGGGCGGAGGTGGAGCCGCGGTTGGCGAAGGCGATGGCGGCGATGAGGAGGACCACCACCCCGACGACGGCGATGAGATTGCGGCTCGACAGACCGGCCCGGGACCGGCGTCCCGAGCCGTAGGCGTCGCTCTCGCTGTCCGGGAGTCTGGTGCGGGTCTGGCCGGTGGGACTCGTGTAGTCGCCACCGCCGTAGCCGTCGTCGTCGCTGCTCATCGCGTACGTGCCCCCTCAACCGCCATTGCCGTCTCCACCGTCCTCGCCGTCCCCGCCGTTGTGGGGCTGCCCTCGTATGACCGTAGCCGCGTGGTGGGCGGCTCGGGCGAAGTGGTGCGAGTACATCTCACGGTGACGGGTCCTCAGCTGCTGTGCGGTGGGGGCGAATGGGGTACTGCAGGGCATTTGCCCCCTTGGTGTGCACCCGCTTCGCCGCCTGCCGCTGTGGCCTTCTTCCTTCCGGACGGACCTGTCCCCACGGGGCGGCCGCCCCAACCGGTCCGCTGGTCGCGGGCGTGCCGGGTCCGGCCGGGGGTCCGGCCGTACGCGGGTGGGCGGACGTCAGCATGGGGCCTCGGCGCGGGAGGTGGGGCCGTCGGGGGGTGGATGGAGGCATACGGGCGGCGGACGGGGCGCATGCGGTGGCGCCGGTGGCGGTCCGGCCCGGCTCGGGGTGCGGCCCCGCGGCGGGGGCCGCGGGGCGTGCGGGGCGGGGAGGTGACGGCCCGTCGGCCGCCGGGTGGGGCGGCCGGGGCGCGTCCGGTGTGCGCTAGACGGCCATGCCGTAGACGATCGTGAAGAGGGTGCCGAGGGAGCCGATGATGAAGACGCCGGTGAGGCCGGCGACGATCAGGCCCTTGCCCTGCTCGGCGCTGAAGGTGTCGCGGAGCGCGGTCGCGCCGATGCGCTGCTTGGCGGCGCCCCAGATGGCGATGCCCAGGCAGAGCAGGATCGCGACGGCCATGACCACCTCGACCATCACGCGCGCTTCGTTGCCCAGGGTGCCGAACGGGCCCCAGTCCGGGGCGATTCCGCCGATGATGGTGTTGATGTCGCCTTTGCCGGCCGCAATGAACATTTTGAACTCACCGCCCCTTTATGGGTAGTTGTGGTCCCCTGCATGTGCTGACAGGGGTCAGTCTCCATCTTCGCCGACAAAGACACCACTGGATGTCGACTTGGCGGCATTCTTGCGCGGATTTCGTAGGGGCGGGGTGAGGATCGGCCCGCACGGCGCCCCGCGTCGCCCATCATGCCCATGGCGTCACCGTGTGTATCACGTATGATAACCGTGAGCAATGATGGGCTGAAGGGCGGCCCGGTGTGAGGTGGGCCGGAGTGGGCCGGGGGTGGACCGGAATGGGGTCGTCGGGGCAGGTCCGGGGGTGCGTCCCTTCCCGGGAGGAGGGACGTGGCCTGGGGCGCGGTGGTTCCGTGTCGCACCGTCACTTCGGTGCGGGGGGACCTCGCAAGGATCATCGGCAGGGCCACGAGACGGATCGCGAGGAGGAGGGGGCGCGAGGTGGCGCCCGGGGTGGGGCCGGGGCCGGGCGCGCCCGGTAGCCTCTCGGCCGTACGCCGCTCCCCGGTGAGCGCCCCCTGCGCCGAGGTGTGCGCCGCCGTGCGGTGGGAACTTCCAGGGGTGGCGGGGAATCGGCGGCGAAGTGAGCCCGGATGGGGGAGGGTTGGGACGTGCGGAAACTCTGGATAGCAGGTGGTATCGGGGCGGGGCTGATGCTCTGCCTCCTCGCGCTGCTCGTGATCGGCACGTACACCGCGGCCGCCGGGCTGGTCGGTGCGGCCGGTGGGCGCGCGCTCGGGCTGGCCAAGGGGGCGGTGCCCGCCGAATACCAGCCACTGGTGCAGAAGTGGGGCCAGCTCTGCCCGGCGATAAGCCCCTCGCTGCTGGCCGCGCAGCTCTACCAGGAGAGCGGCTGGAACCCCCGGGCCCAGAGCCCCGCCGGTGCGCAGGGCATGGCGCAGTTCATCCCCGGTACCTGGGCCACCCACGGCGTCGACGGCAACGGCGACGGCAAGAAGGACATATGGGATCCGGCGGACGCCATCGCGTCGGCGGCGTCGTACGACTGTGAGCTGGCGAAGTACGTGAAGGACGCGCCGGGCGACTCCACGCACAACATGCTCGCCGCGTACAACGCGGGCGCCTACCGCGTCATCCAGTACAGCGGCGTCCCGCCTTACGGCGAGACACAGAACTACGTCAAGACGATCACCACGCTCGCCAAGAGCTTCGAGGCGCCGACGGCGCCGGTCGCGTCGAACAAGCAGGCAGCCGCGGCCATCTACTACGCGCAGGCGAAGCTCGGCACGCCCTACCTCTGGGGCGGTACGGGCACCGCCGCGCAGAACGGCCGGTTCGACTGTTCCGGGCTGACGCAGGCCGCGTACCACTCGGTCGGAATAGATCTGCCGCGGGTGGCGAACGACCAGTGGAACGCCGGTCCGCACCCCAAGCGCAACGAGCTGCTCCCCGGCGATCTGGTGTTCTTCGCGAACGATCTGACGGACCCTCGGTCGATCCACCACGTCGGGATGTACGTCGGCGGCGGATACATGATCAACGCGCCGCACACGGGTGCGCTGATCCGGTTCGACAAGATCGACGTGCCGGACTACATCGGCGCCACCCGCGTCACCTCCGATGGCGCGAAAGCGCTGCCCACTGCGAACACCGCGTGAACATGAGGCGCCCGGCGCCCGGGGTGGGTCACGCTGGGACAACAGGCTGTTGATCATCCGGTGGAGTGCGGAACGACCGCGATGACGCGCCCGTTCTCCTGGCGTCGGGCGGGCCGGACGCGGGGGCGCGCCCGTCGTGACGGTACGGCGGAGCGGGACGATCACGGGGGCCGGCAGCACACACACGGCGCTCGCGCGCGCGGAAGATGAAGGGGTCACAGCAGATGGCTGGACTCGCACTTGAGGGGCCGGACCCGGATGCCGACGTGCTCGGCGGCATCAACGGCCTCGCGAAGGATGCTCCGCGGTGGGTCAACCACGCGATGGAGTATCTCGGCGAATACGGCGTCCTCGCCGCGCTCGCCGTGCTGTGCGTGCTCGCCTGGTGGTCCGTGCGGCGCCGCGCCGGGGCGCCCGCCGCGGTTGCCGGGCTGGTGTGGGCGCCACTGGCCGCCGGTCTCGCGCTGCTCGCCAACGCCCCCATCCGGGCCATCGTCAGCCGCCCCCGCCCGTTCCACGACCACGCCGGGCTGACGGTCCTCGTTCCGGGGAAGACCGACTTCTCGTTCGTCAGCGACCACGCGACGCTCGCCATGGCGGTCGGCGCCGGACTCTTCCTCGTCCGCCGCTCCTACGGCCTGATCGGTATCGGCCTGGCGCTGTTCGAAGGGTTCTGCCGGATCTACCTGGGTGTGCACTACCCGACGGACGTCATCGGCGGGTTCGCGCTGGGCACCGCCGTGGTGCTGCTGCTCGCGCCGCCCGCGCAGGCGCTGCTGGTACCGCTGATGACCCGGCTCGGCCGCTCCCGCGCGGGCCGCCTGGTGCGGGCCCCCGGGGTCCCCGAGACGGCGGAGACGCCCGATGCCCGGGCGGCGGTCGAGGCGGCGTACGCGCAGGCGTTCACCGAGACGTACGGCGAGCGGTACGCCCCGGCGGACGACGGGCACCCGGCACCGGAGGAAGCGTCCGGTGCCCCGGCGGCCCGGGGCCGGGCGGCGCTGCCCGGCGGCGAGGGGCAGGAACGCGACCTGGCGGCGTGAGGGCGGGGCAGCAGGCCGCCGGGCTGCGCACCGCGCGGCGGCGCCCCGCCCGGCGCCCCGGCCCGAACGCCCCTGGGGCCCGCGCCCGTCCGGCCCGCGACGCCCCGCCCCGTACGCCGCTTACAACGCCTGCGGGAACGTGCTGAACAGCCGCTGCGGGTCGTACGTCCGCTTGACCTTGTCGAGGCGGTCGGAGGCCGGGCCGTAGTAGGCGGACTTCCAGTCCGTCAGGGACGGGTCGGTGTAGTTCTGGTAGGCGGCGCCCGAGGAGTGGCGGCGCATCGCGCCGTGGAAGGTGTCCAGCCAGGCGGTGCGTGAGGCGGACGAGCCGCCCGCCGGCCAGGACGCCAGGTACTGCGCGAGGAAACGCGAACCGCGGTGGACGAACGCGGTGTCGGTGGCGCCGACGCGGTTGATCGCGCCGCCCAGCGCGGTGAACGCGACATTGCCGGTCACGCCCTTGTGGCCGCCGCTCTCGATCTGCGCCAGGGCCGTCTGGATGCCCGGCGCGGACAGCGGCCGGTCGAAGAAGTGCGAGCGCGCCGCGTACGTTTCGCGGCCCAGCTGGCCCGGCGGGGTCTGGCCGGGCAGCGTGCCCGGCGCGTGGCACTGCGCCGTCGTCTTGGACGAGCAGCCCGCGTACGCCTCCATCGCGTCCAGGTGGTCGATGGGGGTGAGCCGCACGGTGGTCGCGGGGCCCGGGCCGCCGGGCCCGTCGGCGAGCTGGTCGACGGCGTTCTGGAGGTCGCGGTAGCCGCCCATGGAGAACGCCGCGACGGAGACGGAGGGGGTGCCGCCGGGGCGGGCGTCCAGATGGCAGGTGGACCATATCTCGTCCGCCTGCGAGGGGCCCCACCGCTGCCAGGAGCCCAGCACCTTGGCCGCCTTCGCCCACGGCCACGTCATGTACGCCATGACCGAACGCGGCGCGGGGTGTGTACGGAAGCGGAGTTCGGTGACGACGCCGAAGTTGCCGTTCCCGGCGCCGCGCAGCGCCCAGAAGAGGTCGGAGTGCTGCGAGGCGTCGCATGCGACGGTCTTGCCGTCGGCGGTGACGACCGTCGCACCGATGAGACTGTCGCAGGTCAGGCCGTACGCACGGGAGGTGACGCCGTGTCCGCCGCCCAGGGTGAGGCCGGATATCGCGACGGTCGGGCAGGAGCCGCCGGGCAGCGTCACGCCGCGCGCACCGAGGCCGGCGTAGATGTCGATGAGCTTGGCGCCCGCGCCGATCGCGACCTCGCCGCCCGAGGGCGCGCCGACCGTGTCGAGGGACGAGACGTCGATGACGAGCTTGCCGTTGCCGCTGGAGTAGCCCGCGTACGAGTGGCCGCCGCTGCGGATGGCGACGGGGGTGCGGTAGCGGCGCGCGAAGGACAGGCATTCGGCGATGTCCGAGGGGTGCGCGACGTAGGCGACCGCCGACGGCTTCAGGGTGTCGTAGCGGGTGTTGTACAGGCGCCCGGCCGTCGCGTACGCGGCGTCCGAGGGGCGGATGAGCTTGCCGTCGAGGCTCTTGGCGAGTGCGCTCCAACCGGCTTTGGTGGCGGCCGGTTTCGTGGACGAGGAGGCGGTGGCGGTGAGTGCGCGGCCCGCCGTGGCCGGGGCGGCGGAGGTGCCCGTGGCCGTGCCGTTCGTGGTGCAGCCGGTGGCCCAGGCGACCGAGGTGGCCGCGAGGCCGCCACCGGTTTGCAGGAGTGTGCGGCGCTTCATTGGGAGATGTCCCCTCATGGTGATCGGCGTCCCCGTACGGCCACGGGTCCGGCCGGTGGCCGAGGGGTGCGGCACCGGGGCGGGAGGCGCTGCCGTGGGGGCGGCGCTCCGGCGGCGGCGCGTGCAGCCTGAAGGTCGGTCAGGTGCGGTGCGCCGGCCGGTGCCCGGTGTCGTCGTTCTCTCCCTACCCAGATGCGGCGGGGGAGTTGGCGGTTCCCGGACGCGGGGTCATTCCGGCCGCGCGGCGGCGGTCAGATGGCGTTCGGCGTCCGTACGGGCCTGGGAACGGGCGCGGCGGGCGGCGCCGCGCCAGCCGCAGGAGCAGCCCGCCGAGATGAAGGACCCGCGCTCGGAGGTGGAGGCGCGGTGCCTGGTGCCGTTGGCCGGGGCGTCGTCGACGGCGGGCGCGGGGCCGGGGACGGAGGGGCCCGACGGGTGGGGGTGCGGGGCGCGAGCGGTCACCCCGCCACGCTACGCGCCCCGGGTGGCGGGGCGTGACGGGCCCCGGAAACGGTCGTTGTTCCGGACGGCCGGTGCGTGACCGGCCGTCCGGAACGGGCCGCCCGGCGCGGACCGCCGGTGAGCGGAGCGCCCGGTCGGCGACTTCCGGTACCGGCCGTTCCGGGTCCGCCCAGGGGAAGCGGCCGAAGGGGCTCGTACGCGATGGTGGCGCAGGTCAGGCGGGAGACGGGCGGGGTCGTCGCGGCGTTGGTGTGCGGGGCGGGGCTGCTGACGGCGGGGTGTTCGGCGGTCGGCGCGTCCGCCGACGGGCTGCTGGGCGCGGATTCCCCGGCGGCCGAGCGGGCGGTGCGGGCCAGCGCCGACGCGCTGCTGCGGGCCGGCGGGGCGCGGGTCACCTCGACGATGGAGACGGTCAGTGGCGGCACCCGGGTGGCGATCCGGGGCAGCGGTGAGTACGACTTCCGGCGCGGTACGGGGCGGCTGCTGCTGAGGCTGCCGGACCCGGCGGGCGGCGGGCGCGGGCCGAGGCCGCCGGTCACCGAGATCCTGGTGCCGGGCGCGCTGTACATGAAGAACCGCGGCGCCGGGGTGCCCGCGGACAAATGGGTGCGGATCGATGCGACGGGCCTCGCGGACGGCAACCTCGTCACCGGCGGGGCCACCGATCCGCTGGCCGCGGCCGAACTGCTGCGGGGCGCACAGGAGGTGACGTACCGGGGCGAGGCGCGGGTCGACGGCGTCGCGGTGCGGCACTACAGCGGGACGACGGACATCGCGGCGGCGGCCGGGGCGGCGTCGGCGCGGACGCGGCCGGTGCTGACGGCGGCGGAAAAAGGGTTCACCACGCGGCGGGTGCCGTTCGACGCGTATCTGGACGCGGCGGGGCGGCTGCGCAAGGTCAGCCAGCACTACCGCTTCGCCAACGGTTCGCCGCGCGGCGCGGCGGTGACGTCGACGACCCGGCTCGACGACTTCGGGCCCAGGCCGGAGGTGGCACTGCCGCCGCGGGACGCCATCTACGCGGGGCGGATCGCGACCGCGGGGTCGTGAGGGGGCCGCGGGGCGGTGGGTGACGGGGTGCCGGGTGGTGAGGCGTCGGGTGCGGGGGCCGGGCCGTGCGGCGAGGGGGGCGCGTACGGGGGCCGGGGGCGGGGCCGGGTGTGGTCGCCGGAGCGGGCTCCGGAGCGGTCGCCGGAGCGGTCGCCGGAACGGGCTCCGGGCCGGAAGATCACCTTTTCGACCGTCGGTTTTCAGCCGTCTCCGGAGTAGGTCGCGGAAGGGGCCGGTACCCGGACGGGGTGGCGGAAATGGTCCTTCCGTGCCATGGGCTGCGGGTGGCGCCGTCCCTACGCTGGGCGGTGTCCGCCTCGGAGGGGGAGGCGCGCGAAGGAAGGTGTCGTCCGTGACCGTGACCTGCGATGCGACGGTTCAGGACCGCGTGGCCCTCGTCGAGATCGAGCTGACCGGCGAGCTGATGATCGCCGCGGCCGCCGCGAGCGAGGAGCGGCTGAGCCCGGACCGTATCGACGAACTGCTGGATGTCGACGGGCATCGGCGGGAGCGGTCCGCCGGGCGGTGATCCGGCGGCCGGTGTGCCGCGGGTCTCAGGTGCGGAGCATCCGCTCGATGGCCTTGGTGGCCTCCTGGACCTTGGCGTCGATGGCCTCGGGACCGTGCACCGCGGCGTCGGCGACGCAGTGGCGCAGGTGCTCCTCCAGGAGCTGGAGCCCGAAGGACTGCAGGCCCTTCGTGCTCGCCGAGACCTGCGTGAGTATGTCGATGCAGTAGACGTCCTCCTCCAGCATCCGCTGGAGGCCGCGGATCTGGCCCTCGATGCGGCGCAGCCGCTTGAGGTGGGCGTTCTTCTGGTGGGCGTAGCCGTGGATGCCGCGGTCGTGGTCGGTGACGGTGTCCGGGGCGCTCTGGGGGGCGGTTTTCGGCGCGGGGGCGGGGTCGACCGCGGCGGTTTCGGTGGTGCCGTCCGTACCGGCGTCCGTCGTCGTCATGGCCGTCTCCCGTGGTATGCCCGTCGATTCATATACCCCCGGCGGGTATATGGTACCGAATTTTCCAGGTACCGGAGGTACCCCGTGCAGAGCATGCTGCCCGATGCGCGACACTGAAGGAATGCTGGTAAGCAGTGGCTGGATGATGCGCCTAACATCAACTCGACCGGAACCGATGCACCCCGAGGATTTCACGTGCGCTTTCGTCTGACCCCCAGGGAGACGAGCTTCTACGACATGTTCGCCGCATCCGCGGACAACATCGTCACCGGCTCGAAGCTCCTGATGGAAATGCTCGGGGCGGACACCTCCGCGCGGGCCGAGATCGCCGAACGGATGCGGGCGGCGGAGCACGCAGGGGATGACGCGACCCATGCGATCTTCCACCAGCTGAACTCCTCGTTCATCACGCCCTTCGACCGCGAGGACATCTACAACCTCGCCTCGTCACTCGACGACATCATGGACTTCATGGAGGAGGCCGTCGATCTCGTCGTCCTCTACAAGGTGGAGGAGCTGCCGAAGGGCGTCGAGCAGCAGATCGAGGTGCTGGCGCGGGCGGCCGAGCTGACCGCCGAGGCGATGCCGAATCTGCGGACGATGTCGAACCTCACGGAGTACTGGATCGAGGTCAACCGTCTGGAGAACCAGGCCGACCAGATCCACCGCAAGCTCCTCGCCCACCTCTTCAACGGCAAGTACGACGCCATCGAGGTGCTGAAGCTCAAGCAGATCGTGGACATCCTTGAGGAGGCGGCCGACGCCTTCGAGCACGTGGCCAACACGGTCGAGACCATCGCGGTCAAGGAGTCCTGAGCCCCGGCCATGGACACCTTCGCGCTTGTCGTGACCATTGCGGTCGCGCTCGGTTTCACGTATACCAACGGCTTTCACGATTCGGCGAACGCCATCGCCACCTCGGTGTCGACCCGGGCGCTGACGCCCCGGGCGGCGCTGGCGATGGCCGCCGTGATGAACCTCGCCGGTGCCTTTCTTGGCAGCGGGGTCGCCAAAACGGTCAGCGAGGGGCTGATCTCCACCCCTGAGGGCAGCAAGGGGATGGGCATCCTGTTCGCCGCGCTGCTCGGCGCGGTGGTCTGGAATCTCGTCACTTGGTACTTCGGTCTGCCCTCGTCCTCCTCTCACGCACTCTTCGGCGGCATGGTCGGCGCGGCGCTCGCGGGGGGCACCGAGGTGATCTGGTCCGGGGTGATCGAGAAGGTCGTCCTGCCGATGTTCATCTCGCCGGTGATCGGCCTGGTGCTCGGCTATCTGGTGATGGTCGTCATCCTCTGGCTGTTCCGCGGCGCCAACCCGCACCGCGCCAAGCGTGGTTTTCGCATAGCGCAGACCGTCTCGGCGGCGGGCATGGCCCTCGGCCACGGCCTCCAGGATGCGCAGAAGACCATGGGCGTCGTGGTGATGGCGCTGGTCATCGCCGATGTCCAGGACGCCAGCGCCGCCATCCCGGTCTGGGTGAAGCTGGTCTGTGCGATCACCCTGTCGCTCGGTACGTACGCGGGTGGCTGGCGGATCATGCGGACGCTGGGGCGGCGGATCATCGAGCTGGACCCGCCGCAGGGCTTCGCCGCGGAGACCACGGCGGCGTCGGTGATGTACACCGCGTCGTTCATGTTCCACGCGCCGATCTCCACCACGCACGTCATCACCTCCGCGATCATGGGTGTGGGCTCGACCAAGGGCTCGCGCGCGGTGCGCTGGGGCGTTGCCAAGAACATCGTGATGGGCTGGTTCATCACGATGCCGGCGGCGGGTATCGTCGCCGCGTTCGCCTACTGGGTGATCAAGCTGGCCTTCGGCTGACCGCCGCCGGGCCCTGGCCCGGCGCACCCGTACGGAAGGAAAGGGCCCGCCCCCCGATGTGGAGGGGCGGGCCCTTCGTCGTGCGGTGGCACCGCCATGCAGCACCGCAGGACGTGGGTGGGGCCGCCGGGCGGGCGGCTCAGCCGAAGCGGCCGGAGATGTAGTCCTCGGTCGCCTGGACGGACGGGTTGGAGAAGATCCGCTCGGTGTCGTCGATCTCGACGAGGGTGCCGGGCTGCCCGACCGCCGAGAGGTTGAAGAACGCCGTACGGTCCGAGACGCGCGCCGCCTGCTGCATGTTGTGCGTCACGATGACGATCGTGAAGCGCTCCTTCAGCTCGCCGATGAGGTCCTCGACGGCGAGCGTGGAGATCGGGTCGAGCGCCGAGCACGGCTCGTCCATCAGCAGGACCTGCGGTTCGACGGCGATGGCGCGGGCGATGCAGAGCCGCTGCTGCTGGCCGCCGGAGAGGCCGGAGCCGGGCTTGTTCAGGCGGTCCTTGACCTCGTTCCAGAGGTTGGCGCCCTTGAGGGACTTCTCGACGATGCCGGTGAGGTCGCTCTTCTTGGTGGTGCCGTTGAGCCGCAGACCGGCCGCGACGTTGTCGAAGATCGACATGGTGGGGAACGGGTTGGGCCGCTGGAAGACCATGCCGACGGTGCGGCGGACCGCGACCGGGTCGACGCCGGGACCGTAGAGGTCCTCGTCGTCCAGGAGCACCTTGCCCTCGACGCGGCCGCCGGGGGTGACCTCGTGCATACGGTTCAGGGTGCGCAGGAACGTCGACTTGCCGCAGCCGGAGGGGCCGATGAAGGCGGTCACCGAGCGGGGCTCGACGCTCATGGAGATGTCGTCGATGGCCTTGTGGTTGCCGTAGAAGGCGGAGAGGCCGCTGACATCGATTCGCTTGGCCATGGGGATCACTGCTTCTTTCTGGACGCGCGGTCAGCGGGCCGTCTGTGTTGAATGGTCGGACTTCGTTTCGCTTCCGCTCCGGCCGGGTGCCGCACCCTCGTTCCTCGGGTACGACCCCCAACCTCCGCTGCAGCTCAACTGCGTCCTCCGCGAGGGGCCTTCCAGCGGGCGATGCCGCGGGCCACCAGGTTGAGGATCATCACGAAGGCGATGAGGACGAGGGCCGCGGCCCAGGCGCGGTCGTACGACGCCTCGGAGCCCTGCTGCCACTGCTGGAAGACGTAGAGCGGCAGGGACTGCTGGGCGTCCTGGAACGGGTTGGTGTTGATCGTCTTCGCGCCCCACACCAGCAGCATCACCGGCGCGGTCTCGCCGGTGATCCGGGCGACGGCGAGCATCACGCCGGTGGTGATGCCGCCGATCGACGTCGGCAGGACGACCTTCAGGATGGTGCGCCACTTCGGCACGCCCAGGGCGAGGGACGCCTCGCGCAGCTCGTTGGGGACGAGCTTGAGCATCTCCTCGGTGGAGCGGACCACGACCGGCACCATCAGGATCGCCAGCGCCATCGCCCCGGCGAAGCCGGACGGGCCGAAGCCGAGGATGAGGATCCAGACGGAGAGGACGAAGAGGCCGGCGACGATGGACGGGATGCCGGTCATCACGTCGACGAAGAAGGTGACGGCCTTGGCGAGGCGGCCGCGGCCGTACTCCACCAGGTAGATCGCGGTGAACAGGCCGAGCGGCGCGGCGATCAGGGTGGCGAGGCCGACCTGCTCCAGGGTGCCGATGATCGCGTGGTAGATGCCGCCGCCGGGCAGCGCGTCCGGCAGGGTGCCCATCGAGTGGGACAGGAAGTAGCCGTCCAGGACCTTGCTGCCCCGCGCGAGCGTCTCCCACAGCAGGGAGGCCAGCGGGATGACGGCGAGGAGGAACGCGATCCAGACGAGGCTGGTGGCGAGGCGGTCCTTGGCCTGCCGGGCGCCCTCGACGGCGGCGGACAGCGCGAACGTACCGGCCATGAAGAGCAGCGCGGCGATCAGGCCCCACTGGACGCGGCTGTCCAGACCGGCGGCGAGGCCGACACCGCAGCCGACGACGGCCGAGCCGAGGGCGAGGGCCGCGGGGGTCCAGCGGGGGAGCCGGGCCTGCTTGAGGGAGACCGGTACGGACGTGCCGCCGGGCCGATCGGCGAGGGCCTGCCGTTCCGTCATGACGTCGCTCACGAGTACTCCTTGCGCCGGGCGATGATCAGGCGGGCCGCGCCGTTGACGAGCAGGGTGATCACGAAGAGGACGAGGCCCGAGGCGATCAGTGCGTCCTGGCCGAAGGTGTCGGCCTCGCTGAACTTCGCGGCGATGTTCTGCGCGAAGGTGCCGCCTCCCGGGTCGAGCAGGCTCTTGCCGATCAGGAAGCTGGGGGAGAGGACCGTGGCGACGGCCATCGTCTCGCCGAGCGCGCGGCCCAGGCCCAGCATGGAGGCGCTGATGATGCCGGAGCGGCCGAAGGGGAGGACCGACATCCGGATCACCTCCCAGCGGGTGGCGCCGAGGGCCAGCGCCGCTTCCTCGTGCATCCTCGGCGCCTGGAGGAAGACCTCGCGGCTGACGCTGGTGACGATCGGCAGGATCATGATCGCCAGCAGGATGCCGACGGTGAACAGCGAACGGGCGGCGCCGCCGCCGTAGCTGAAGATGCCGGTCCAGCCGAGGTAGTCGTCGAGCCAGCCGTAGAGCCCGCTGAGGTGCGGGACGAGGAAGAGCGCGCCCCACAGGCCGTAGATGATGCTGGGCACCGCGGCGAGCAGGTCGATGACGTAGCCGAGCGGGGAGGCCAGCCTGCGCGGGGCGTAGTGCGAGATGAAGAGGGCGATACCGACGGCGACCGGGACCGCGATGACCATCGCGATGAGGGCGCTGACGACGGTGCCGAACGCCAGGACCGCGATGCCGAACTTGGGCTCGGCGCCGGTGGCGTTCCAGTCGAGGGTGGTGAAGAAGTTGGCGTGGTCGCCGGATATCGCGAGCACGGACCGGTAGGTGAGGAAGGCGGCGATGGCCGCCATGATCACCAGGAGGGTGATACCGGATCCGCGGGAGAGCCCGAGGAAGATCCGGTCACCGGGGCGCCGGGCCTTCCCCGAGACGGGGGAGGCCGGGGCCGCGGCCGGTGGGGGCGCGGCGTCGGGTGTCGCGGTTGCTGAGGGGGTCATGGATTCTCCGGTCTGCGGAGCCCGGGGGCTCCTGGCGCGGCGGTGCACCGGAAGGGCGGCGGCCCGGGGGCCGTACGGCGGGGTGACCCGGGCCGTACGGCGTGGTCAGGGCCGCCGCCCGGTGGATCAGGCGAGGGCGGCGACGGTCTTGCGGACCTTGTCGGCGATCTCGGTGGGCAGCGGGGCGTAGCCCAGGTCCTTCAGGGCGTTCTGGCCGTCCTCGCTCGCGATGTAGGTGAGGAAGGACTTGGTGGCCGGGAGGGTCTCGGCCTTGTTGCCCTTGTCGCAGGCGATCTCGTACGTCACCAGGGTGATCGGGTAGGCGCCCTCGGCCTTGGTGCCGTAGTTGAGCTGGAGGGCGAGGTCGTCGCCCTTGCCGATCTGCTTGGCCTCGGCGATCGCCTTGGAGGCGTTGTCGACGGTGGCCTCGACCGGGGCCTTGGCGCCGGTGGCGATCTTGACGGTGGGGATCTTCCCGGCGGTCGCGTACGACAGCTCGAAGTAGGAGATCGCGCCGCTGGTCTGCTTGACCTGCGAGGAGACGCCGGCGGAGCCGGAGGCCGCCTGGCCGCCCTTGCCCTCCCAGGTCTTCGCGGGCTCGTGCTTCCAGGCGCCGGGGGCGGCGCCCTTGAGGTACTTGGTGAAGTTGTCGGTGGTGCCCGAGTCGTCGGAGCGGTGGAACGCCTGGATCTTGAGGTCCGGGAGCGAGGCGCCCGGGTTGAGCTTCTTGATCGCCGGGTCGTTCCAGTTGGTGATCGACGAGTCGAAGATCTTGGCGAGGGTGGGTGCGTCGAGGACGAGGTTGTCCACGCCGGGCACGTTGTAGCCCACCGCGATCGGGCCGCCGACCATCGGCAGGTTGATGGCCTTGCCGCCCTTGCAGACCTTCTCCGACTTGGCGACCTCCTCGGGCTTGAGGGCCGAGTCGGAGCCGGCGAACGCGGTCTGGCCCTGGAGGAAGGTGGTGATGCCCGCGCCGGAGCCGGTCGGCTGGTAGTTGATCTCGGTGTCCTTGCAGCCACCGGCGTAGTTCTGCACCCAGACGTCCATGGCGTTCTTCTGCGCCGAGGAGCCGGAGGCGCGCAGCTTGCCCTTGCCCTCGCACTTGATGCTGCCGGCCTTGGCGGCGTTGCCCGCGCCACCGGAGGCGCTGGTGTCGTCGGAGCCGCACGCCGTCAGGGCCAGGGCACCGGTGACGGCGAGAGCGCCCACCGCGAGAGCGCGAACCCGGTTCTTGCGCTGAAGCTTCACTGTCGAGAGTTCCTTCCTGGGGCGCGCCGCTTCACCGGCGTGCGAGGTGTGTCAGGAGCGTGCGGAGTCAACCGGAGCCCTTATCGGTTCGCGGTGGTGACGCGCACTCGGTACGGCTGAAATTAGGCAGATCAAGTGAAGCGACCGATGGGGAAGAGTGAACGCACGGTGAACCTCATCCGTCAGCTGGGGGCGGCCGTCATGACATGCATCGGTCACCAGAAATCGGGAAATTGCGCCGCCCTCTGTCGGCTTACCGATCGGTATGACACGATCCGCGCCAACGACGACGGCGACACGAATCGGTGCGCATCGACCGGAGGTGGCGGGTGGGGATTCAGGGGGCACGGGATGCCGTACGGGGCGGAGCGGACATGGCGGATGCCGGGTGCATACGGGGTGCCGTCGCGGCGGGTGGCGGTGCGGGGGCCGGGGCCGGGCCCGGTGCCGCGCGGGGCGGTGGGGGCTCCGCGGCCGGGGGGTCCGGCTCCGCGTCCGGCCGCCGCGCCCCGCGGGGCCGGGCCGTCGCCCGCGCCGTCGTGATGCTCTGTGCGCTGGGGCTGCTCGGGCCGGTGACCCCCGCGGCGTACGCGTCGGCCGGGCGGGTGGCCGACGGGCCGGACGGGCGCACGGCCGGGCGGGAGGCGGCGGACCCCACAGCGGAGGGGCCGGAAACGGACGGGCCGGACGCGGGCGAGGCGGGCCCCGGCGCGGACCGCCTCGCGCAGGTACACCGCCGGATCGAGGCCCTCTACCGCGCCGCCGAGCGCGCCACCGACGCGTACAACGCCGCGCAGGAGCGAGTCGAGGGCGAGCAGAAGCAGATCGTCGATCTCGCCCGCCGCATCGACGGCGCGCAGCACAGGCGCGATGCGCTCAAGCGGCAGGCGGGCGTGCTGGCCAGCGCGCAGTACCGCGCCGGGGGCGTACCGGACGAGGTGCGGCTGATGCTGAACGCGGACCCCCAGGGGTACCTCGACAACGCGGTCCTGGCCCGCAAGGCCCAGCGCGCCGCCACCGATGTCGCCGGTGAACTGGGCCGTCTGGCGGCCGGGCTGCGGGACGACGCGCACTCCGCGACCGTCCGCTGGGAACGCCTCGACGCCGAACGCGCGAAGAAGGAGAAAGCGCGGCGCGACATCAAGAAGAAGCTCGACGAGGCGAAGAAAATCGAATCCCGCCTGGCCGCCGCGGAAAAGAACCGGCTGAAAGAGCTGGAGGAATCCCGGGCCCGCGCCGAACAGCAGAAATGGCTCGACACCGGCATCCTGAAGGAGATCCACAACAGAGCGTCCGGCGCCGGAAAGAAAGCCGTTTCCTTCGCGACCGCGCAGATCGGCAAGGATTATGTGTGGGGCGCCGAGGGACCGGACACCTTCGACTGCTCGGGGCTGACCCTGCGTGCCTGGCAGGCGGGGGGCCGTACGATTCCGCGGACCTCACAGGAGCAGTGGCGGCGGCTGCCCCGCGTCGCCGTCACGGATATGCGCCCGGGTGACCTGATCATCTATTTCTCCGACGCCAGCCATGTCGGCATGTATCTGGGCGACGGCGCGATCGTGCACGCGCCGCGACCGGGTCGACAGGTCACGATCGCCGGGGCGGGTTCGATGCCGATCCTCGGTGTCGTACGTCCCGATCACTGACGGGATGAGGGTGACGACCTCGCTCGCGATTGTCAGCGGCGTCGCGGGTGAGGTCGTTATCGGACGGTTGCCGGGCCGTGGCACATTGCGATCGGTTCCGGCCCCGACGGGGTGATATTCGTCATTCCCTTTCCGTCTTTTCCCGGTCTCTCCAGGTCAAATGGCTTATACGCGGCGGCATATGACGCCCTCGCGTGCCGCGGGTCATTCCGCACACGTGTCCGGTGGCGCTATGGTCGCACTCGCGGTGCCCGGTGGCGCACCCCTCACCTCCACGAGCGGCGTACGACCGGGCACGTTGGTGCGCCGGACGGCGCGCCCCGGCACCCTCGGGAGCGCCGTCACCGTGGTCTCGCGCCCGTCAGGGCGGCCCCCAGCGAGCCGGGCGTCATGTCGGCCACCACGACCCAGGGGGAGGGAAGGAAACAGAGCCATGTCCGTACCCGTACCGCACCGGCGAACGGCCGTGCTGTCACAGCAGGTGGTCCCGGCCCGTGACGTCTGCGCCGCCGCACGCCGGACGGCGGACGGCACGGCGGACGTCGGCACCGCGCCCGCGCACCTTCTCGCCACCGCCCCCGCCGGGACCAGGGCGCCGATCCCGGGCGCGCGCCGCCCCGAGGCGCCCGCCGACAACGGCTCCGGGCCCGGCCTGACCGTCCTCCTCATCGGCGACGACCCGAGCAGCACCGTCCCGGACATGTGGGACTGGGCGGGCCGCAAGGTCCGGCTGCGCACCGCCCGCAACCTCACCGAGGCGGCGCGGCTGCTCACCCACGACGTCGACTGCATCCTCCTCGACCTCGCCCCCGCCAAGGAGACCGACGGTCCGGCGGCGGACGCCGCCGCCGACACCCTCGGCGCGCTCCACGCGGTGCTGCGGATGGCCCCGGCCCACGCCGTCCTGGTGATGACGCCGGAGACCGACGCCGAACGCGCCGCCGAGGCCGTCCGCGTCGGCGCGCAGGACTACCTCTTCCGCGACGAACTGGACGGCGCGGTCCTCAGCCGCGCGGTGCGCTACGCCGTCGAACGCAAACGCGCCGACCTCGCGCAGCGCCAGCTCACCGAGTCGCGGATGCGCGCCCAGGAGAACGCCCGGCTGGAGCGCGGCCTGCTGCCGACCCCGCTGCTCGACGGCTCCGACCTGCGCTTCGCCGCCCGCTACCGCCCCGGCCGCAGCCGCGCGCTGCTCGGCGGCGACTTCTACGACACCGTCCGCATGCCGGACGGCACCGTCCACGCGATGATCGGTGACGTCTGCGGCCACGGCCCCGACGAGGCGGCGCTCGGCGTGGAGTTGCGCATCGCCTGGCGGGCGCTGACCTTCGCCGGACTCTGCGGCGACGAACTGCTCTCCACCCTCCAGAAGGTCCTGGAGCACGAGCGCGCCGACGACGAGATCTTCGCGACGCTCTGCACCGTCGACATCTCCCCGGACGGCCGCCGCGCCGGACTCTGCCTGGCGGGCCACCCGGCCCCACTGCTCTCCTGCGCAGGCGGCCCGCCGCGGCTGCTCCCGTACGAGTTCGGCGGCCCGGCGCTCGGCCTGTTGCCGTACGCCCGCTGGCCGCGCCACCAGATCGAGCTGGGCGGCGCCTGGAGCCTGATGATGTACACCGACGGCCTGATCGAGGGGCACGTCGGGGAGGGCCGGCTGCGGCTGGGCCAGGAGGGCATGGCCGAACTGGTCGCCCGCCGGATGGCGGCGGGCCTGACCGGCGAGGAACTGCTGGACACCACCCTGAACGAGGTCCGCGACCTCAACGGCGGCGAGCTGACCGACGACGTGGCGGTGCTGTTGCTGGACCGCGGGCGGGGGTGAGCGGGGGCGGGCCCGACGGCTCCTGCTCGGGGCGGAACGGCCGCGGGCTCTCAGGACCCAGGGCCCCGGAGGCCCCTCGCCTCGCTCTGCTCAGCGTCCGCCGTTGTACGGCCCGTACGGCCCGTCGGAGCTGGAGCCGCGGCGGCGCGGGCCCCCGCCGCCGGTGGCGTGGCGGAGTGCCGGGCGGACGTCGACGGTGTAGACGATCACCGCGATCACGCCGATGATCGGCAGGAACGACATCAGCGGCATGACGAAGAGCAGCAGCGTGGCGAGGGCCAGGAAGATCAGCCACATCGGCTTGGACTGCTTGTCGGCCGCGCGGTAGGCGTCGTCGCGGCGCACCGCCGCGTCGACCAGCATCACCGCGGCGTAGACGCCCAGGGCCAGCTGCGCCCAGCCCAGAAGAGACTGGAATCCGTACACCAGCACGCCGCGCACCACCTTGTCGACTCGGGCCGTCGCGGCCCACCGTACCCGGACAACGGGCCGGGCCGCCGTCGCGTGCCCGGCCCGTGTGGATAACTACGTCACTTCGCCGACGGCGGGGTGCTCCGACGCGTGGCGGGCTTGCGGGCCGGGTCCTTCTTCGCGGACTTCGCCTCGGCCGGCTTCGCGCCGTCGGCCTTCGCGGCGACCGGCTTGGCGGCGGGCTTGGCGACCGGCTTCGGCACCGCGCCGGTCCGGGACGGCTTGGCCGCGGCCTTGCCGTTGGCGGTGCCGTTCGCCATGCCGTTGGCCTTCGCCGGCTTCGGGGTGGCCTTCGGCGCCGGGTCCGGCTCGATCACCACGGCCAGCTCCTCGACGTGGTCGGCGGCGTCACCGCGCCAGCCCTGCACCGCGCCGCGGCCCCGCTCGGCCAGCCCGTCGTACGTCTCCCGCGCCCTGACCGCGTACTCGGCGGCCCGGCCGACGCCCTGGAGCGCGAGGACCTGCGCCTGCTCGCGGAGCTTCTTCAGGTCGGTGTCGAGCGAGCCCAGCAGGTCGTTGAGCTTGCCCTGGGCCTCCTTGGCCTGCTGGGCGACCCGTGCCTGGACGTCCTTGGGGTCCGTGGCCCGCACCGCCTCGATGTGCTTGGGGGCCTCCGCGCGGATCCGCTCGACCAGCACCGGCACCTCACCGAGCTTCTCGGCCGCCAGGTCGGCGGTACCGGCGAGGGCGTACAGCGGGGTCGGGTCGGTCAGGGTCTTGCGGAGGTCATCGGTGATGGCCATGAGGTGCTTCCTCCTGCATTCGGTGTCCTGATTGAGATGTCGTGCGCTCAGCCGTGGCCCGGGGCGTCGCCGGCCGGGGCGTCGCCGGCCGGGGCGTCGCTGGCTGGGGCGGCGTCCGCGTCGGTGCTGCCGTATCCGTTCTCCTTGCGGAAGGAGTCGTAGATCTGCAGCAGCACCTGCTTCTGCTTCTCGTTGAGTGCGGGGTCGGTGCGTATCGCGGTCTGCACCTCGACGCCGTCGAGTCCCTGGCGCTCGTCGAGGATCCCGGCCTGGACGTACAGCGTCTCGGCGGAGATCCGCAGCGCCTTGGCCAGCTGCTGCAGGATCTCCGCACTCGGCTTGCGCAGCCCGCGCTCGATCTGGCTGAGGTACGGGTTCGACACCCCGGCGTCCGCCGCGAGCTGCCGCAGACTCAGCTGCGCCGTGCGCCGCTGCTCTCGCAGGAATGCGCCGAGATTGCCGACGTTGAGCGATGCCATGGCCCCATCGTGCACCGCCGGTGCTAACTATTGCAAGCAGAGTGCTTGCGGGAGTGTTACGGGGATGGCGGTGGGCGGGGCGTCGTCGATGAAGGGGTCGGCGATGGTGTTCACGCCCCGCGGGAGATCTCGGCGCGGGCGTCGGCCAGCAGCTGGAGGGCGTGCTTGCGGTCCTGCTTCAGCGTGCCGTCCACGCCGTGGACGGTGACCGTGATCCGCTTCCTGCCCTCGCTCCCGTGGATGTCCAGCCTGCCGCCGACCAGGAACTCCTCGGAAGGTTCGGCCCGGTAGACGCTGCACGCCCCCTTGGGGCCCTGGAAGATCTCGGTGACCCCGTAGGCCGAGGTGTGGTGACAGACCTCGTCGACGGACTGAGCCGCCAGGGCGGGGTCCTTCCAGCTGAGGATCTCCAGCGAGAGCTTCACGTTGGTGTGCAGCGGCCCGCTCGTCCCGCGGCCGGCCTCCCTGACCGAGATGGTGACCGAGCACGACCCCTTGCCGCCCTGGATCTGCCCAAGGGTGCCGTCGAACGTGTTGTCGCCGAGCGCCGCGGCAACCGACTCCGGCTTCAGGAAGTGGCTGCAGCTCTTGTTCACGGCCTTGGCCAGCGCCGGGTCCACCGCGGGAGCGGACCCGCTCCCGCCGCCCCCTCCGCACCCGGTCACGAGCAGCAACCCCACGGCCACCCCGGCCCCAGCAGACCCAGTTCGACGCATCTTCGCCCCCAATGCCGTGGCGCGCCACCGCTCCCCATTCATGGCGGCAAGAATTTAACAGGCGTGCTGGAGACGCTGGTTGAGCCTCAAGGGTCAGAGCCTTTAGGGCGGGACGGGCCGAGGAGGCGGGCGGCCGCCCGGCGGTGGTGCGGGGCGGTCGTCGCCGCCGCGCGGAGGCGCACCCGCTCAGCCCCGACCGGCCGGGGAATTCCCCCATTCCCTTGCAGGCGCCATGGGTGTTGACTCTCTCCTGGGAACTTCCACGGGGATCTCCAGCGAACCTCCGCGGGAATCCGTCGGCAGAACCGGGTTACCGGCTATGGCGGCGAGAGGGCAGTGCGGGTGGGCCGTGGCCCGGCGTGGGGAGGGGTGGGAGCAAATGAGTCTGCGTCAGTTCGAGTACGCCTTGGCCGTTGCCGAGGAGGGATCGGTGACGGCGGCGGCGGAGCTGCTGCGCGTCGCCCAGCCGTCGGTGTCCCAGCAGATCCGCGGCCTGGAGCGGGAACTCGGCGTGGAGCTGTTCGCCCGTACGCCGACCGGACTGGTGCCCACGGTGGTCGGCCGCGCCTTCCTGCGGGACGCGGAGGCCGCGGTGAGCGCGGCGCGGCGGGCCCGGGCGACGGCGCGGGCCGGTGCCGGGGAGCTGGCGGGCGAAGTGGTGGTCGCGGCCCAGATGGGCTTCGGTGCGCGGCAGTTGCCGGGGGCGCTGGGCGCGCTGCGCCGCCGCTTCCCGCGCCTTGAGGTCACCGTCTTAGAGGAGCCCGGCTCCGCGGAGCTGGAGCGCCTGTGCCGCCGGGGCGTGCTGGATCTCGCCCTGATGGCGGCGTGCGGGCGGAGCCCCGCCGACGCCCACCGCCTCGGCGACGAGGAGTTCGTCGTGGTGCTGGGCGCCGGGCACCGCCTGCTCGCCACGGACCGGGTCGAGGTGCATGCGCTGGAGGGCGAGCCGTGGGTGCGGTTCGACCGCGACAGCGCGCTCGACGCCGTACTCCTGGACGTGCTGCGGGCCAACGGGCTGGACCCGGCCATGGCCGCCCGGGTCTCCCAGACGGCGACGGCCGTGCGCTGGGCCGCCCACGGGCTGGGGGTGACGCTCGTCCCGGCCTCCGCGGTGCCCGAAGGGTACGAGCACCTCGTACGCCCGGTGTTCCCGGCCGTGTCCCAGCCCGTCATCGCCGTGCTCCGGTCCGTCCCGGGCCCGGCGGAGACGGCCCTGCTGGAATTCCTGCGGCGGGAGGAATGGGCTGGGGCCGTTCCCGCCTCCCCGCTTTCCCCGGAAAGCGGGAAAGCGGCCGGGGCTGCCGAGGAGGGAGTGGTGGCCGCCTTCTCGCCGATTTTCTGAGTGGCGAAAGGGAAGTGGGCGCAACGGAATTTCTTTTACCGTGACCGGGCTTCCGGAATTCCGTCGGTGTCAGCCCCTCGGGAATTCGCCGCCGTCCACGACGAGCTTGCTTCCGGTCAGCCAGTCCGCCCGTCCGGAGACGAGGAACAGCACCGCGTCGGCGATGTCGTCGGGGCGGCCCTCGCGCCCCAGCGGCGCGGTGTCGTCGGCGTTGGTCGCGCCCGGCGCCGCGGCCAGGTGTGCCCACCGCTGCCGCGTCTCCTCGCCGCCAGGGGTGGCGGTCCGGCCAGGGGACACGGTGTTGACCCGGATGCCGGACGGCGCCAGCTCCGCGGCCAGCCCCCGGCTGTAGTTCTCCAGCGCCGCCTTCGCCGTCGTGTAGTGCAGGAACGGCCCCACCGGGGTGGCGACCGCGGCCGAGGAGATGTGCACGATCGCCCCCGAACGCCGCTCCCGCATCCCCGGCGCCAGCAGCGAGTCCAGCCGCACCGACGCCAGGAAATTCAGGTCCAGCGCGTCCTGCCACTCCTCGTCGGGGATGGCCGCGGCGTCCTTGTACGGCTGTGCCCCGCCGGCGTTGTGGACCAGGATGTCCACCCCGCCGAGCCGCTCCCGCGCGGCCGCGGCGAGCGCCTCCGCACCCGCCCGGGTCCGTACGTCGGCCGGTATGAAGGCGGCCCCGTCCGGCGCCGTGCCCGTCGCCGACCTGGCGGTCGTCAGCACCTCGGCGCCCGCGTCCAGGAGCCGGCGCACGACGGCCGCGCCGATGCCGCGGGTGCCGCCCGTGACCAGGGCCCGCTTTCCCGCGAGTTCCCGCTTTTCCGGTGCGTTCTCGTTCGTGGGCATGTCGGTGGTCATGTCGGTGGTCCTCTCGCTCGTGTCATTGTCCGCTCGGCGGAAGTCGCGTCACTGTCCGCTCGGCGGATAAGGGATCGACGTGCGCTCTGCGGAAAAAGGGATCGACGTGCGCGGAGCGCGAATCTTCGGGGAATTCGCGGTGGGCGCCTCGTCGAGCAGTTTCACGGTACGGACGGAAAGGAGCGGGAGGCAAAGACCAAAAGGCAGCGGGAGGTATAGGGATTTCCTATGCGGCCTGGCCCGGGGTGGCCTGGCCTGGCCTGGCCCGGCCCGGGGCGGGGCGGCCTGGCCCGGCCCGGGTCAGCCGGAGGAGACCTTCGCCGGTGCCCTGGCCGCGACCGTCGCGGGCCGCCTGAACGACCGCGGACTCTCCCGCCGCACCACCGGCATCGCCCTCGCCCGCGAGGGGTTAGCCGGGTGTTAGCCGCGCGGCAGTCGCGCGCCAGGGGCCGCGGGCAAGGTGAGTGTCGTACCGAGGAGATCACGTCACCGACTGCCCCCAGGGGGAACCCGAAATGCGCTCCAACACCGGCCGTACCGCCCGCCGCCGTACCCTGCGTGTCGCCGCCGCCGCTCTCACCATGGCCGCCGGGCTGACCCTGACCGCCTGCTCCGGCTCGGACGCCGGTGGCGCGAAGGCCGCGGGCCAGGCGGATGCGGCCGCGGCCGCCACGGGCGTCGACGCCGGTGCGGGGGCCTCCACCACGGTGCAGAACGGCGAGCCGCAGGCGGACTCCGGTACGAAGGGCGACGCGAAGACCGACGCCAAGGCGGGGGCCTCGGGCGGGCAGGCCGCCAACTCGTCCGCCGCCCAGGGAGAGCGCTGCCACACCTCCGGCCTGAAGGCGGCGTTCGCCACCGGCGGCGACGCGGCCCCCGACCCGGACGCGGAGGGCGCGACGACCACCAGCGTCGCGCTGACCAACACCAGCGGCCGCACCTGCAAGATCGGCGGCTTCCCCGGTGTGGACCTCACGTCCGAGAACGGTGGCGGCACCTGGTCGCTGGTCCGCTCGTCGGCCAAGTACAGCTCGATCACCCTGGGCCCCGGCGACACCACCGACTTCACGATCAACCTCGGCCTGGCCCACGAGGGCGACGACGGCGCCTGGAAGCCCGCCTACGCGGAGATCACCCCGCCGAACGAGACCACCTCGCTGAAGGTCGAGTGGCCCTGGGGCCCGCTCGTCGACCAGTCCGCCGCCACCCACCCGGTCACCTTCGTCAACCCCATCGGCTGACCCAATCCGGCGGGCCCGGTTCGCGACGTGACTACACAGGGGGCAGGGAGTGGGGCGGGATCATGTACGTCCCTCCGCGGTGCGGGCCTTCACACCTCGGGGCCGCCTTGCAGGAGAACCCTCTCCCCTTGCAGTTCCGGCACCGGTGCATGGCGACAGCGGAAGTGCCTTGCCCGTAGTAGGTGATGGCGAGGGTTGCCTCTGCTTTCTGTCCCGCCCCTCCGCACCCGTCACAGCCCGAGTGTGGCCCCGGACAGATGGGGTCGTCGTCCTGCTCGCTGTAGTCAGTCATCAGCCCCTGTCGCCTCCCTCAATCCACCCGTTGACGCAGGCGGTGCACGTCTGCTCTTCGTACGCCGAGCCGCCCTGGTTGTCGCCCATGTCGTGCGCCCGCGGAATCAGTTTGTATGCCTGGCCGCCGCACTCGGTGTGCACTGCTGCATGGTGAACTCCTGCCTGCTGGACGCTACTTCAGCAGATCGGTGCCACTCGTAGCCAGCGACGATGCGCCCCGGTCCCGGTGTTCGGTGCACGGTAAGGCGGAACTGTTCGACGCCGTGTGTGCGGCGCAGCATGGACGCCACGGTGCGCCCGTACACAGCCGTCACAGCTTCCGACTCGGGAGGGGGAGTCGGTTTCGGGCACGGGGGTCCTCCGAAGGAAAGCGTGGATGGCGGTGGCGGTGGCGGTGGCGAGCGCACCGCACATGGCAGGACCCCGGCCGGAAGCGGCCCCGCGCCGCACCCGGCCCGTGCCCGCCCCGCCCGGGGCCCGTACCCCAGGGGCGCCGCCCCGCTCAGCCCGCCTTGAACAGCTTCAGCAGCTCCGTCTTCTCGAACATCCGGGCCGTGTCGACGGCCGACGGTGTGCCCGCGGCCGGGTCCGCGCCGTGGGCCACCAGGACCTTCACGACCTCGTCCTCGCCCTTGAAGACCGCGCCCGCCAGCGGTGTCTGGCCGCGGTCGTTGGTGCGGTCGGCGTCCGCGCCGCGCCGCAGCAGCGCCGCCACGGTGGCCGCGTGGCCGTGGTACGCGGCCAGCATGACCAGCGAATCGCCCTTCTCGTCGGTCAGGTTGGCCGGTACCCCGGCGTCCACGTACGCGGCGACGGTGTCCGTGTCGCCATGGCGCGCGAGATCGAACACCTTGGCCGCGAGCTGTAGCACCTCGGGGTCGTGGGCGTGCTCGATCGCCTCGGGCCCCTGCGGTCCGGTGTGCGCATCGCTCATGATCGCCGGCCTCCTGCTGTGATCGTCCCCAACTGGCTGTCGCCGCCACTGTAGGCACGGCCCGTGCCCTTTGTGCAGGCCAACGCCGTACGAGGAGGGAACACCACGCGACCGGAACGCAGACCGGCCGGGCGCGCGACGGACGGCCGGACGCCGCAGCCCCGGCGGGGACGCGGGGCCCCGGCGGGGACGCGGGGCGACAGCCAGGCCGCGCCGGACACCCGCCACCGGGCCCCGGCGTGCCCCGCTCCCGGGCGCCTCAGAACGCCGCCCGAACCTCTCCCACCCGGACGCCGCCACCCAGCAGCGGCATATCCTCGATCCGGTCCAGGACCGGCGCCTCGATGCCCATCCCGCGCAGCGTGCGGGCCAGTACCGGGCCCAGGGTGCGGGTGTTCCCGTCGTCGATCTTGAAGGCGAGGGCCCGGCCGTCGGGCAGGGCCAGGGCCTGGACGGCCTCCGCGCCCATCTTCGACAGCGTGCCGGGCAACTCCCGCATCAGCCAGGTGTCCGGGCGCCGGGTCCCCGCGACGTACTCGGGGTGCGCGCGCATCGCGTCGGCGACCCGCCGCTCGGGCGTGCCCGGCTCGGCGAGGACGAAGCTCCGGAACGACCGGGCCAGACCCGTCAGCGACAGCGACATCAGCGGTGCGCCGCAGCCGTCCGTGCCGATGTGCGCCACCTCCTCGCCGCTCGCCGCGCGCACGCTCTCCAGGACCAGCTGCTGGAGCGGGTGGTCCTGGTCGAGGTAGGTCTCCGTCGGCCAGCCGTTGGCGACGCAGGCGGCGAGCATCGCGGTGTGCTTGCCGGAGCAGTTCATCGTGAGAGGGGAGCGGACCTGCCCGGACGCCAGGTACAGCTCGGCCTCCTCGGGGTCCAGCGGGAGGTCCGGCGGTGTCTGGAGCTGCGCCGCGTCGAGCCGGAACTCGTCGAGCATCGTCCGCACGAGCTCCAGGTGGAACGCCTCGCCGGAGTGGCTGGCCGCCGCCAGCGCGAGCCGTTCGCCGGACAGCTCCAGGCCCGCCCGCAGCAACGCGGCGGCCTGCATCGGCTTGTTCGTGGAACGGGGGAAGACGGGGGCGTCGACGTCACCGAGCGCGGTCGCGACGCTGCCGTCGGCGGCCAGCACTACCAGGGAGCCGCGGTGGCGCCCCTCGACGAAACCGGAGCGGACGACCTCGGCGAGGACCGGGGCGTTCGGAGTGGCCGGAGTGGCCGGGGACTCCGGGCGGTCGGATATCGGGCGGGACGGAGACATCGGTGAGCCTTCCGGGAACGTGACCGGCCCTCCCCGGAAGGCTTGTGGCCCAGGTCAGGACAGCAGGTCGTCTACTTGCGCTTCCCCCTCACGGTACCTGCGGGCGATTTCGGTGCTGCAATCGTCGGCCATCCGCTGGAGCGACTGCCGCCGCCCGGAGACCTGCTGCTCGTACCGGACCAGCCGGGTCATCGCCTCCGTCAGCTCACCGCCCGTCCGCGCCCCCAGATCGGACAGCTCGACCTCGCCGAGCATGTCGTCGGCGAGCCGCCGGTACTCCTCACCGTGCGGCGTGCCGACCGTGACGTGCCGGGCGGACGAGCGGTGGCGGGACGGGACGTCCGCCAGGATCTCCGGCAGCCGGTCCAGCAGCGGCGGCAGCGGCGCCGCCCGGCGGGCCAGCTCCGCCCGGAGGATGTCGATCCGGCCCTGGAGCAGCCGCCGCAGATAGCTGAGATCGGCCTCCTCGCGCTGCGCGTCACGCCGCAGCACCCGCAGCTCGGGCAGGCCGGGGGCGGTCAGATCCGGCTGGACGACCGGATGGAAGCGGTCGCGTTGCTGCGGTGGGCGGTGCTGCGACCGGCCGGCTTGGAGCATGGGGCCATCCTCGGTGCGGGCGCCGTCGGCGGGGGCCGTAGCCAGGGTCGTCCGACGGGCGGCGGCCGGTGCCGGAGCGGCACTCGGGGTCGTACGGGCGGGTGGTACGGGACCGGGGATCCGCCCGGCGCCGGCAGTGCTCATGAGTGGTTCCGTCCCCTCGTCCGGTGCGGCATCCAGGGCATGTTGTCCATGAAACGCACCACGTGCACGCATCGTGCCACTCTGGGCGGTCCGTATGCAGGGCCATGACACCCGAACGGCCCTCGGAGGGGCACGGCTGTCCGAACGCCTCGCGGGCCCGGCATGATGGCGGGTATGCGAGCAGTGGTGCAGAGAGTGGACGGCGCACGCGTCGTCGTGGACGGCGAGACGGTCGGCGAGATCGTCGGCGAGGGACTGTGCGTGCTGGTCGGGGTCACGCACGACGACACGGCGGAGAAGGCGGCGCAGCTCGCCCGGAAGCTGTGGTCGGTGCGGATCCTCCAGGGCGAGAAGTCCTGCTCGGACACGGCCGCCCCGCTGCTGGTCATCAGCCAGTTCACTCTCTACGGTGACGCGCGCAAGGGCCGTCGCCCCACCTGGAACGCGGCCGCGCCCGGCCCCGTCGCCGAACCGCTCGTCGACGAGGTGGTCGCGCAGCTGCGGGCCCTCGGCGCCCAGGTGGAGACCGGCCGGTTCGGCGCGGACATGAAGGTGTCGCTGACGAACGACGGGCCGTTCACGGTGCTCGTCGAGGTGTGACACCCACCCACACCCACCGTTCCCGTCCCGGCATGACGACGGCCGCGGCCCCTGCGAGAGGGGACCGCGGCCGTCGCCGTACGAGAGGGCGCTCTACGGCGCGACCACGACCTCCTGGGCCGCGGCGGTGCCCTCGGCGCTCAGCGGGGCGTCGACGGGGACGTTCCGCTTGATCAGCCCGAGGGCGATCGGGCCCAGCTCGTGGTGGCGGGCCGACGTGGTGACGAAGCCGATCTGACGGCCCTCGGGACCGTCGGCGGCGAGCCGCAACGGCGTGCCGTGCGGCGGCAGATGCACCTCGCTGCCGTCCAGGTGCAGGAAGACCAGACGGCGCGGCGGCCTCCCCAGGTTGTGGACGCGGGCGACGGTCTCCTGGCCGCGGTAGCAGCCCTTCTGGAGATGGACCGCGGTCTCCAGCCAGCCCAGCTCGTGCGGGATGGTGCGGTGGTCGGTCTCCAGGCCCAGCCGCGGGCGGTGCGCCTCGACGCGCAGCGCCTCCAGGGCGAGGATGCCGACCGCCGGGCCGTGCGCGGCGGCGAAGGCGTCCAGGCCGGCGCGCGGCAGGAACAGGTCCCGGCCGTGCGGCGTCTCGCGGACGACGGTGCCCTCGGGCGCCTCGGCGATCGAACCGGCCGGGAGGTGCACCACGGCGATGTCCGCGGTGCGGTCGGTGACCTCGACGCGGTAGAAGAACTTCATGCTCTCCAGATAGGCGATCACCGCCTCCTGGTCGCCCGGCTCGGTGTGCAGCCAGGTCGTCTCCCCGTCGTCGACGAGGTAGAGCGCGTGCTCGATATGGCCGTGCGGGGAGAGGATCAGCGCCTCGGTGGCCTGTCCGGGCGGCAGGTCGCTGACGTGCTGGGTGACCAGCAGATGCAGCCAGTTCAGCCGCTCCGGGCCGGTGACGGTGAGGACGCCGCGGTGCGAGAGGTCCACGAAACCGGAGCCGTCCGCCAGCGCGCGTTGTTCGCGGAAGAGGTCACCGTAGTGCGCGGCGACGCCTTCGTCGGGGGCCTCGGCGGGGACGGCACCGGGCAGCGACAGCAGGGAACTCTTCATGCCGCCAGCCTACGGCCCGGCCGCCCGCCACAGGGATCGCGGTACGGGGCCGCCCGGCCGGGCGGAGGAGAGGGTGCGGCGGGCCCTCACGCCTCGCCGCCCGCCGCTCTCACGCCTCGCCGCCCGCCGCTCTCACGCCTCGTCGCCCGCCGCCTCCGCGCCGTCCTCCTGCTGCCGGGCCGCCTTCTCCGTACAGGCCCGGCAGCGGCCGAAGATGGCGAAGTGCTTCAGGTCGGTGGTGAAGCCGAACTGTTCGCGCAGCACGGCGGTGAACGGCTCGGCCACCGACAGGTCCGCCTCGATCACGTCCGTGCAGTCCCGGCAGACCAGATGCATGTGGTGGTGGCGGTCGGCGAGGTGGTACGTCGCCGAGCCGTGCCCGAGGTGGGCGTGGCTGACCAGCCCCAGCTCCTCCAGCAGCTCCAGCGTGCGGTAGACGGTGGAGATGTTCACGCTGCCCGCGGTCTTGCGCACCTCGGTGAGGACGTCGTCCGGGGTCGCATGCTCCAGTCTGTCGACGGCTTCCAGCACGAGCTGGCGCTGGGGCGTCAGCCGGTAGCCGCGTTTGCGGAGGTCGCTCTGCCAGTCGGTGCTCACCACGCCCCCAGTGTAGGGAGCGCCCGGCCGCCCGAGGAGTCAGTCGGCGCGCCCGGCGGCGAGGTAGCGGGCCAGGGAGCGGACTGCCGCCGGGTTGCGGGGCGATTCGACGAGGTCGGCGTAGTCCAGCGTGAAGATCCGGCGGTGCTTGACGGCGGAGACGTGCGCCAGCGGCTTGTAGGAGAGCAGGAAGTCCTTCTTCTGCGCGGCGGTCGGGGAGCCGTAGTCGTTGATCACGATCACGTCGGGGTCGCGTTCGACGACGGTCTCCCAGCCGATGGTGGTCCAGGTGTCCTTGAGGTCCTTGGTGATGTTGACGCCGCCCGCCTTGGTGATGATGTCGTCAGGACCGGCGAAGGCGCCCGCGGTCAGCGGCTTGTCGGTGCCGCTGTCGTAGAGGAAGACGGAGGGCTTCTTCCCGTCCGCGGCGTGCGCGGCGCGGACCTCGGCGATCTGCGCGCGGTACTCCTTGACCAGCTTCGCGGCACGGTCCTCGACGTGGAAGATCTTCCCGAGGTTCGTCAGGTCGGTGTAGAGCGCCTCCAGCGGCGGCATCACCCCGCGGGCGCTGCCGGAGCCGCCGTTGCGGCACGACTCGGTCAGCACGTACGCGCCGATGCCGAGCTTCTTGAGGGAGGCGGGCGTGAGGTCGTTGCCCTCGCCGAAGCCGTAGTTCCAGCCCGCGAGGACGAGATCGGCGTGGGCGTCGAGCGCGATCTCCTTGGTGATCGCCTTCTTCGACAGCCACGGCACCTTGTCGTACGCGTCCCGCCAGGCGACCTTGTCGATCCGGCCCCGGTACGACGGCATGACGTACCCGGCCATCCGGTCCTCCAGACCGAGCGCCAGCATCAGATCGGTGATGCCGACGTCGTTGGTGACGACCCGGGACGGCTTCCGGTCGAAGGTCAGGCCGGTGCCGCAGTTCTTGATGGTGACCGGGTAACCGGCGGCGTCCTTGCGGTCGGCGCTGTCGTCGGGGGCGACCTTCGCGCCGCAGCCGGTGAGGGCCAGCGCGAGAACGGAGAGCAGGGCGGCGGGGCGGCGGAACATCGGGGGCCTCATCCGGTGGGAGGGGAGGGGAGGGAGGGGGCGGTGTCCGGCAGCCGGTCGAAGAGGAGCTGGACGGCGCCGGTCTCCGGGTGGCGGACGCGGTGGGCGCGGACGCCGAAGACGTCCGCGAGCAGATCGGCGGTGAGCACCGCGTGCGGCTCCCCGGCGGCGACGATCCGGCCGCCGTCGAGGACGTACAGCGCATCGCAGTGCCGCGCCGCCAGGTTGAGGTCGTGCAGCGCCGCCAGCACCGTCAGACGGCTGTCGCGGACCAGCGCCAGGACCTCCAACTGCTGGGCGATGTCGAGGTGGTTGGTGGGCTCGTCCAGCACCAGCACCCGCGGTTGCTGGGCCAGCGCACGGGCGATCAGCACCCGCTGCTTCTCGCCGCCGGACAGCCCGGGGAAGCCGCGGTGCGCCAGATGCCCGGCGCCGACCCGGGCCAGCGCCCGCGCGCAGATCTCCGCGTCGGCGGCGGACGCCCGGCCGCTGCCGCGCTGGTGCGGCAGCCGTCCCATCGCCACGATCTCGGCGACGGTGAAGTCGAAGGTGGCCTGCGCCTCCTGCGGCAGCGCGGCCAGCAGCCGGGCGCCCTCGCGCGCGTCCATGGCGTGCAGGTCGGCGCCGTCCAGCCGTACGGTGCCGACCGCCGGGCGCAGCGCCCGGTAGACGCAGCGCAGCAGCGTGGACTTGCCGCTGCCGTTCGGGCCGACCAGCCCGATCAGCTGCCCGTCCGCCGCCCGCAGCGTCACGTCGTGGAGCAGCCGCCGCCCGGCGACCTCCACGGCCAGGTCCTCAATGTCGACGCGCATCAGACGCCCCCTCCGAAGCTGTAGCCGTTCCGCCGCATCAGCAGCACGAAGCCGGGCACGCCGAGCACCGCGGTGATCGCCCCGACGGGCAGTTCGACGGGCGCGATCAGCACCCGCGACAGCACATCCGCCCAGACCAGCAGCACCGCGCCGAGCAGCGGCGCCACCGCCATCACCCGGCGGTGGTCGGCGCCCACCAGCATCCGCGTCACATGCGGCACCAGCAGCCCGACGAAGCCGATCGCCCCGCTGACCGCGACCACCGCCCCGGCCACCGCCGCCACCACCAGGAACAGCTCCCGCCGCAGCCGCCCGGCGTCCACGCCGAGGGCCGCGGCCGTCTCGTCGCCCATTGCCAGCGCGTTCAGCCGGCCCGCGGCCAGCCACAGGTAGACCACCGCCCCGGCCACCGCGGCGGCGGCGAGCGGCACCGACGGCCAGCCCGCGCCGCTCAGGCTGCCGAGCAGCCACATCACCGCGGAACGGGCCGCCTCCCCGCGGTCGGCGGAGAACACCATCAGGGTCGTCACGGCCGAGAAGCCGTAGTACATCGCGGTGCCGGTGAGGACCAGCCGCAGCGGGGTGAGGCCGTGCGGGGTGCGGGCGGCGGCGTACACCAGGGCCATGGCGAGCAGCGCGCAGACGAACGCCGAGGCGGAGAGCGCCCAGACGCCCAGCGCCCCGGCGGCGCCGAAGAGGAGGACGGCGTTGGCGCCGACGGCGGCGCCGGAGGAGATGCCGAGGACGAACGGATCGGCCAGCGCGTTGCGGACCAGGGCCTGCACGGCGACGCCGATGGCGGACAGCCCCGCGCCGACGACGGCGGCCAACAGCGCCCGGGGGAAGCGCAGTTCCCAGACGACGGTGTAGCCCGCGAACTCGTCGGCCGGCAGGGTCCCGCCGGTCACCCCGGCGGCGAGGTAGTGCACCGTCTCGCCCCAGCTCACCCCGGCGGAGCCCAGGCCGACGCCGCACACCACGGAGCCGAGCAGCAGCGCGGCGAGGGCCGCGGCCAGCGGCGGTACGGGAAGGCGGCGCGCGGGCGCGTCGTACGGGCGCGGGGGCGCGGTGGCCTGGGAGGGCGTGGGTTCCACGGACGGTCCGCCTTCGGCTCGGGCCGTCCTACGGTGAAGACACGGCCCGGCGCGGGTGGCGCGGCGGGCGTCCCCTCGCAGTCCACGGCGAGTTCTACAGGAGCGTGCGCCGCCGTGGGCGATCGGGCTTGCGGACGGTCCCCGGGACGGGGCTCCGCTTACCGTTGCGGGTCAGCGCCGGACTCTCACCGGACTTCCCCCGCGGGGCGCGTCATACGTATGCGGTGGTGGGACGTACGGGGCGCTGCGGATGTGTCCTGGGCCCCGTACGCCGTCGAGCGGTGGCTCAGCCCTCGTACGGGGTGCCGTCGGGATGGAAGAACGAGACGCCGTCCGGGGTGTCGGCCGGCAGGCTCTCCGCCCACTCCTTGAGGCCGGCGACCTTCTTCAGGTGCGCCGACATGTACGGCCGCAGCGGCACCTCGGGGGTGGCCTTCTCGCCGACCCACATCAGGTCGCTCTTGACGTAGCCGTAGAGCCGCTTGCCACCGGTGTACGGACCGGCGGCCGCGGTGCGGGCGACGGCGTCGGTGGCCAGGTCGATCTGCGGCTTCTGGTCGGCCAGCTCGCCGTACCAGACCTCGACGATGCCCTGGTCGCGGATCATGACGACCTCGACCTTGCGGTCCTTGTCGATGCGCCAGTATCCGCTCTCGGTCTCCAGCGGGCGGACCTTCTTGCCCTCGCCGTCCAGGACCCAGCTGTGCGACGTGTACTCCAGGAAGTCACGGCCGTCGTGGGTGAACGTGACCTCCTGCCCGAAGTTGCACTTCTCGGTGCCGGGGCCCCCTTCTTCATCAAACAACTCGGCGACGCCCGCGCCTTCCCAGTTGCCGAGGAGGAAGGCCAGGGGAACGAGGGCCGGGTTCAGGTCGGACGGGATCTCGATCATCAGCTCAGGCGATCTGTGGGGAGGGACAAGGCGGCACGGCGGGAGGCGGTCGTCAGCGCTGACCCTGGTAGAGCTTCTTGACGGTCAGACCGGCGAAGGCGATGACGCCGACGCCGACCAGGACGAGCAGGGTGGTGAAGACTGCCTCAAGCACGTCGTGCTCCTTGGACGGAGTGGGGTGGAACGGACCGTGCACGAGTCTAGTCGGCGCCGTTCGCGGCGGCGCTGTGAGGTTCCCCGCGCGAGGCCGGGGCGTCGGGCACGGCAACCGCGGGGCCGGGGCGTCGGGCACGGCGACCGCGAGGCCGGAGAGCGCGGCGGTCACGGGCCGGGGCGCCGCGTCCCCTCAGCGCGAGTGGTGGTCGTCGCGGTCGTCCAGCTCACGCCACCAGCGGTCCGACTCCGGGTCGCCGGACTCGTCCCACCAGCGTTCGTAGGGGCCCCGGCGGTTGGCGACGATCGCCGCGACCGGCGGGATGACCATCGCGATCAGGCACATCACCACCGCTGCCGTCACCGACCACAGCCGCACCACGCTCCAGGCCAGGACGAAGAGGGTGAGGCAGACCCCCATCATCACGAAGTACCAGCGATGACGGCGTCGGGGAGGCGGCCAGCCAGGCATACCTCCACGGTAAGTCCGCGCGGCCCCGGAAAGAAGCCCCGGCGGCCCGTTCCCGGCGCGTCCCGTCGCCCGTGCGCAGCACGAAGGGCCGCACCCCCCGCAAGGCGTCCAAACCCCGGGGTGCGGCCCTTCGGCCGGTGGGTGCGCGACCGCTGCCGCACACCCACCGCACGCTGGCGTCAGACGGCGATGGCGACCTCCGCCAGGCCGCCCTGCTGCGCGACCACGGTGCGGTCGGCGGTGGCGCCGGGGACGAGGGCGCGCAGCGTCCAGGTGCCCTCGGCCGCGTAGAAGCGGAACTGTCCGGTCGCGGAGGTGGGGACCTCGGCGGTGAACTCGCCGGTGCTGTCCAGCAGCCGGACGTAGCCGGTGACGGGCTCGCCGTCGCGGGTCACGCTGCCCTGGATCGTGGTCTCACCGGGCTTGATGGTCGACGCGTCGGGGCCGCCGGCCTGTGCTCCACACATGGGGATTCCTTGAGGGTAGGGAAGGGTCGGGCTTACTTCGCGGCGCCGAGCTCGATCGGCACGCCGACCAGCGAGCCGTACTCGGTCCAGGAACCGTCGTAGTTCTTGACGTTCTCCTGGCCCAGCAGCTCGTGCAGCACGAACCAGGTCAGGGCGGAACGCTCACCGATACGGCAGTAGGCGATGGTGTCCTTGGCGAGGTCGACCTGCTCGTCCTCGTAGAGGGCCTTCAGCTCCGCGTCGGACTTGAAGGTGCCGTCGTCGTTGGCGTTCTTCGACCACGGGATGTTGCGGGCGCTCGGCACGTGGCCGGGGCGCTGCGACTGCTCCTGCGGGAGGTGCGCCGGGGCGAGCAGCTTGCCGCTGAACTCGTCGGGGGAGCGCACGTCGACGAGGTTCTCGGCGCCGATCGCGGCGAGGACGTCGTCCCGGAAGGCACGGAGGGAGGTGTCCTGCGCCTGGGCCTTGTACGCGGTGGCCGGGCGGCTGGGGACCTGCGCGCCGTCGACCAGGTCGCGGGAGTCCAGCTCCCACTTCTTACGGCCGCCGTCGAGCAGCTTCACGCTGTCGTGGCCGTAGAGCTTGAAGTACCAGTAGGCGTACGAGGCGAACCAGTTGTTGTTGCCGCCGTAGAGGACGACGGTGTCGTCGTTGGCGATGCCCTTGGCGGAGAGCAGCTTCTCGAAGCCCTCCTGGTCCACGAAGTCGCGGCGGACCGGGTCCTGGAGGTCGCGCTGCCAGTCGATCCGGACGGCGTTCTTGATGTGGTTCTTGTCGTAGGCGGCGGTGTCCTCGTCGACCTCGACGAGAACGACCTTCGGGTCGTCGATGTGGGCCTCGACCCACTCGGCGTCCACCAGAACGTCACTGCGGCTCATGTTCTTCTCCTCCGGGGCAGTTGCGGGGGTGCTTGCGGACGGGCACGCGGATACGCCGGGGAAGCGCGGCGGCAACGGACGGCGCGCGGCGCGGCGTGGCACAACGGGAACGGCGATCAGGCGGAGCGGCCGGGGGCGATCCGGCCGTCGACGGGGACAGACCCGTCAGACAGGGCGACAGAGCATGGTGGCGACGCGGCACAGGTCGACTGCCCGCCGCTTCGTGAGGTTCGCCTGTCCCCGGAAACGGAGACTGCTCGATGCGCTCTGCATGGAGCCGATCGTAGGGACGGACACCGGGGCCTGTCACCGGTGTGTCATATGACGAGACGTGATTGTCCGCGATACGGAACGTACGCCGCCGCCCGGCGCTCCCTCGCGGGTGCCGGGCGGCGGTGGGACGGTGGGGGGTCTGTCGTACGGGATGTGCCGTCTCAACCGCTGGACGGTGGGGGTCCGGCGGGCGGCGGCGGCCGGTCAGCCGGGGAGCTGGACGTCCGTACCGGTCGCGGTGATCTTCACGCCGCCGGGTCCGGCCGTGACCTTGTCGAGCTTGAGGTGGGAGGGCAGCTGGTCCAGCTTCCACTCGTGGTCGGTCTGCTCGCGGACCTTGTCGGCGCAGCCGGGGATCAGGCGGCACATGGTCGGGATGGAGTCGGCGTGCAGCCGCAGGGTGTCGCCGTGGGCGGTGACGGAGCCGGTCACCTCCAGCGAGCTGAGCAGCGGAATGGCCGGCGAGATCTTCACCTGGCCCTGGCCGTCCTTCTGCCCGCCGTACGCCACCTGGACGTTCTCGCCGGATGCCTGGGTCAGGTCCGGGTAGGAGAGCGTGGCGGTGGCGGTGGCCGACGCGGCGTTCTCGATCGCGCTGTAGTCGTGGGAGAGCCGGACGTCGTGGAAGGTCGCCTTCAGCTTCTCGACACGGAGCGTGCGGCCGTCGGCCTGGGCCTTGAGATCGCCCAGCTCGGTGTCGACCTCGTCGAGGTTGCGCCCGGCGACCTGGGTCAGGAACGGGAAGCCCTTGATCGAGACCTCCGGGGTCACCGACAGCCCCAGACCGCCGCGGATCTTCTCCGCCGCCTTGTCCTCCGCGAGATTGACCGCGACCCGGTCGGCGGCGACGAACAACCCGCCGACCACCACGACCAGCACCAGCAGCACCTTCAGTGCGCGCATCGAACCCTTCCCCCATACCCGGCCGGTCCGCCCGGCCCATCGCTTCGTTCTCCGTACGTCACGGGCCCCCTGCCCGCGCACCGGCGAGCCTAGACGACCGGCCCAAGGGAACGACGGGGGCGATCGGCTCCCGCTCCGCGACGGCTCCGGACCGCGATGGCTCCGGACCGCGACGGCTCCCGGAACGCGAACGGCCGCCGGGGGCGCGCGGGGCGCCCGGCGGCGGCCGGTCGGGAAGCGGGCGGGTCAGCTCAGGACCGGCCCCAGCAGATGGACGACCGGGGCGGCGAGCGCCAGCGGGAGGGCGACACCAGCGGTGAGGTGGACGAAGCGGGACGGGTAGTCGTAGCTCGCCACCCGCAGGCCGATCAGCGCACCGCATCCGGCCGCCAGGCCCAGCACGGCGCCCGCGGTGCCGAACGCGTTGAGCTGTCCGGCGGCGGCGCCCGCACCGGCGGCGGCGAGCAGCGCCAGGACCGCCGAGACCGGGCCCGGCAGCGGCAGCACACGGACCAGGACGGCCAGTGCGACGGCGGCGGCGCCCACCACCACCGCGTCCGAGGTGGCGGAGAGCTGCCCGGCGGCGAGCACCGCCAGCGCGGTGGAGGTCAGCCCCGCGGTCAGCGCGTACATCCGCTCGTCGGCGCTGCTGCGGTTGCGCAGCTGGAGGACGAGAACGAACAGACACCACACGCCGAGCGTGCCGAGCGCCACCAGCGGCGCGTCCTCCCGGTCCGTCGCGAGCAGTGCCACGTCGGTCGTCACACCCGCGAGGAACGCCAGCGCGATGCCCTGCCGGGCCGGCCACATCCCGTTCAGCCGGAACCATCCGGCCGCGGTGACCGCCTGCAACAGCACCACCGGCACGCACCGCACGGCCTCCGGCAGCGGCGCGGCCAGCGCCAGCAGCAGCGCGAGAACGGCGGTCAGCGCGGCGGGCTGGAGCCCGGGCGCGATGATCGGGGACCGGCCTTCGGCGCGGGCCCGCTGGTTGGGGGCGAGGCGGGAGAGGTCCTGGGGGGCGTCCGGCTGCGGGGCGCCGTGCGGGGCCGCGCTGCTCTCCCCGCCGTCGGGGGCGGGGACGGTGCGCCCGTCGCCGGGGACGGCGGTGGTCGGCGTGGCCGGGGCGTAGGGGGCGGCCGGGACCTGCCCGTACGGGGCCTGGCCGGGGCCGGGGTGCCCGTGCGGGGTCTGCCCGTAGGGCGCCTGGCCCTGGGGCGCCTGTCCGGCGTACCCCTGCCCGGCGTACCCCTGCCCGTAGGGTTCCTGCCCGTAGGGCTGCTGAGGGGCGTACCCCTGCTCGTACCCCTGCTCGTACCCCTGCTCGTACCCCTGCTCGTACCCCTGCGGGGACGGCTGGCCGGAGTACGGGCCGGAGGCGGCGTACGGACCGGGTCCGGGCTGCTGCTCCGGGGTGCCGTAAGGCTGCTGCTGGGACTCGTTCATGATCGCTTCCTCACCCTCCCGCGAACGGCGGCAGGACCTCGACGGTGCCACCCGGGGCGAGCGGGACGTCCGCGTGGTCGCGGGTGCCGACCGGTGCGCCGTCCACCAGGAACGAGCTGCGCCGCAGGACGCGCGCGAACTCCGGGTGCGCGGCGTGCGCGGTGCGCGCCGCGTCCAGCGCTTCGGCGAGCGTCTCCGCCGCGTAGGGCTCCTCGGCCGTGCCTGCGGCGGCCTTGGCGGCTGCCCAGTAGCGCACGGTGCCAGTTGTTGTCACGGCGGCCTCTTCGTCGTGGGTGTCGTGGGTGCGGGGTGCGTGGGACCCGCCGCGGCACCGGAACGGGCGGGGCCGTCCGCCGGGCCGCGCCGTCCATGATGGCGTACGCCCGGCCGGGCCCGTTGCGGGCGGGGGCCGGGCGGGCGGCGCCGGAACCCGGGTGGCGGAGGCGGCGTCCGGGCGCGCGCACCGGCACACGAGCGGGCCGACGGCGCGGAACGGCGCGTCCAGGCGGCGCCGGAGAAATCCGTTCGCCTCGGAGAAATCCGGTTCGCCCCGGGGAAATCCGGTTGCCGCGGGCAAGTGTTCGCATAAGGTCGTACGGTGTTGGTCCGACTCGCGTGGGCGCATCTGCGGCCCCACAGGCGCGCAATATCGCTGATCGTCCTCCTCCAGCTGATCCAGACGCTGGCCACCATCTCCCTGCCCACCCTCAACGCCGACATCATCGACAACGGTGTCGTCCGCGGGGACACGGGCTACATCCTGCGCATCGGCGGCTTCATGATCGCCATCGCGCTGCTCCAGGTCGTCTGCGCGACCGGCGCCGTCTACGTCGGCGCCCGCACCGCCATGCGGCTGGGCCGGGACATCCGGGCGGCGGTCTTCGACCGGGTCCAGACGTTCTCCGCCCGCGAGGTGGCCGCCTTCGGCGCGCCCTCGCTGATCACCCGCACCACCAATGACGTCCAGCAGGTCCAGATGCTGGTCCTGATGACGTTCACGATGATGGTGTCGGCGCCGATCATGTGCATCGGCGGCGTGATCATGGCGCTCAACCAGGACGTGCCGCTCTCCGGCCTGCTGCTGGTCATCGTCACGATCCTCGGGATCTTCGTCTCCCTCATCGTGCGCCGCCTGCGGCCGCTGTTCCGCAGCGTCCAGGAGCGCATCGACACCGTCAACCGCGTGCTGCGCGAGCAGATCACCGGCATCCGCGTCATCCGCGCCTTCGTCCGCGACCGCCACGAACAGCAGCGGTTCGCCGCCGCCAACACCGACCTCTACGACGTGTCGCTGCGCTCCGGCAAGCTGATGTCGACGATGTTTCCGCTGGTCATGATGATCGTGAACCTGTCGAGCGTCGCCGTGGTCTGGTTCGGCGGGCTGCGCATCGACTCCGGCGCGATGCAGATCGGCGCGCTCACCGCGTTCCTCAGCTACCTCATGTACATCCTGATGTCGATCATGATGGCGACGTTCATGACGATGATGCTGCCGCGCGCCGAGGTCTGCGCCGAGCGCATCCAGGAGGTGCTGGACACCGACAGCAGCGTCGTCCCGCCCGAGCGGCCCGTCACCGCCCTGAGCCGCCCCGGCGAGCTGGAGCTGCGCGGTGTGGAGTTCCGCTTCCCCGGCGCGGAGGAGCCCGTCCTCAAGGACATCTCGCTGCGTGCCCGGCCCGGCGAGACCACCGCCGTCATCGGCTCCACCGGCAGCGGCAAATCCACCCTGATCGGCCTGGCGTCCCGCCTCTTCGACGCGACCGGCGGCACCGTCCTGGTCGGCGGCGAGGACGTCCGCACCCTCGACGAGGCGACGCTGGCCCGCACCATCGGCCTCGTCCCGCAGAAGCCGTACCTCTTCTCCGGCACCGTCGCCAGCAACCTCCGCCACGGCGACCCGGACGCCACCGACGAGGACCTGTGGCGGGCCCTGGAGACCGCGCAGGCCAAGGAGTTCGTCGCGGCGATGGAGGGCGGTCTCCAGGCGCCGATCGCGCAGGGCGGCTCCAACGTCTCCGGCGGGCAGCGCCAGCGCCTGGCCATCGCCCGCGCGCTGGTCGGCAAGCCGGACCTCTACCTCTTCGACGACTCGTTCTCCGCCCTCGACTACGCCACCGACGCCGCGCTGCGCGCCGCGCTGACCCGCGAGACCGGTGGCGCGAGCGTCGTCATCGTCGCCCAGCGCGTCGCCACCATCCGCGGCGCCGACCGCATCGTCGTCCTCGACGAGGGCCGCGTCGTGGGCACCGGCACCCACACCGAACTGATGGCGGACAACGCCACGTACCGGGAGATCGTGCTCTCCCAGCTCACCGAGCAGGAGGCGGCGTGACCACCGCGGACAGGGGAACGGATGCCCGTGGCGGGGATGCCCGTGGCGGGGATGCCCGTGGCGGGGATGCCCGTGGCGGGGATGCCCGTGGCGGGGATGCCCGTGGCGGGGATGCCCGTGGCGAGGACGCCCGCGGCGAGGACGCCCGCGGCGAGGACGCCCGCGGCGAGGACGCCGCGAGCGCGGAGGAACTGCGCCGCACGGCGCGCCCCGCCGGGCCGGCCCGCGCCATGGGCGGCCCGCCGCTCGTCAAATCGCTGGACTTCAAGGGCTCCGGCAAGCGGCTGCTGGGCCAGCTGCGGCCGCAGCGCGCCGCGCTCACCGGCGCGCTGCTGCTGACCGTGGCGTCCGTGGCGCTGACCGTCACCGGCCCGCGCGTCCTCGGGCACGCCACCGACCTGCTCCTCGCCGGACTGGTCGGCCGCGATCTGCCGCCCGGCGTCACCAAGCAACAGGCCGCCGAGCAGCTGCGCGCCCACGGCCAGGGCGGCCTCGCCGACCTCATCGGCACCCTGCCGCTCGTCCCCGGCCGCGGCATCGACTTCACCGCCGTCGGCACCGTCCTGCTCTACGCCACGCTGATCTACGCGGCGGCCGCCCTCTTCGGCTTCCTCCAGGCGCGGCTGGTCACCACCGCCGTGCAGGGCACCGTCTTCCAAATGCGCGAGCAGGTCGAGGAGAAGCTGTCGCGGCTGCCGCTGAGCTACTTCGACAAGCAGCAGCGCGGCGAGGTGCTGTCCCGGGCGACCAACGACATCGACAACGTCCAGCAGACGCTCCAGCAGAGCCTGAGCCAGATCGTCACCTCGCTGCTGACCGTCCTCGGCGTCCTCGCGATGATGTTCTGGATCAACCCGCTGCTGGCGGTGGTCGCGCTGGTCACGGTGCCGCTGTCGGTGCTCGTCGCCACCCGGGTCGGCAAGCGCGCCCAGCCGCAGTTCGTCAAGCAGTGGTCGTCCACCGGCAAGCTCAACGGCCAGGTCGAGGAGATGTACACCGGCCACTCCCTGGTGAAGGTCTTCGGCCGCCAGAAGGAGTCCGCCGACCGCTTCCGCGAGCAGAACGACGCGCTCTACGAGGCGAGCTTCAAGGCGCAGGCCATCTCCGGCTTCATCCAGCCCGCGATGACCTTCGTCGGCAACCTCAACTACGTGCTGATCGCCGTCGTCGGCGGACTGCGGGTCGCCTCCGGCGCGCTCTCCGTCGGCGATGTCCAGGCGTTCATCCAGTACTCCCGCCAGTTCAGCCAGCCGCTCGCGCAGTCCGCGGCGCTGGCCAACCTCGTCCAGTCCGGCGTCGCCTCCGCCGAGCGGGTCTTCGAACTCCTCGACGCCGAGGAGCAGACGCCCGACCCGGAGGAGTCCGCCGCCCCGCCGCGCACCGCCGGACGCGTCGCCTTCGAGGACGTCTCGTTCCGCTACGACGAGGAGAAGCCGCTGATCGAGGGCTTGTCGCTGACCGTCGAGCCCGGCCAGACCGTCGCCATCGTCGGCCCCACCGGCGCCGGGAAGACCACCCTCGTCAACCTCCTGATGCGGTTCTACGAGACCCGCTCCGGCCGGATCACTCTCGACGGCACCGACATCGCCGCCGTCAGCCGCGAGGAACTGCGCTCCCGCATCGGCATGGTCCTCCAGGACACCTGGCTCTTCGGCGGCACCATCGCCGAGAACATCGCCTACGGCGCCCCCGACGGCACCCCGCACGAGAAGGTCGTCGAGGCGGCCCGCGCCACCCACGTCGACCGCTTCGTCCGCACCCTGCCGGACGGCTACGACAGCGTCGTCGACGATGAGGGCGGCAGCGTCTCCGTCGGCGAGAAGCAGCTGATCACCATCGCCCGCGCGTTCCTCGCCGAGCCCGCCATCCTCGTCCTCGACGAGGCCACCAGCTCCGTCGACACCCGCACCGAGGTCCTGATCCAGCAGGCCATGGCCCGGCTCCGCACCGGCCGCACCAGCTTCGTCATCGCCCACCGCCTCTCCACCATCCGCGACGCCGACCTGATCCTCGTCATGGAATCCGGCGCCATCGTCGAACAGGGCACCCACGACACCCTCCTCGCCGCCGACGGCGCCTACGCCCGCCTCTACGCGGCCCAGTTCGCGGAGGCGGTGGTGGAGGCGGAGTAGCTCATCCGGCGGTGCCGGGGCCCCGGCACCGCCGTCAGGCGGCGTACGGGTCGGTGATGGTGTGGCGCCGCTGCGCGGTGTCCAGGACGTGCCGGGGGAAGTGCGGGCCCGCCGTGTAGTGACGGCCGCGGGTCTGCCCGACGGCGTTCAGCAGTCCGGCCTTGGTGAGGGCCTGGAGGTCCCTTGTCGCCTGCTGCGTGTTGAGCGCCTCCGCCTTCTCGTAGCGCGAGCGCCGCACCCGGCCCACCATCGCGACCTCGTGCAGCGCGGTCAGCTGCCGCTCGGTGACCCCGAAGCCGTCGGCCGCTTCCCTCAGCTGGATCCAGCAGTCGTTCGACCGGTCCACCCGGTGCTGTACGCGCTGGGTCTGCTGGTGGTAGGCGAGCAGGTTGAACCTGACCCACGGAAGGGTGTCGCGCTCGGGTGACCAGACGGGACCACCCACCTCACGGAGCACCTTGTAGTACTCCCAGGTGTTGCCCGGCATGCCCAGCCACTCCTCGATGGAGGAGAACTCCGGGGCCAGCACCCCGCCGCGGGCGATGACCAGCGTCTGGAGCGAACGGGACATCCGGCCGTTGCCGTCGGACCACGGGTGGATCTTCACGAGGTTCAGGTGCGCCATTGCGGCCCGTACGAGGACGTGACGGTCGAGGTCGCCCTCGTTGAGCCAGGTGACGAGCTCGCCGGTGAGGTCGGGGACGAGTTCGTGGTCGGGCCCCTCGTAGTCAGTGGCGAGCTCGTCACCGGGGGCCGTGATGCGGATCGCCGTCCTGCGCCACTGCCCTGCCGTGGTGAGCGGATGGTGGTGTCCCTGGAGCATCCAGTGAAGGCCGTTGAGCAGACCCTTGCTGTACCGCGCGGCGGAGCTGCTCGCGCAGGGCGTCGATCTGGTCCAGGACCTCTTGGTCGGCCGGTGCCAGGTCAGGGGTTCGGTAGAGCATGACGCAGTGACACCTACTTCCTGTCATTGGTTGTCGAGCCGCTCCGCGATCCACCCCCCGATCCGGTCCAGCAGGTCGGGGGCGGCGGCGTTCTCGGCGTGGCCGAAGCCCGGTTCGAGCCAGAGGTCGCAGGTGGCCGGGTCGGCGGCGGCGGAGAGCATCCGCGGGTGGTCGAGGGGGAAGTACGGGTCGCGGTCGCCGTGGACGAGGAGCAGCGGGACGGGCGCGATGAGCGGGACCGCGGCGACGGGCGAGAGGGGCACCGGGTCCCAGTCCTCGGGGTGGATGCGGGTGCGCAGGCCGACGCGGGAGACGAGGCGGCCCGTGGGGCGGGTGACGGCCCAGTGGAGGCGGCGCATCGGGGCGGTGCCGCGGTAATACCAGCGCGCGGGGGCGCTCACCGACACGACCGCGTCGGTGTGAGCTGCGGTGCGCCCCCCGTGCGCCGGCCGGTGCAGCGCCGCGTGGCGCAGGACGACCGAGCCGCCCATGGAGAAGCCGAGGGTGGCGACGCGGCGGTGGCCCAGCGCACGGGCCCAGCGCACCGCCGCGGCCAGGTCCTCCACCTCGCGGTCACCGACGGTGGAGCGCCCGCCGGAGCGCCCGTGGCCGCGGAACGAGAACGTCACCACCGCCGCCCGCCCGTGGAAGGCGGCGGCCGCGCGGCGCAGCGCCGGGCGGTCCAGGGAGCCGGTGAAGCCGTGCGCGACGACCAGCGCGAGGTCGTCGGCGGCACCCGTACGACCTGCGGCGACGGCGTCGGAGCGCGGGGTGTACGCGGCCTCGATCCGGACGCCGTCGGCGGTCAGCAGCGACGCTCGGTGACCACGCGACGTGATCGAAGGAACACGGGAGCGGCCGGGATCGACCTCGGGTCCGGGGGACATGTGGGCTATTCTGCTGGGCGTGGAGGATCCGGGCAGCGAAGCCCCCGGATCCTTTTGTGCTTTCGGACAGGCACGGTGCGTGGCCGAAAGCAGCGTACGAAGCAGTGCCGCAGACTCCCCCGGCCGAGGCCGGGTGGTGCCCCCGTCGCAGGGACCGAGGAGGAACCAGACGTCATGGGCGAGCGAAGCGAGCAGTACCGACAAGAACGGGCCGGGTACCGGGCAGGTGGTCGGAAGTGAGTTCCCTCCTGCTGCTGACCAATGCGCTGCAGCCGTCGGCGGAGGTGCTCCCCGCCCTCGGCCTGCTGCTGCACGGCGTGCGGGTGGCTCCTGCCGAGGGCCCGGCCCTGATCGACACCCCCGGAGCGGACGTCATCCTCATCGACGGCCGCCGCGACCTGCCACAGGTGCGGTCGCTGTGCCAGCTGCTGCGGTCCACGGGCCCCGGCTCTCCCCTGATCCTCGTGGTGACCGAGGGCGGACTCGCCGCCGTCACCGCCGACTGGGGCGTCGATGACGTCCTGCTCGACACGGCGGGCCCCGCCGAGGTCGAGGCCCGGCTGCGGCTGGCCCTGGGCCGCCGCCAGCTCTCGTTCGACGACAGCCCGATGGAGATCCGCACCGGTGATCTCTCGGTGGACGAGGCGACCTACAGCGCCAAGCTCAAGGGCCGGGTCCTGGACCTGACCTTCAAGGAGTTCGAGCTGCTGAAGTACCTCGCGCAGCACCCGGGCCGGGTCTTCACCCGCGCCCAGCTGCTCCAGGAGGTCTGGGGCTACGACTACTTCGGCGGCACCCGCACCGTGGACGTCCACGTCCGGCGGCTGCGCGCGAAGCTCGGCCCCGAGCACGAGTCGCTGATCGGCACCGTCCGCAACGTCGGCTACCGCTTCGTGGTGCCGGACAAGGCGGAGCGCGCGGCCGAGGCGAAGGAGAAGAAGGCAGTGGCCCCGCCGTCCGCGAAGAAGACGGCGGCCCCGCCGCCCGCGCAGGAGACCGTCCGCTCCGGCGGCACGGCGACCGGGGCGTGCACCGGCAAGAAGTGACCACGGGCCGACGGTTCACGGCCTCCGGCCCGGCCGCGCACGCTTTCGTGCCCGCCCTGTGAACCGTCGGCCGCCCCCTGGGGGCACCCCCGCCCACCCGCGTAGACTGCCGCGCGTGGCCAAGGTGACGCGGGATGATGTGGCAAGGCTGGCGGGGACCTCGACCGCGGTGGTCAGTTACGTCATCAACAACGGACCGAGGCCGGTCGCCCCGGCCACCCGGGAGCGGGTGCTCGCCGCGATCAAGGAGCTGGGGTACCGCCCGGACCGGGTCGCGCAGGCCATGGCGTCGCGCCGTACCGATCTCATAGGGCTGATCGTCCCCGACGCCCGGCAGCCGTTCTTCGCGGAGATGGCGCACGCCGTGGAACAGGCAGCGGCCGAGCGCGGCAAGATGGTGCTGGTCGGCAACGCCAACTACCTCGACGAACGCGAGGTCCATTACCTGCGCGCGTTCCTCGGGATGCGGGTCTCCGGTCTGATCCTCATCAGTCAGGGTCCCAGCGAGCACGCCGCCGCCGAGATCGACGCCTGGGACGCCCGGGTGGTGCTGCTGCACCGCAGGCCCGACGCGATCGACGATGTCGCGGTGATGACCGACGACGTGTGGGGCGCCCAGCTCGCCACCCGGCATCTGCTGGAGCACGGCCACCCGTACGTCGCGTTCCTCGGCGGTACGGAGCAGACCCCCAAGTCCGGCGACCCGGTCGCCGACCACGTCGAGGGGTGGCGCCGGGCGATGCTGGAGGCGGGCCGGTCGCTGGAGGGCCGCTACTTCCAGGCCCCGTACAACCGCTACGACGCCTACAAGGTCGCGCTGGAGCTGCTGGCCGGGCCGGACCGGCCGCCGGCCCTGATGTGTGCCACCGACGACCAGGCCATCGGGGTGCTGCGGGCCGCGCGGGAGCTGCGGATCGACGTGCCGGGGGGGCTGGCGGTCGCCGGGTTCGACGATGTGAAGGAAGCCGGGCTGACCGATCCGCCGCTGACGACGGTTGCCTCGGACCGGGAGGCGATGGCGCGCGCCGCGGTCGACCTCGTCCTCGACGACGGGCTGCGGGTGGCCGGGTCGCGCCGCGAGCGGCTGCGGCAGTTCCCCTCGCGGCTGGTGATCCGCCGCTCCTGCGGCTGCGGCGGCTGACACCGGCGGCCTCGCAGGTGAAGGAGAGCCTGTAACAACGGGGGAGACCACTTCCCGTATCAACTTCCCGTATCACCTGACAAGAATCATCTCGGCACGTTCTCGTCCAGGAATGCTGCGATATTATGCTGCGATATTCCGTTCGGTGAATCGTGGCCGAAGTCGCGGGGTGGCCATATAGCCATATAGCCATATGCGGCCTTGGTGTCCGGCCTTTCGAGTGAATGCGCAAACCTCGAAGATTGGCCGACCGGGGGTTGGGGAGGAATCCGCACAGGCTTCGTTGTGAATGGATTCCCGGGAGGTCTCTCGTGCCGAACCTCACCCATCGATGGACAGGGCAAATCGCCCTGGCCGCGAACAGTGACATCACATTCAAGGTCTGGTACACCGACGTACAGGTCATCCAGGCCACGAGCTATACCCACTGGGCGGTATCGCCCGCCCTCCAGATCCCCGCCGATCGGGTCCGCCTGCAAATCACACAGCAGTGGGCGAACTGGGTCATCGACGACCCCGACAGCCGGTATTCGTGGTGGCTGACCGTGCGGAGCGACGGGGACCGTTGCGACTTCATCGTTGATTCCATCATGGTCGAGCAGTGAGTTTGCGGGAGAGAGACATGCGTGCTCATGTGGTCTACGAACAGGACGGCCGTATCGTCGGACTCGTGGAAATCGAGGATCGTCCGGCAGGTGGCGTCGGAATCCGTCCGGTCGCCGAGCCGGGCCGTGAGGTGGCGGAGATGGAAATCCCGGACCGGTACCGCGATTCCCGATTCGCGGAGTTGCTCGACGTGTTGCGGGTCGACGTGGGCTCGGGAACTCCGGCTCTGGTCGAGAGGTAGGACGCCAACGGCGGCGGGTGGGTTCTCGCCGAGTGGAAGAACGGACATGTGATCGTTTGAATGCCCGTGAAACTACAGGCTCTTATACCGGGCATACCTACTTCTGCCGGGTCTCTCAGGGCGTTCTCACCCCGTTCTCATGGTGGTCGCGCACAGTGATCACATGACCGAGAGCTACCGCGGCAGCGGCGATGAGATGTCCCAGGACGGGCCGTACGGCTACGGCCACGGCGACGGCGCCCACGCGGGCGGGGCGGGGCAGGCGTTCCCGCCGCCGCCCCCGTACAGGCCCGGAGGCGAGGGCACGTACGCGGGGTTCGCGGGCGCCAACCCGGCCGCGCCGCAGGCGCCGCAGGAGGCGCCTCGGCACCGGGCGCGGCGGCCGGTCGCGCTGATCGCGGCGGTGGCGCTGGCCTCCGGTCTGATCGGCGGCGGCAGTGCGGCGCTGATCGCCGGGGCGACGCAGCACCGGCAGGACTCGACGGTCTCCGCGCCGTTGGTCAACGCGGGGAAGACCGGCGGGAGCGGGGTCTCCGCGGTGGCGAAGGCGGTCAGCCCGTCGATAGTCGAGATCCAGGCGCGGTCCGCGGAGGGCGATTCCACCGGTTCCGGTGTGGTCGTCACCGCCAAGGGCGAGATCGTCACCAACAACCATGTGGTGGCCGGCGCCCGGACGGTGTCCGTCGCGTTCAGCGACGGCAGCCGGAGGACCGCGGATGTCGTCGGGACCGATCCCGACAAGGACCTGGCGCTGGTCAGGGTCCACGACGCGAAGGGGCTGACGCCCGCGAGCCTCGGGGACTCCGACCGGATCGCGGTCGGCGACCAGGTCGTGGCGATCGGCTCGCCGGAGGGCCTGACCGGCTCGGTGACCAGCGGCATCGTCTCCGCGCTCAACCGCGACGTCACGGTGCCGAAGAGCAACGGGCAGAGCCAGGGGCAGGGGCAGGACCCGGGGCAGGGCGGGGACCAGTGGCCGTTCGAGTTCGGCGGCCACCGCTACAACGGCGACACCGGTTCGTCGAAGACCTCGTACAAGGCCATACAGACCGATGCCTCGCTCAACCCCGGTAACTCCGGCGGTGCGCTGATCAACATGGCGGGGCAGGTCGTCGGCATCAACTCCGCGATGTACTCGCCGAGTTCGGCGACCAGCAGCACGGCCGGGAGTGTGGGGCTGGGGTTCGCCATCCCGGTCAACACCGTCAAGGCCGACCTCGCCGCGCTGCGTGGCGGGGGGAGCGGGGGGTTCAACAGCGGGGTGTGAGCCCCGGTGACGGGGCGGCCGGCCGGTGTGGGGCCGGTCGGCCGCCCCGTCACCCGTGTCCCGCGTCCGGCCTCGCGTCCCGTGCCCGCGGTCCGGCTCGCGTCCGGCCCGACCTCCCCTCGGGCCGGGCCGCCGCCGGTCGCCCTGGTCGTCAGCCACCCGTAAAGCCCCCCTCATGCGACGCTTGCCCCGGGCGCCCCGCCGCCCGCCGTTCCGTACCGCACCCAGAGGCATCCAGAGGTAGTCGCGCATGAGCCCCGCCGACCACGGTGACCAGCCCGCCCGCATCCTGATCGTCGACGACGAACCCGCCGTCCGCGAGGCGCTGCGGCGCTCGCTGGCGTTCGAGGGGTACGCCACCGAGGAGGCCGTCGACGGGCTCGACGCCGTCGAGAAGGTCGCCTCGTACGATCCGGAGCTGATCGTGCTGGACGTCCTGATGCCCCGGATGGACGGGCTGACCGCCGCCCGCCGCCTGCGGGCCGGTGGGGTGACCGTGCCGATTCTGATGCTGACCGCCCGCGACACCGTCGGCGACCGCGTCACCGGCCTCGACGCGGGCGCCGACGACTACCTCGTCAAACCCTTCGAGCTGGACGAACTCCTCGCCCGCATCCGGGCGTTGCTCCGCCGCAGCTCCTACGCGGCGGCCGCCGGGGCGTCGCCCGCCGACGGCGACGTCCTCGCCTTCGCCGATCTGCGGATGGACCTGGCGACCCGCGAGGTGACCCGCGGCGCGCGGCCCGTCGAGCTGACCCGTACCGAGTTCACCCTGCTGGAGATGTTCCTCGCGCACCCGCGGCAGGTCCTCACCCGCGAGCAGATCCTCAAGGCCGTATGGGGCTTCGACTTCGAGCCGACTTCCAACTCCCTGGACGTGTACGTGATGTATCTGCGCCGCAAGACGGAGGCGGCGGGCGAACCGCGGCTGGTGCACACGGTGCGCGGCGTCGGCTACGTCCTGCGGGTGGAGGGCGGCAGCGAATGACCACGCCGCCCCCGCCGCACGGGACCCCGGGCGGCGCCACCGCGGCGGAGACCGCGCCCGGTCTGATGGCGCGCGCCGCCCGCCGCTACCGGCAGCTGCCGCTCCGCTCCCGGCTGGCGATGCTCACCGCCGTCGCCGTGGCCCTCGCCGTCGCGGCGTCCGCCGCCGCCTGCTGGCTGATCACCCGCGACCGGCTCACCGAACAGCTCGACTCCACGCTGCGCAGCGTCGACGTCGGCCAGGGCTACGTCCAGGCGCTGAGGATCTCCTGCTCGGGCGCGGTCGACGGCCAGGTGGCGTTCCAGCCGACGCCGTACACCGTGCAGCTGGTGTCGACATCCGGGGACGTGTGCACCTCGCCCGACAAGGACCCGATCCCCGCGCAGCGCGTCGATGTGGCCGTCGCGGACGGGCGGCTGGGCGGCGCCGTCCACACCACCCGCTCCGTGGACGGCACCGAGATGCGGGTGGCGACCGTGCACTACCCGGGCCCGAGCACCGACGCCCGCGGCAACCACATCGCGATCTCCGTCGCCGCGCCGATGGACCAGGTCACCCAGCCGCTGAACCAGCTGGCGCTGGTGCTGCTGATCGTCTCCGGGGTCGGGGTGCTGGGCGCGGCGACCGCCGGGCTGTGGGTGGCGCGCGCCGGGCTCAAGCCGGTGGACCGGCTCACCGACGCCGCCGAACACATCGCGCGGACCGAGGACCTGACCATCCGGATCCCGGCCGACGGTGAGGACGAGATCGCCCGGCTGTCGCGTGCGTTCAACTCCATGACGGCGGCGCTCGCCGCGTCCCGGGAGCTCCAGCGGCAGCTGATCGCGGACGCCGGGCACGAGCTGCGTACGCCGCTGACGTCGCTGCGGACCAACATCGATCTGCTGGTACGCAGCGAACGGTCCGGCCGTCCGATCCCGCCCGCCGACAAGGAGGCGCTGCTGACGTCGGTGAAGGCGCAGATGGGGGAGTTGGCGTCGCTCATCGGCGACCTCCAGGAGCTGTCGCGGACGCCGGACGGCGGGCCCGGCGGCCCGGCGGTGCGGGTGGTGGCGCTGCACGACACGGTCGCCACGGCCCTGGAGCGGGCCCGGCTGCGCGGCCCGACGCTGACCGTCACCGCGGACCTCGCCCCCTGGTACGTCCGCGCGGAGCCGGCGGCGCTGGAGCGCGCGGTGGTCAATCTGCTGGACAACGCGGTGAAGTTCAGCCCGCCGGGCGGCACCGTCGAGGTGCGGCTGGCCGCGGGCGAGCTGACCGTGCGCGATCACGGTCCGGGCATCGCGGAGGACGAACTTCCGCACGTCTTCGCCCGGTTCTGGCGCTCGCCGTCGGCCCGCTCGCTGCCCGGCAGCGGCCTGGGCCTGTCGATCGTCGCGCGGACGGCGGAACAGGCCGGCGGCGGCGTCCTGCTGCGGCCCGCACCGGGCGGCGGCACGGAGGCGGTACTGACGTTGCCGGGGGCGCCCACGCCGCCGCCACCGGGGCCGACGCCGAGGCCGGAGCCGCCGGGGGAGACGGGGGAGACAGGGGCGGCTTCGGGCTGAGGGCGGGGCCGGGAGCGGGCCGGGGCGTCGGACCCGACCCGGCCAGGCCGGGCGCCGGGTGCGGTCCCGCCCCGGCCTCGGGCAGCCCCCGCCCCGGCCCGTACCCCCTACTTCCCGTCCGCTCCCGACTTCTTCGCCGCGTCCCCGAACGTCAGGTCCCGTCCGTCGAGTTCGGCGCAGATGCCGTCCTCCTCGACGGAGATATGGCGCAGTCGCACGTCACCGGGGGTCTTCGGGAGGCGGAAGGACAGCGACAGCTGGTCGGCGAGTTGCGGCTTGGTCAGGCCGGAGAGGGCGCCGAGGACCTTCGGGTCGATGCCGACCTTCTCCAGCAGCCACGGGTGGTCGACGACCACATCGACGAGGTTGACCTTCATCAGCTTCGCGACGAAGTCCGGCGAGCCGGTCAGCTCGTGCAGCTTGTCCGAGTTGCGCAGCGCCTCGTCGACGTACTCCTGCGGGATGCCGATGCGCTGCACGATCGCCGGGATGCTCAGCATCGACTTGATCTTCCCGGCCTGGCGGCTCAGCTCCCCGGCGGCCTTCTGCGTCAGCCGCAGGCCCTCCTCCTTGCCGGTGCCGGGGCGGTAGACCGCGACGTCGCCGATGTCCAGCCTCATCTTGCTGATCTGTGTGGACACGCCCCGGTCCCCGGCGCGCTGGATACGGGCCTGGGCGTGCACCCGCAGTTCGTGTCCGGCGATCGGCAGGCGGCCCACGGCGCGGACCTCGTTCGGGCCCATATCGCTGAACTTGACCTGGGAGGCGCCCAGTTCGCGGTTCATGTCGTCGAAGGCGAGCAGCACGGTGCCGTGCATCTGCCCGATGGTGGCGCCCTTGACGGCGGTGGGCAGATCGCCGTTCAGCCGGATGTCGCGGGCGCTGGCCTCGAACTTCGCGAGCGAGACGCGGTCGGCCGCCACGTCGGGGATGGTGACGTCGACCTGTCCGAGCCGCTTGTCCAGCACCTGGGTGAGGAAGGGGAAGCCCTTGATGTCGACCTCGGGAGCGGCCGTCAGGTGCATCGCCTTCTTGATCTGCTCCTCGGCCTTGTTCTGCGCGTAGAGCACGGCGAACCGGTCGCCGAGGGTGAGGAACGCGGCGGCCACCGCGACCGCGACGACCACCTTGAGGGTGAGCGGTACGGCGGCGAAGCGGCTGATGCCGCGCTTCATCCGCCGGTGGTTGGGCGGCTGCCAGGCGTCCTCCTCCTCGTCGGAGCGCAGGCCCAGACCGAGCGGATCGTCGGTGTCGTCGCGCTCGTTGAGGTACGTGCGGCGCTCCAGCCGGTGCGGCTCGACGGCCTCGGGCTCCGGCTCGGGCTCCGGGTCGGCGAGGGCGGCCAGGTCCGCGTACGGGTTGACCGGCTCGAACTCACGCGTGTCCCGCTCCGTCTCGTCCGGGGCCGGTGGGGCGGCGGATCCCGAGTCGGGCAGCGGGGACGAGGGTGAAGATATGCGTTGTGGGGTTCGCATCCGCACATCTGACCATGAGCGGGTCCCCGGTTAGCAACTCCACCCGGCCGTAAGTGCGCAACGCCACGATGGCGGATGGGGCGGAGGGGATGGAGGGGGAAAATCGGGCGCGGAGACGGCCCTTGGGGCCGTAGGGGAACCCGCAAGGGCAATCCCGTAGGGGGCGGCGGGGTAACCGCCGCCCCCACGGGGTCACTTCAGCACGGTGATCCGGTCGGCCTTCGGCGGGGTGAGCGGCTTGTCCGCCGATGAGTGGGCCGTCAGATAGGCGGTGAAGGCGTCCAGGTCGGAGCCCGCGACGTGCGGGTTCATGCCGTCCTTGAAGGCGGGGAAGCCGTCGCCGCCACCGGCCAGGAACTCGTTCATCGCGACGCGGTACGTCGTCGCCGGGTCGAGCGCGGCGCCGTCCAGCTTCACCGAGTCCTTGACGATCCGGTCGGCGCCCGACTTCGTCATGTCCAGGGTGTACGTGAAGCCGTCCGACACCTGAAGGATCTTCGGTGACGCCTCGTTCGCGCCGCTGACCTGCTGCTGAAGCGCGGTGAACAGCTGAGCGCCGGTCAGGTCGACGGTCCGCATCATGTTGGTGAACGGCTGGACGGTGAACGCCTCCCCGTAGGTGACGACCCCGTCGCCCTCCTTGCCGGACGCCGCGTAGGCGAGATCCGAACGGATCCCCCCGGGGTTCATCAGGGCAAGCTGCGCGCCGCCCTTGTCCGGCGCCGCGGTCGCCTCCCGCTGCGCGTCGGCGACGACATCACCGAGCGGCGACTCGGGGGCCTGCTCGCCCCGGCCGGCGATGTCGGCGGAGATGTGCCCGACGGGCCGGTCCGCGACCGGCGCGGCCAGCTTGTTCCAGCGGGCGATCAGCGACGTCATGTCCGCCGCCTTGGGCTGAGTCCGTTCCACGACGTGGTTGACGGCGCGTCCGGCGCCGCCCCGCGCCGTGACGTTGGTCCGCACGATGTCGCCGGTGGCGCGGTCGTACGTCAGCGTGGTCTCGGTGTACAGCTTCCCGAACGAGGCGGCGGAGGTGACCGTACGGGGTTTCCCGGAGGGGTCGGGGATGGTGCAGACGTACGACTGGTGGGTGTGGCCGGTGACCAGCGCGTCGACCTTCGGGGTGACCTTCTTGGCGATCTCGGTGATCGGCCCGGAGATGCCGTCGCCCGGACCGGGACTGGCGCAGTCGTAGTTGTACGAGGTGGAGGCGGGCATCCCGCCCTCGTGGATGAGGGCGACGACCGACTTCACGCCCTGCTGGTCGAGGACCTTGGCGTACTTGTTGATCGTGGCGACCTCGTCGTGGAACGTCAGCCCCTTGACGCCGTCGGCGTTGACGATGTCGGGGGTGCCCTTAAGGGTCACCCCGATGAAGCCGATCTTCACGCCGTGGTGCTTCCACACGGTGTACGGCGTGAGCAGCGGCTTCCCGGTCTTGTCGTCGGTGACGTTGGCCGTCAGGTAGGGGAAGTCGGCGCCCTGGAAGGTCTTGCCCTTCTCGAAGCAGCCGTCCTTGGGGTGGCAGCCGCCCTTCTGGAGGCGCGTCAGCTCGGCCCGGCCCTCGTCGAATTCGTGGTTGCCGACGGAGGTGACGTCGAGGCCGAGCTTGTTCATCGCCTCGATGGTCGGCTCGTCGTGGAAGAGCCCGGAGAGCAGCGGGCTGGCCCCGACCATGTCCCCGGCGGCCGCGGTGACGGAGTAGGGGTGTCCCTTACGGGCCGTACGCAGGGACTGGGCGAGGTATGCGGCGCCGCCCGCCGCGACGGTCTTCTTGCTGCCGTCCTGCTGGATCTCCTCGACGGTCCCGGAGGAGCCCTGCGGTGGCTCCAGGTTGCCGTGGAAGTCGTTGAACGAGAGCAGCTGGACGTCGACGGTGCGTCCCTGGGCGGTGCCCGCGCGGCCGGTGTCCGGTCCCGCACCGGACGGCAGGGACGCCGCGGTGACCGCGGTGGCGGCGGCCAGCACCGCGGCTCCGGCCGTCAGTCTGCGCACGAGGCGGCGCCGTTGGGGTGTCGCTTGCATGGGATCCCTTCCATGGACCGGGCACCCGGCGGCGCCGCGCGGGTGCGGGCGGCCGGGCGGGGCTGCGGTGCCGGCACGCCGACGCGTCCGGGCGGACGCAGCCTATGGTCAACGCGCGTAGCGCAACAGGCCCCTGTGCCCGGACCGGTCGCCGTCGCACGGCGACACACCGCCCCGGCCCGGCCGTGCGACGGTCAAGCAGGCGATGACCGCAGGCTGACACCTGCCCGGACCCGTACGGGGCGCCCCTGAGACGCCGGCATCCCGTACGGGTCGGCCCTGAGACGCCGGGCCCGTACGGGTCACCCCCGGGCCCCGGTGCCCGTACGGGTCGCCCTTAAGGCTCCGGCCCGTACGGGACCCGGGCCCGTACGGGCCGTCCCCCGGAGTCCGTACGGGCCGTCCCCCGGAGTCCGTCCGGGCCGTCCCCCGGAGTCCGTCCGGGCCGGGCCCCGGGGCCGTACGCTTCGGAGCATGACTGACGCTGCACAGGAGATGGGCCCCACCGGCCGCCGGATTCGGGTCGCCGACACGCTCACGCCCCAGGAAGCCGCCGAGGTGCTCGCGCTGATCGAGCAGGCCGCGCGGACCGACGGGCAGCCCGCCGTGTCCGAACAGGGACGGCTCCAGCTGCGCGGCGGGGCCCGGGAAGGGGTGCGGCACCTGCTGGTGTCCGTACCGTCCGAGGAGGCCGAGGGCGGCGCCGAGCTGGTCGGCTACGGCCAGCTGGAGGACACCGACCCGGTGGAGGCGCCCGCCGCCGAGCTGGTCGTCCACCCCGCGCACCGCGGCCGCGGCCACGGCCGGGCGCTCGGCAGCGAACTGCTCGCCCAGTCCGGCCGCCGCCTGCGCGTCTGGGCCCACGGCGGGCACGCCGCCGCCCGGCATCTGGCGCAGACCCTCGGCCTGACGAAATTCCGCGAACTGCGCCAGATGCGCCGCCCGTTGGCCCACCTGGACCTGTCCGAACCGCGGCTCCCCGACGGCGTGACGATCCGCACTTTCCAGCCTGGCCAGGACGACGCCGCCTGGCTGGAGGTGAACGCCGCCGCCTTCGCGCACCACCCCGAACAGGGCTCGCTGACCCAGCGCGACCTCGACGCCCGCAAGGCCGAGGCATGGTTCGACCCGAAGGGCTTCTTCCTCGCGGAGCGGGAGGGCACGCTGCTCGGCTTCCACTGGACGAAGGTGCACGCCGACGAGGGCCTCGGCGAGGTCTACGTCCTCGGCGTCCGCCCCGGCGCCCAGGGCGGCGGCCTCGGCAAGGCCCTCACCACGATCGGCCTGCGTCACCTGGCCGCCGAGGGCCTGCCGACCGTGATGCTCTACGTCGACGCGGACAACACGGCCGCCGTCACCGTGTACGAACGCCTGGGCTTCGTCACGCACGAGACGGACCTGATGTACCGCTCGGAGACCTGAGCCCCGTCCGTCTGCCGCCCCGAGGGCCCCCGGCCCCGGGCCCCCGGGGGGGGGGCCCCCGAACGAGAGGAGCGCCGGAGGGCCGGGGAGGCCCCCAGTCACCCCCCCGGGGGGCCGCTTTGCCCC
>NZ_JBHYGX010000027.1:62916-76863 GCF_042739975.1 Streptomyces sp. NPDC059080
ACAACCCCGGGGCCTAGCACCCCCCCTCCCCGAACCTGTTTTCCCCCCGGGCCCCCGCCCCCCCCCCCCACCCCCCCCCCCCGCCCCCCGCCCCGGGGGGCGGGCGGGGGGGCCCTCGGCATGGAGATGCAGCGGGAGGGCCGATCGTTCCCTCATTCACCCGACGGCTTGCCGCTTTGCCCCCGCATTACGCGGACTATCCCGGGACTTGCCCGTACGCACCAGGGTTGCTCCCACGGCGGGGCAGACCCGAGAAATCCGCGCTTCCCGGCGAACTTCCTCCTCCGGGCCCGCGTCTCTCTCCATGAAAAACACGCACCATCAACGTCCCTGTATCGAGGGGGGCTTGGCAACGGGTGGTGTGTGTTTCCGCGGCGGTGTCGAATGCGGCCCCGCCCCCACATGGAGCCCGCCCCCACATGGAGGAAGAGATGAAGTCCTGGCGTTCCCGTATCGGTGTCGGTCTCGCGATCGGCGCCGCGGCGGTATCCATCCCGCTCTCCGCCGCCAGCGCGTTCGCCGCCCCGCCGCCCGGCGACGGCTGGGTTCCCGTCGGCGCCGAGCGGTACCCCTCGAAGGCGGAGTGCGAGGCGACGGAGCTGCAGTACGCCCAGGCGAACGGGTACCACGAGGTGTGGTGCGACGACAGCAAGGCGATCATGCCGATCTACAACCGCTGACCGGCCACCGCGCGGTGGGTCGTGGGTCCCGCCGCGCGGTGACGAGGGAGGAAGCCCGCTTCCCCCGGTGTGCAGCACCGGGGGAAGCGGGCTTCCGATCGGTGTGCCGGGGGCGGGGGGATTCGGCTCGGTGGCACGTCCGGCGGGCAGCAGCGGGAAAGCACCTCACACCCGCACTGCCGCACATCTGTGGAGTTTCACATCCCGCTTTGTGCGCGTCGATTTTGATCCAAGAGTTCCCGAGCGTAAAGCGTCCAGGGGTGTTCGGGCCCAAGTACTCTGGTCCGTCCCTCCACGAGCGCCTTTGCGTGCTCGATTGCCTCCGCATGGTGTCCGAGTGCGGTCAGGACTGCACTTAACGTAGATCGCGCGTTCAGCGTGATGGGATAATCGGATCCAAAACGTTGTACGTGTCCTGTGAAAGCCGCGCGGATGTGAGGGAGAGCGTCCGCCGGTTTTCCTGCGCGACGGAGGGCGTACGCGTAGTCGAGTTCTACTCGAAGTGTGATGGGATGGTTCTCCCCGAAATGGCGATGGCAGTCCATGACCAGCGCCGACTCTGCCGCAATATCTTCTGGATTCGTGGACTCTCCCAGAAGGGACGTCCGCGCGAGAATGGAAAGTGGGTGCTTGGCTCCGAACAGTCGAATGCGGCCTTCGACTGCTTGCCGAATAAGTGAGATGGCATCTGCTTCGCGATGAAGGTTCACGAGTGGGCCGGAGAGCTTCAAGCGTGTCTCCAGAGTATCTGGCGCCTCTGCCCCCAGCGTCCTTTCGCAGATTTCTAGCACCTCTCGGTACAGGGCCTCGGACTCCTCGAATCGCCCAAGACGGAAAAGAGCACGTCCTGCACGTTGGCGCAGTCGGATGACCGAAACATTTTCTTTGCCGAGCCTCGGGGCTACGAGCTCCACAGCCCGGCTGCTCAGGGCTAGCGCTGAGGCGTAGTCGCCGGATCGGTGGACGGCAGTGGCGATCCTGCGGGCGCTCTCTGCTGCAGCTTCCACTGTCGGTTGGCTGACTGTCCAGTGAACGGCTCTCTTCAGGAGGGCAATCACATGTGGCGCGAGGAGGTTCACGTGCGGTTCTTGCGCTCCGCGGTCGGGGACCTCCGGCAGCGCGGTGAGTAGCAGCTGGGAAGCTGTGGCCGCAAGCTGCTCTCGTTGGTCGGCGGGGGTGGTGCGGGCGACGCTGTCGAGGAGGACGCCATGGGTGCGAAGGCACCGAATGTCGCGGGAGACAAGCTCGCTGAGGGAATGGTCGAGGAGCCCCCGAAGCGCTGTTTCGACGTGGGATCCAGGGAGTTCCGGGCCGAGTTCCGTTCCGGAGAGGATCGACAAAGGCAGTGGGTCGTTGGCCCAGCATGCGAGGAGGCGCAGGAGGCGGCCGGCTTCGGGGAGCCCTTGGGCGGTGAGGGCGTCGAGGGAGAGTTGCCAGGTGCGGCTGAGCAGGTGGCGTGAGTCACCACCGACGGCGATGGCGCCTTGGTCGATGAGTTCGATGGGGTCGAGGCCGGAACTGCCGTCGAGCTGATGGCCGTAGTCGGCGAGGGTCCAAGGAGTGATGACCTGACGGGCGAGGAATCCACCGGCCAGAGTAAGTGCCAGGGGGAGGCGGCCAAGGCGATCGGCGACCTCTGCTGCGTCTTGCACTGATCCCGCATGGGGCGCCAGATCGTGGAGAACGAGAGCGGCCTCTTCGCGCGGGAGGACACCGAATTGAAGGAGCTCGGCACCGGGCCACCAGTGGGTCGCCGCCTGCCGGGTGGTGACGACGACAGTGCCGGTGGGGCTGGCGCGGAGCCAGCCGCCGTCGCGGAGGACGCTGGGGTCGTCGGCGTTGTCGAGGACCAGGAGCCAGGGCTGATCGGAGTGGTCCAGGTAGTGCCAGACCAGATCGGCCGCGGGGCGTAATCCGCTGCGCGCTCCCATCAATTCACCGTCGGAGGCACCGCGGTCAGCTGCGACCGCAAGCATCCCGGCCCGTAAGGAAGCGGAGTCGGAGGCGTTGACCCACAGGCCGATGCGACCGGCCTGACCGGTGGCGTCCTGGAACAGTGCGTACGCGACAGCGGTCTTGCCGCAGCCGCCAAGGCCGTGGAGGACGTAGACGCAGTTGCCTACGCCGGGTTCGACAGCGGCGCGCAGGCGGTCCATCTCTCCGGAGCGGTCGCGCAGGACAACCGGGGCGCGACCGACTGCGGGACGGCGTACCGTATCGGGCCCCGTCCAGTTGGAGCCGTAGTAGTGCTGTTCGGTGATGTGCTGGTCACCGGAGGCTTGGAATACGCGGCCCTGTCCCTCGGCCCAGGCGTTATTGCCGCTGCTCATGGAGTCCATCCCTCCCGCCGGCCTCAACTCGGTGATTTCACACTAGCCAACCAGCGCGTGGCGGGGCGTGGGCCCCGCTGACGCCTTGCCCGACGGGGCTGACCCCGGTATGCAGCACCGGGGGTCAGCGGCCTTTCGGCGCTCACACGGCCCCGAACTCCCCGCCCTTCAGGGCCTTGACGAACGCCGACCAGTGCCCGGCGGGGAAGACCAGCGCGGGTCCGTCGGGGTTCTTGCTGTCGCGGACGGGGACGATGCCGTGGGCCTGGGTGAGGGCGGGCGAGAATTCGAGGCACGCCCCGCCGTTGCCGCCGCTGTGGGACGACTTGGTCCAGGCGAGGGAGCGGGAGAATTCGAGGCACTGCCCGCCATTGGCATCGCTGTGGGTCGACTTGGTCCAGGTGAGGCTGCGGGAGAACTCGACGCAGTCCCCGCCGTTGGCGTCGCTGTAGGAGGACTTGGTCCAGGTGAAGGTGCGGGAGAATTCGAGGCACTGGCCGCCGTTGCCGCCGCTGTAGGACGACTTGATCCACTCGGTGGTGGTCAGGTCCAGGCTGGTGCTCATGCGCGGGGCTCCTTTGGTGGGAGTCGGCGTGCAGCCGGATGTCAGACGGCCTCGAACTCCCCACCCCTGAGGGCTGTGACGAACGCCGTCCAGTGCCCGGCGGGGAAGACGAGCGCGGGTCCGTCGGGGTTCTTGCTGTCGCGGACGGGGACGATGCCGTGCGCCTGCGCGGCGGGCGCGAATTCGAGGCACTGGCCGCCGTCGCCGCCGCTGTACGAGGACTTGACCCAGGTGAAGGTGCGGGAGAACTCGACGCACTGGCCGCCGTCGCCGTCGCTGTACGAGGACTTGATCCACTCGACGGCCGAAAGATCGATGCGGGTGGTCATGACCGGTACTCCTTCAGTAGGGACTTGATGAGGGCCAGCGACTCTGTGGGGGACAGCGCGTGTGCCCGCAGGCGATCGTAGCTGTCGAGGTGCAGCGAGACGGTGGGGTCGGAGTCGTACAGCTTGCCTCCCTGCGGGCCGTCTGCATACAGCACTGTCGGGGAGTCGTCGAAGGCCAGCAACGTGAAGGGCCTCTCGTGCGCCCCTGGCGCCCCGGCCGAGAAGGGCAGGATCTGGAGGTCGACGTGGGGTGAGGCTGCGACCTCCAGCAGATATTCGAGCTGCCCGGCCATGACGTCGCTGCCGCCGACGGCTGTTCTCAGGCACCCTTCCTGAAGGATCACCCACAACAATGGCGGGTTCTCCTGCTCGAAGAGTTCGCGACGGCGCACGCGCGCGGCTACCCGGCCCTCGATCAGGTCGGCGTCCTCGCGTGGGTGCGAGGCGCGGAACACGGCCCGCGCGTACGCCTCCGTCTGAAGAAGCCCCATCACGAGGTTCGCCGAGTAATCCAGTATCCGCGTCGCCTTCTTCTCCAGGTTGAGGTACGGGACGAACCAGCTCGGGTGGTCGCCCTCCTCGATCCGTTCCAGCATTCCGGTGAACAACTTGCCGGTGCCGAAGGCCACATCGCAGCCCTTGGCGAACTTCATGCTGGGTCTGGGCAGCAGCGTGCCGGACTCGACCTTGCTCACATAGCCATCGGAGTAGCCCGTCGACTTGGCGAGGTGCTTCTGGGTGAGCTTGCGGGCCAGGCGTACCTCTCTGACGTCGCGGCCGAAGCGTTGTAGTGGATTCAAGTGCTCGGGTGGGGTGGTCTCGTCCAACGCTGTGGCCTCTCCTCATGTGGGCACACGCCGCACCGGCGCAGGCGGCGAACTTGAATGCCGCTGGTTCAACTGGTGCCACTTTATTGCCCGGCGCGTTGCCCAGATGACCAACTGAGCACATCCCGGGCCGACTTCACCCGGGAGTGCGACGCGAACCGCGCGACAAGGAGGCCGACGGCCATGCTGCATTCCGAAGGACACGGCAAGGTGCCCGTTCCGTACATCACCGCCTGGAGTGGGGAACGGGTGGCCGTACGTTCGCTGACCGTGCGGGCGGACGGGGCGGGGCTGGCGTACCGGGACGAGGTGGCCGGGGACCGGGACGCGCACGGGGTGTTGTGGAGCCGGATCGGGGAGGCGCCGGGGGAGGGGCGGCCGCGGTTTCGGGTGGTGCATCCGGTGCGGCAGCGGCGGGCGTTGCTGGAGGGGCTGTGCCAGGTGTGCGGGGGGCCGGCGGGGCGGACCGGGCGCGGGGTGCTGTTCCTGCTGCCGCGGTCGGCGGGGCGCGCGCCGGGGTGGCCGGAGGGGGCGTACGGGATGAAGCCGCCGGTCTGCGGGGGGTGCGCGGCGGTCGCGGTGCGGCACTGCCCGCATCTGGGCGATCCGGTCGCCGTACGGGTGCGGAAGGCGCGCGTGCGCGGGGTGTACGGCGGGTTCCACGCGCCGAGCGGGGGGCGGCTCGCCGCCGCGTCGGAGGACGGATTCCTGCCGTACGGGCATCCGCACGCGGCGTGGTTCCTGGCATCGCAACTGGTGGTGGAGTTGCGGCGGTGCACGGTGGTGGATCTGGCGGCGGAGATCGGCGGTGCGGGGGCTGGGGCGCCGGGCGCGAAGGCGGAAGCGACGGGTCCCGGGGTGGGAGCCCACGGCCCGGCCGCCGCGTAACGCCCGGCCTCGCGCCGCGCCCGGCCCGGCCGCCGCGTGAGGCAGGGCCGCCGCGTAAGGCCGGGCAACGGTCGCCCTACCGGGTCACTGCGGATGGTTCATGGCTGCCTTCTGCAGTTGGACCGCCGCCAGCAGGCTCAGTTTCGGCTCCGCCCGGCGCAGCGCCTTGACCGCCGCGACCGAGGTGAGGTCTCCGGTGAAGCCGACGGCTGCCAGCCGGGAGTGGACCCAGCGGGCGCGCATCTGGCCCTCGGTGGCCGCGGCGGTGGACTCCGCGAGGGCGGCGGCGCGCTCCAGACCCGGGCGCTCCTCGGGTGATGCCTCGGCCAGTGCCTGGCGCAGCGCCGCCACGATCACGTCCGCGTCCCGGATGGTTGGTACGACGTCGTGCTTTCCGCTCAGTCCCGCAATGGCTGCCATGTGAACAACCGTGTCATTCGTGCTCTGTGTGTAGCAAGGGACTTGAGTTTTTTCAGAGTTTCGGCCCGAATTGCGCCTCGGTCCCGGCCCTCCGCCCTTGAGAGGGAGGTGGCCACGGCTCAAGCGGTCGGCGCCGCCCCCGGATCCGCCGCCCGCAGTGCCTCCCACTCCCGCGCCAACATCGCGTAGACGACCTCGTCGGACCACTCCCCGTCCAGGAACTCGTTCTCCACGAGATGGGCCTCGCGGCGCATGCCGAGGCGTTCCAGGAGGCGGGCGGAGGCGGTGTTGCGGGCGTCCAACTCGGCCTGGATGCGGTGGAGTCCGAGGTGGTCGAAGCCGAGGGCGAGGAGGGCGCGGCTGGCCTCGGTGGCGTAGCCGTGGCCGTGGTGGGCGGGGTGGAAGACGTAGCCGATGCTCGCCTGGCGGTGGGCGGCGCTCTTCCAGACGAGGCAGACGTCGCCGACAAGAGTGCCGGTCTCGCGGACGACGGCGGCGAGTTGGAGGACGTCGCCCTCGGCGCGCAGCGTCGTGAGGGCGGCCTTCTTGGCGACGGACTCGCGCGATCCGGCCTCGTCGAGCGGGCCCCAGTAGAGGTGGCGGCAGACCTCGGGGAGGCGCTGGTAGGCGTGGATGGCGGCGAAGTCGTCGCCGGTCACCGGGCGGAGGTCGAGGCGTTCGGTGCGCAGCGGGTAGGGCGGCGTGTAGGGGAGCGGCGGGTGCGTGGCGGTGGTCATCGGGGGAGCGTAGTCAGCTCGGGTTGACATGCGCAGCCCTTTTCCCGCACTCTTCCACTACTTAATTAGTGGAATGAGGGGTGTGCGGGTGCGACGGGCGATGAGTGGCCCCCTCGGCGGTGCTTCGAGGGGTACTTCGAGGGGTACGGCGATGGAGGCGACCGGCCTCGGCAGGCGCGACCGGCGCCACGGTGAGCTGCGGGACTGCACGTTCCGGTTGCCCGCCGGGCGCATCTGCGCGCTGGTCGGACCGCCCGGCGCGGGTTCGAGCACGCTCCTCGCCCTCGCCGCCGGGCGCCTCCGCCCCACCGAGGGCACCGTCCGCGTCTTCGGCGCCGACCCCAGGACGGCGGACGGGCGAGGCCGGGTCGCGTACCTCGGCCGCGAGCGGGTCACCCGGACCTGGCGCACCGTCGCCGAGGCGCTGCGGCACGCCCGCGCCCGGCACGACGGGCCCTGGCAGACGGCGCGCGCCGCGCGGGTGCTGGAGACGGGCCGGGTGCCGCTGACGGCGCGGGTCGGGGACCTGCCGGCGGAGCGGTACGCCCGCTTCGCGCTGGCGCTGGCGCTCGCGAAGGGACCCGAACTGTTGCTGCTGGACGAGCCGTTCGCCGGACTCGACCCGCTGACCCGGCACGAGGTCGCCGCCCAGCTGATGGAGCAGGCGGCGGTGTACGGCACCACCCTGGTGATCTCCTCGTACGCCCTCGCCGAGCTGGACGGGATCTGCGATCACCTGCTTCTGCTGGGTGGCGGCGGGGTCCGGCTGGCGGGCGAGGTCGACGACGTGATCTGCGCGCACGGGCTGCTGCTGGGCACCGCTGAGCGGCCCGGGGCGATGCCTGCCGGGCTCGCCGCGCAGCCGGTCGTCGACGCGCAGTGGTCGGGGCGGCGCTACACCGCGCTGGTACGGCGGCAGGGGCCGCTCGACGGGCCGTGGGAGGTCGCCGAACCGTCGCTGGAAGAGCTGCTGCTCGGCTATCTGCGCTCGCCCGGGGCGCCCGCGCTCCCCGCGTCCGGCGCCGCACCGGCGGGCCCCCGGCTCTGGCAACGGCCGGGCGTCCCGGGACTGCCGCGCAACGGGGCCGCACCCCGGGGCGGCACGGCGTTCCGGACGACCGGCGGACCGCTGCTGTCCGGCATCCCGCGCGGACGGCGGCAGGGCGGCGCGAACCGCCGCGGACACAGGTGGGAACTGCACGGCAACGAAGGAGTGACGGTATGAGCACGGCGACGGAGCACCGGACAGCCGGGGCGGCGGGCCGCCCCGCCAGGACGAGCCGGCGGGTCGGTCTGCTGTGGCTGGTGTGGCGGCAGAACCGGGGCATGGCGATCGGCCTGCTCGCCCTGCTGGTGGCCGGCGGCATCGGGATGGTGGTGCAGGGCGGCCTGATGTCCGGGTACCTCGCCCAGCACGACATCGCGGGCTGCGCGCTGATCTCCACCAACCCGCGCTGCGAGGGCGTCCAGGGCGCGGTGGAGGACTTCCGGGCGGCGTACGGGCAGACCTTCCGGCTGGCGCAGATGCTGCTGGTGATGCTGCCCGCGCTGGCCGGTCTGTTCGTCGGCGCGCCGCTGCTCGCCCAGGAGCTGGAGAACGGCACCCACAAGGTCGCGCTGACCCAGTCCGTCGGACCGCTGCGCTGGCTGACCGCGAAGCTGGCGCTGCCCGCCGCGCTGGTGACCGTCACCGCCGCCGGGCTCGCCGCGGGCTACCTGTGGATGTGGCGTTCCGGCGGCCAGGAGACGCTGGGCGCCTACTGGTACTCCCACTCCGAGTTCCTGGCGCTCGGGCCGGTGCCCGTCGCCCAGAGCCTGCTGGCGCTCGCGGTCGGCACGCTGGCCGGGCTGCTGATCCGCCGGACCGTTGCGTCGATGGTCGTCACCCTCGGTGTCACCGGCGCCCTGACCTTGGCGTTCATGAGCGTCAGGAAGCATCTGCTGCCGCCCGTGACCACGGACTTCCCGCACGGCGGCACGCTCCCGGACAACGCCTGGGTCCTGGGGGAGGGCAGCCTCACCACCAGCGGTGAACGCCTCCCGCAGGGCACCTGCCCCGCCGGACCCGACGTCGAGGAGTGCCTGAAGGTCCACCACGTCGACGGCGGCTCGTACATCGTCCAGCACCCGGCCGCCCAGCACTGGCCGATGGCCTTGGTCGAGTCGGGCATCGCCCTCGCGCTGGCCGCGGTGGTGACGGCGGTGATCTACCGGGTGGTACGGCGGCAGTTCGGCTGAGCGGCCTCACCTGCGACCTGCTCCCTGTGGCGCGACGGCGCCCGGCCTGCCCTTTCCCGGGCGGGCCGGGCGCCGTTGGCGGGTTGCGGCGGAGCCTCGGCGACGGACTTCCGGTCGGAGCCGGTGCTCCGTAGTTGAGCCGGTGGCGGTGGACCGACACGGTGAGTCAGCCGTTCTTCCGGGGCTCCCAGTTGGCCGGAGCGAGCAGGGGGTGTTCCGTCGTCCCTGCGGGGGTGAGCTGGCACGCGGCAGTACGGTGTCGGGCGCGCCAAGTTGTTCAACGTGTTCAACGAAGAGGTGTTGATGGCCAAGCGCGCACCGAACGTCCCGCTCAAGGGCCTCGTCGACGAGTCGGGACTGACCTACGCGGCCCTTGCCGCTGCCGTTTGCGCGGTGGCCGCCGAATCCGGCACGGTGCTGCGCACCAGCAAGTCATCCATCGCTCACTGGATCGCTGGAGTGCCACCGGCGGGCGACGCGGGGCGTTGCCTCGCGGTGGCTCTGTCCCGCAAGCTCGGCCGGCTGCTGACCCTCCGGGACCTGGGTCTGCGGGGGAATCCGCCCCGGAGGATGACAGCATCGGCCTTCCGCTGGACTCCGACCCGATCGATGTCCTGCTACCGATGTGGAGGTTCGAATTGGACCGGCGCCGGTTCCTCGCCCATTCCGCATACTCCGTGGCCGCCGCCGCGCTGCCGCTGTCGCGCGTCCGGGAGATCGCGGAGCGCACGGCCGCGGCTCGCACCGGCCGGATCGTCGGGATGGCCGAAGTCGCTGCGGTGCGTGACATGGTGTGTGTCTTCTCCGAGATGGACGAACGCCACGGGGGGCAACACGGCCGCAGCGCACTCGTGCAGTACCTGCGCGACGACGTCGCTGCCTTGTGCCGAGGCCGCTTCCGGTCCGATGAGGTGCGCCAGCACATGCTTTCCGCCGCCTCCCGTGGCGTGCACCTGCTCGGCTGGAAGGCGTACGACGCAGGTCAGCAGGGCGCTGCACAGAGGTACTACCTCCAGTCGTACGCCCTCGCCCATGAGTCCGGGGTCACCGGGCACGACGCGTTCGTCATGCGCACCATGTCCCAGCAGGGCATGAAACTGCACCGCCCGGAGCACTGCCTGTCCCTGGCCGCCTCCGCCGTCGACAGGGTCCGTGGGCGGGTCGATGCCCAGACCGAGGCGCTGTTCGCCGTCACCCACGCACATGCCCTTGCCAAGGCGGGGCAGCGGCAGGAGGCCGTCCGGGAGATCGAACGCGCCCGCACCGCCATAAGTTCGGAGAAGGGGGACGGCGTGCCGTTCTGGGCACTGTCGTGGGGACCGCCCGTCGCCACCGTGCACAGCAGGACGGCCAAGGTCCTCGAAACGCTCGGCGACCGGCGTCGGGCCGCGGCGATGTACGGTGCGGCGGCGGCGAGCCGGCCGCCCGGGACCTACGCACGTATCGTCGCCCTGGACCTGGTCGCGCAGGCCGAGATGCAGGCCGCCGAGGGCGGCATCGAGCAGGCGTGTGCCACCTGGGGCCGGGCGATGGACCACATGGACGGCGTACGCTCCGCACGCACCACCAAGGCCCTCACCGGCATGCGCCGCGACCTCGCCCGCTACCGGGCCCGCGGCGTACGGTGCGCAGCCGCACTCGACGACCGCGCCGTCGACTTCCTCGCTCACGCCTGACCGTGCCTCGGTCATCCTGGAGCGGGTCCAGGTGGCTCGACCGCACCGCAGACCGCCGCGCCGCAGCAGGGTGTTCTACTTCAATCGACTTCAATCGGCCCAAATAGAGCATACGGGGGCCCCGCGCACCCCGCGCGAGGGCCGGATTCCGCCGCCCCGGCGCGCCCCGCGCGCCCCCGTATCCCGCGCCCCGTCCCCGCCCGGTAGGGCCCCGCTTGCCTGGTCGCCACGTTTGCGTTACCGGTGGTTAAGACGCGCTTGCGAGCATCGGTGAATGCAGCCCGCTGTGCCGAACGTTCCCCCACCGCGGCTCTCAGCCGTGTACCCGTCCGACGCGCCTGGAACGCACGAGGCGCGGAAGAATGGGGACATGAACCAGCAGCCGAGCGCTCAGGTCCCCACCGCGACCGGCGAGCCGGCCCCGCCACGGACCGCCGTGGCGACGCCGGACCGGGGCCCCGCGGCCCAGCCGTCGGTCGGTTCCCTCGCGGCCCACCGCCCGAACGCGGTTGCCCCGGGCATCCCGGAGCTGGCGCCCGACCTCGACTCCGATCCGGACACGTACGAGGAGACCGCCGCCCCCGGGGCGGGCGGCGACGAGCTGCCCGACGGACGGTTCCTCGACCGCGAGCGCAGCTGGCTGGCGTTCAACGAACGGGTGCTGGAGCTGGCCGAGGACCCGGCCACCCCGCTGCTGGAGCGCGCCAACTTCCTGGCGATCTTCGCGTCGAACCTCGACGAGTTCTTCATGGTCCGCGTCGCCGGACTCAAGCGCCGCATCGCCACCGGCGTCGCCACCCGCTCCGCCTCCGGCCTCCAGCCCCGCGAGGTCCTCGACCTCATCTGGACCCGCTCGCGGGAGCTCATGGCCCGGCACGCCGCCTGCCACCAGCAGGACGTCGCCCCCGCCCTCGCCGACGCGGGCATCCACCTCATCCGCTGGCCCGAGCTGACCGAGAAGGAACAGGCCCGCCTGTTCACCCTCTTCCGCCAGCAGATCTTCCCCGTCCTCACCCCGCTGGCCGTCGACCCCGCGCACCCCTTCCCATACATCTCCGGCCTCTCGCTCAACCTCGCCGTCGTCGTCCGCAATCCGGCCAGCGGCCACGACCACTTCGCGCGGGTCAAGGTCCCGCCGCTGCTCTCCCGTTTCCTGGAAGCCTCCCCGCAGCGCTACGTCCCCCTGGAGGACGTCATCGCCGCCCACCTGGAGGAGCTGTTCCCGGGGATGGAGGTCCGCGCCCACCACATGTTCCGGGTCACCCGCAACGAGGACCTGGAGGTGGAGGAGGACGACGCGGAGAACCTCCTCCAGGCGCTGGAGAAGGAGCTGATGCGGCGCCGCTTCGGGCCGCCGGTGCGGCTGGAGGTCGAGGAGTCCATCGACCCGTCCGTCCTCGACCTGCTCGTTCAGGAACTGAAGATCTCCGAGGCCGAGGTCTACCCGCTGCCCGGCCCCCTCGACCTCACCGGGCTCTTCGGCATCGGCGTGCTGGACCGGCCCGAGCTGAAGTACCCCACGTTCGTCGCCGGGACCCACCGCGACCTCGCCGAGGTCGAGTCCGCGTCCGCGCCCGACATCTTCGCCGCGGTGCGCGCCCGGGACGTCCTGCTGCACCACCCGTACGACTCGTTCTCCACCTCCGTCCAGGCGTTCCTGGAGCAGGCGGCCGCCGACCCGGACGTCCTGGCGATCAAGCAGACGCTGTACCGCACCTCGGGCGACTCGCCGATAGTCGACGCGCTGATCGACGCCGCCGAATCCGGCAAGCAGGTCCTCGTCCTCGTCGAGATCAAGGCCCGCTTCGACGAGCAGGCCAACATCACATGGGCGCGGAAGCTGGAGGAGGCCGGCTGCCACGTCGTCTACGGGCTCGTCGGCCTCAAGACGCACTGCAAGCTGTCGCTCGTCGTCCGCCAGGAAGGCGAGACGCTCCGCCGCTACGCCCACGTCGGCACCGGCAACTACCACCCCAAGACCGCCCGGCTCTACGAGGACCTCGGCCTGCTCACCGCCGACCCGCAGGTCGGCGCGGACCTCTCCGACCTCTTCAACCGGCTCAGCGGCTACTCCCGGCGCGCCACCTACCGCCGCCTGCTGGTCGCCCCCCGCTCGCTGCGCGAAGGGCTGCTCCAGCGGATCGCCAAGGAGATCACCCACCACCGGGCGGGCCGCCCCGCCTATGTCCGCATCAAGGTCAACTCCATCGTCGACGAGGCGGTCATCGACGCGCTCTACCGCGCCTCCCGGGCCGGGGTGCCCGTCGACATATGGGTACGCGGCATCTGCGCGCTGCGCCCCGGGGTGCCCGGACTGAGCGAGAACATCCGGGTCCGCAGCGTCCTCGGCCGCTTCCTGGAGCACTCCCGCGTCTTCGCCTTCGGCAACGCCGGCGAGCCCGAAGTGTGGCTGGGCAGCGCCGATATGATGCACCGGAACCTCGACCGGCGGATCGAGGCGCTGGTGCGGGTCACCGACCCCGCGCACCGCGCCGCCCTCAACAGGCTGCTGGAGACCGGGACGTCGGATACGACATCGTCCTGGCACCTCGGCCCCGACGGCGAATGGATCCGGAACGCGGTCGACGCGGACGGTAAGCCGTTGCGCAACGTACAGGAAATGCTCATTGACGCGCGGAGGCGCCGGCGTGGCCCAGCGACCTGACCTTCCGGCCGGGGGGCCGGGCGGTCTCATCGGCATCGGCAACGGACCCGAGCCCGGCCCGGGGGGCGGCACCCGGGCCGCGGTGGTGGACGGACCCGGCCCGTACGGGTGCTCCTCCAAGGGGGCGACGGGGACGGGGGAGACGGCGCCCGACGGTGTCACCGCCGGGCAGGCCCTCGCCGGGTATCTCCACGACCGGTCCGCGGACTTCCTGCGCAGCCTGCGGCAGCACCGCGAGAGCGGTTCGGACGCCGACGGCACCGAGGAGGCCGCCCGGCAGCTGCGCCGCGCCGCCCGCCGGATCAGCGCCACCCTGCACACCTTCCGGCCGCTGACCGAGGAGGCGTGGGCCGACCAACTCCGCGCCGAACTGGGCTGGTTGTCGAGTGTCCTCGCTCGTGAGCACGCCCTCGCCGACCGCCGCGACCGCCTGCTGGCCGCCCTTCAGTGCCTCACCGGCCGCACCGACCGGCCCCAGCCCGCCGGACGCGCCACCGGGCGCGGGGGGGGGGGCCCCCCCGCCCCCCCCCGCCCCCGCCCCCCCCCCGCCGCCCCCCCCCCCCCCGCCGCGCCCCCCGCCCCCCCCGCCCCG
>NZ_JBHYGX010000028.1:0-3479 GCF_042739975.1 Streptomyces sp. NPDC059080
GCCCGGGCCGGCTCGGGGGGGACCGGGCCCGGGGCGTCGTGGCAGGGCGTCCGCCGGTCAGGGTCCGTACGGGCGCCGTGGTGCGGGGCGGGCCGGACGGCTGGCGTCCGGCCCGGTGGGGCGGGTCAGGCGGGGGCCCGCCCGGTGGCCGGGGCGGGTGCGCCCGGCGCGGCACCGTCCTTGCCGACGCGGTGCAGGTCGATGGTGCGGGTCTCGCGCATCGACAGGTAGACGACGAGGGAGACGGCGGCGCATCCGGCGACGTACCAGTAGTAGCCGGATTCGATGCCGCCGTTCTTGAACCAGAGGGCGACGTACTCGGCGGTGCCGCCGAAGAGGGCGTTGGCGATGGCGTACGGCAGGGCGACGCCGAGGGCGCGGATGCCGGTGGGGAACAGCTCCGCCTTCACACAGGCGTTGATCGAGGTGTAGCCGGTGACGATGACCAGTGCCAGCAGCGAGAGGCCGAGCGCGGGCCAGAAGGAACCGGCGTGCCGCAGCAGCGTCATGATCGGCACGGTCAGGAACGTCGAGCCGATCGCGAAGGTGATCAGCAGCGGACGGCGGCCGATCCGGTCGGAGAGCCGTCCTGCGAACGGCTGGAGGCACATGAAGAGGAACAGCGCGCAGAAACTCACCAGCGACGCCGTGGACTTCTCCATCCCGGCGCTGCCCGAAAGGTACTTGGTGAGGTACGTCGTGTACGTGTAGTACGCCACGGTGCCGCCCATGGTCAGCGCGATGACGAGGAACGCCTCACGCTTGTGGGCCAGCAGCGCCTTGAGGGTGCCACGGTCGGGGTCGGTGGCGGCGTCCTCGTCGGCGGCGTAGACGTCGGTCTCCAGCATGTTGCGGCGCAGGTAGAAGACGATGGCGGCGCCGAGCGCGCCGATGATGAACGGGATGCGCCAGGCCCAGCTGTGCAGCGCCACGTCGGACAGGGTGCGCTGGAGGACGATCAGCAGGCCGAGGCCGAGGAGCTGGCCCGCGGTCATCGACACGTACTGGAAGCTGGAGGCGAAACCGCGCTGCCCGGGGGCGGACGCCTCGGTGAGGTAGGTGGCGCTGGCCGCGTACTCACCGCCGACGGAGAGGCCCTGGAGCATCCGGGCGATCAGCAGGACGGCGACGCCGCCGTAGCCCGCGACGGCGTAGGTGGGGGCGACGGCGATGAGGACCGCCGAGGCGGACATCAGGGTGACGGTCAGGGTGAGCGCCGCCTTGCGGCCCTTGCGGTCACCGACCCGGCCGAGCAGCCAGCCGCCGACGGGGCGCAGGAAGAAGCCGACCGCGAAGATCCCCATGGTGTTCATGAGGTTGGCGGTGTCGTTCCCCTTGGGGAAGAACGCGTCCGCGAAGTACACCGCGAAGCTGGCGTACACGAACCAGTCGAACCACTCGACCATGTTCCCGGCCGAGCCGACCCAGATCTTCTTCCACTGTTCTCTCCCCATAGCCGATCACGGTCGCCGACCGGCGGCCGCTCGGCAAGAGCAACGTCCGCAACGATCCCGCGTACTTGAGTGCGTTGCGTTCGCGGGCGCAGGACATGGGGGACGCGCCCTACGCCGGACCCAGCGTCTCGTCGAGGAATTCCCCCACATGCGCGCGGACCGTGGCGAGGTCCGTGCCCGGCAGGCCGACGACGAGATGGGTGGCGAAGCCGTCGAGGAGGGCGCGTATGCGGGGGGCGAGGCGTGCGGCGTCGACGCGGCGGAAGGTGCCGTCCGAGGCGCCCTCGGCCCTGAACGCACTGCGGGGGGCCCCCCCGGCCGGGGGGGGGGGCGGGGGGGGGGCGGCCCGGGGGGCGGGCCGGGGCCCCCGAGGGGGGGGGGCTTCGGGGGGGGGGGCGGGGGGGGGCTCCGCGGGGGGGTTGGGGCCGGGCGGCGCCCCCCTCGCCCCTAACCCCACGGGGGCCCCCCCCGGGGGGGGGCGCCCCCCCGGTGCGAGAGCGGCCGGTGCGGCGGAACGGATCAGCCGAGGGGGTGCATCCAGCCGTGCGGGTCGGCGGCGGCGCCGGTCTGGATGTCCAGCAGCGCCCTGCGGAGCTTCATGGTGACCTCGCCGGGCTGCCCGTCGGCGACATCCCAGGCACCGTCGGCGGACTTCACCGAGCCGACCGGGGTGATCACCGCGGCGGTGCCGCAGGCGAAGACCTCGGTGAGCGTGCCGTCGGCGGCGCCCGCCTTCCAGTCCTCCACGCTGATCCGCTCCTCGGCGACCTCGTAGCCCAGGTCGGCGGCGATCGAGAGCAGCGAGTCGCGGGTGATGCCGGGCAGCAGCGAACCGGTCAGCGCCGGGGTGACGATGCGGTTGCCGAACACGAAGTAGAGGTTCATGCCCCCCATCTCCTCGATCCAGCGGCGCTCGATCGCGTCCAGCCAGACGACCTGGTCGCAGCCCTGCTCGGCGGCCTGGGCCTGGGCGACCAGCGAGGCGGCGTAGTTGCCGCCGGTCTTGGCGGCGCCGGTGCCGCCGGGCACCGCGCGGACGTACTCCTTCGACAGCCACACCGAGACCGGCTTCACGCCACCGCCGAAGTAGGCGCCCGCCGGGGAGGCGATCACGAGGAACATGTACTCGTTGGCGGGCTTGACGCCCAGCCCGACCTCGGTGGCGATCATGAACGGCCGCAGGTACAGCGACTCCTCACCGGAGGCGGGCACCCACGCCTTGTCCTGGGCGACGAGCGCGTCGCAGGCGGCGATGAACGTCTCGACGGGCAGCTCGGGCATGCCCAGACGGCGCGCGGAGTCCTGGAAGCGGCGGGCGTTGGCGTCCGGGCGGAAGGTGGCCACGCTGCCGTCGGGGCGGCGGTACGCCTTCAGCCCCTCGAAGATCGTCTGCGCGTAGTGGAGGGTCATGTTCGCCGGGTCCATGGAGAGCGGCGCGTACGGCACGAGCTGGGCGTCGTGCCAGCCGCGGCCCTCCGTCCACCTGATCGTCACCATGTGGTCGGTGAAGTACCGGCCGAAGCCCGGGGCCGAAAGGATCCGCTCCCGCTCGGCGTCGGACAGCGGGTTCGCGGAGGGCTTGAGTTCGATCGTGGGCATCGTCATGAATGCGTGTCCTTCACTGCGTCTTCCGGAGCCGGGCGGCCCAGCCGGCGGGGCCGGGATGCTCGGGGTGCGGCACCGGTGCGGTTGTTGCGGCCGCGCGCCCCGGGCGTGGGGTGGTCCCTGGCGTCAGGGGCGCCTCGTCGTCGCGGCCGACGGTCCATGTCCGATTATCGCTCGTGGGTGTCCGAGCGCGGAACGGGCGTGCGCGGGTCCCGTTGACCGGCGCAACGCCGGTACGGACCGGTTCGTCGGCGAGGGTCCCACCGAACCGGTGGTACGTACACGGGACATCCGTGCAGGGGATGTACGACACCACGGAGCGGGGGGGGGGGGGGGGGCGGGGCGGGGGGGGGGGGGGGGGGCGTGGGGGGGGGGGGGGGGCCGCCCCCCCGGGGGGGGGGGGGGGGCCCCAAAGACAGA
>NZ_JBHYGX010000028.1:3489-30147 GCF_042739975.1 Streptomyces sp. NPDC059080
GGTGGGCCCCCCCCCTCAGTGTTTAACCCCCCCGGGCCACCGGGCCGTGGTTTACCCCCCCCCCCCGGGGGGGGGGGCTTGGGGCCCCCCCCGCTCCGTGGTGTGGCGATCGATACGGCGCGGGCGTCAGCCCGCTACGCGTGCGGCGAGCGCGTCACCGATCTCGTCGGTGGTGCGGGCAGCGCCGTCGCGGCCCTCCAGGTCGGTGGCGACCGCCTCCTCGATGCGGACGGCCTCCGCGTCCAGACCGAGGTGGCGCAGGAGCAGGGCGACCGACAGGATCGTGGCGGTCGGGTCGGCCTTGCCGGTGCCCGCGATGTCCGGCGCGGAGCCGTGCACCGGCTCGAACATCGAGGGGAACTCGCCGGTCGGGTTGATGTTCCCGGAAGCGGCGAGGCCGATACCGCCGGTGACCGCGGCGGCGAGGTCGGTGAGGATGTCGCCGAAGAGGTTGTCGGTGACGATGACGTCGAACCGCTCGGGCTGCGTGACGAAGAAGATCGTCGCGGCGTCGACGTGCAGATAGTCGGTGGTGACCTCGGGGTACTCCGCGCCGACCTTGTCGAAGATCTTCTTCCACATGTGCCCGGCGTAGACCAGGACGTTGTTCTTGTGGACCAGCGTCAGCTTCTTACGGGGGCGGGCGTTGGCCCGCTCGAACGCGTCCCGGACGACCCGCTCCACACCGTAGGCGGTGTTGACGCTGACCTCGGTGGCGACCTCGGCGGGGGTACCGGTGCGGAGGCTGCCGCCGTTGCCGGTGTACGGGCCCTCGGTGCCCTCGCGGACGACGACGAAGTCGATCTCGGGGCGCCCGGCCAGCGGCGTCGCGGTGTTCGGGAACAGCTTCGACGGCCGCAGGTTCACGAAGTGGTCGAAGGCGAAGCGGAGCTTGAGCAGCAGTCCGCGCTCCAGCACACCGGAGGGGACGGAGGGGTCGCCGATCGCGCCCAGAAGGATCGCGTCGTGCTCCTTGAGCGCCGCCAGTTCCTCGTCGGGGAGGGTGTCACCGGTCGCGTGCCAGCGCTTGGCACCAAGGTCGTACTCCTTGGTTTCCAGCTTGACGTCCTGCGGGAGGACGGCGGACAGGACCTTGAGGCCCTGGGCCACGACCTCCTGGCCGATACCGTCACCGGGGATCACTGCGAGGCGAATGCTGCGAGACATGCCTGGACCCTACTCGCCGTCCCATTCATTGACACGCGGCGTCCGCCATACGGACACATGGGGAGCCGGTCAGCCGCCGTTCACCTCACCGACCCGCTCCGGTCGGGGCGCGCTGGGACATTCGGGCCATGACTGGAGACTCCCGGGGGAGCGCCCCCCAGCCCTCGCATCTGCCGCGCGTGGGCATACCGGAACAGCTCGCGGCCCGGATGAGCATGCCCGAACAACACGCCTACCTGCGGACCAAGCTGACCCGGCGGGGTCTGCTGCGCTCCTCGGCGGTGACCGCCGGAACCGTCGCCGGGGGCGGACTGCTGGCCGGTTCGGCACACGCCACGCCCGCCGCCACCCCGACGCTGCTCACCTCGGGCGCCGCCTCGCCGGTGGACGGTTCGCTGGTCGCCCCGTTCGCCCGCCATCTGGCGTTCGGCGCCGACCCGAAGACGCAGATGCGCGTTTCCTGGCAGGTGCCGTTCGCCGTGCGGCGGCCGTATGTGCGCGTCGGGCTGAAGCCGTGGGACCTGGGACGCAAGATCCAGGCGGAGGTCCGGGACCTGCACACCCCGTCGCTGTCCGCGAAGCTGCCCGCGGTCGACCAGTTCTATCTGCACGCGGCGCTGGACGGGCTGCGCCCGGGTACCACGTACTACTACGGCGTCGGCCACGACGGCTTCGACCCGGCGGACGCGCGCCACTTCGCAGCCGTCGGCACCTTCCGCACCGCCCCGGCGCGCGCCGAGCGGTTCGTCTTCACCGCCTTCGGCGACCAGGGCGTCAGCTACCACGCGCTCGCCAACGACCAGCTGATCCTGGGCCAGAACCCGGCCTTCCACCTGCACGCCGGTGACATCTGCTACGCCGACCCGGACGGCCAGGGCTCCGAGCACGACACCTACGACGCACGGGTGTGGGACCAGTTCCTGGCCCAGACCGAGTCGGTGGCGAAGTCCGTGCCGTGGATGGTGACGACCGGCAACCACGACATGGAGGCGTGGTACTCCCCCCACGGCTACGGCGGCCAGAGCGCCCGCTGGACGCTGCCGGGCAACGGCCCCGACCCGGACGCGGCGCCCGGTGTCTACTCGTTCACCTACGGCAACACCGCCGTCGTCGCGCTGGACGCCAACGACGTCTCGTACGAGATCCCCGCCAACCAGGGCTACACCGGCGGCCGCCAGACCCGCTGGCTCGACCGGCGCCTCGGCGAGCTGCGCGCCACCCCCGGCATCGACTTCGTCGTGGTCTTCTTCCACCACTGCGCGTACTCCACCACCACCGCGCACGCCTCCGACGGCGGCGTGCGCGACGCCTGGCTGCCGCTCTTCGAAAAGCACCGCGTCGACCTCGTCGTCAACGGCCACAACCACGTCTACGAGCGCACCGACGCCCTCAAGGGCGGCCTGGTGGCGAAGAAGATGCCCCCGGGCGAGCGGGTGGACCCGCGCCACGAGGGCATCGTCTACGTCACCGCCGGCGGCGCGGGCAAGGCGCTCTACGACTTCCCCGTCCCGGACAGCTACGAGGGCCACACCAAGGACCTCGACCACGTGGACACCTACCACTGGGCGAAGGACGGCACGAAGACGAAGGAAACCGCGGAGTGGTCCCGGGTCCGCTACACCGGCTTCTCGTTCCTCGCCGTCGAGGTCGTCCCCGGCCACCGGCCGACAATGAAGGTCACCGCGCTCGCCGAGTCCGGTGAGCGCATCGACCACTTCGAGGTGGTGCGGTAGGACGCGCCCTCAGCCCCGGGGGAGGATCACCGCCCGGCCGTTGGTCTTCCCCTGGTGCAGCCGCCCGTAGGCCGGCGGCGCCTCGTCGATCCCGTACGCCTCGGTGTGCACCGTGACGGCGCCGGCCCGGCCGGGTTCACGGATACGCGAACGGGGTGCGGCCCCACCGGCCGCACCCGCGCGGGGCTCAGTGCCCGGTCGTGCCGCCGTTGTCGCGGCGGTCGAGGGCGCGCTGGAGGGCGGCCGCCGCGTTCTTGCGGTCGGCGTCGTTGGTGCGGCGGGCGGAGTGACGGGTCCTGCGGACGGCGGTCTCGGCCATGATGCACATCTCCCATGCCTAGGCCCCACGACCCGGACGAGCCGGGCGGAAAGGGGCACATCAATCGGAAGGCCGGAGGGGCGGGGGCCGGCACGGCAGGGGTCACCTGCCCTCAGCGCGGGCCACATCCGCCGTCGCTCGATGGAGCGATTCGTTCGGCTCCTACAACGCTAGGCGAGCCGAGCCGTGCTGTCTGCACAATTACTTGGTCTTCCTACTATCTGAGACGGCGGCCGGTGCGCCCGCCAGGACGGCATCGGGCTGCGGGCGTCGGCCGTGGCGCTGATCGCCGAGGTGGTCTCCCCCGGGCACGACGGCGTCACCCTGGACCGGATCCGCAAGCGTGCCGCGTACGCCCGCACACGCGAAGCACCCCCGGCCGGTCGGGCCAGGGGCGCTTCGCGCGGCAGGAAACCGCGGGTCACCGGCGTACTGGGGGGAGGTCGCAGGCCGGTGACCACCGGGGGGTGCGGGGGACACCACCCGGTGTTCGGGGGTGTCAGCCCATGTGCGGGTAGCGGTAGTCCGTCGGGGCGACCATCGTCTCCTTGATGGCACGCGGGGACATCCAGCGCAGCAGGTTGAACTTCGAACCGGCCTTGTCGTTGGTGCCGGAGGCGCGGCCGCCACCGAAGGGCTGCTGGCCGACGATGGAGCCGGTCGGGCGGTCGTTGATGTAGAAGTTGCCGGCCGCGAAGCGGAGCTTCTCGGAGACCTCGGCGACGACCTTCCGGTCCTTGGCGAGGACGGCACCGGTCAGCGCGTAGGCCGACGCGGACTCCATCTGCTCGACCGTCTTGTCGAAGTCGGCGTCCTCGTAGACGTGGATGGCCATGATCGGGCCGAAGTACTCGGTCTTGAAGACCTCGTTCTCCGGGTCCGAGCAGGCGATGACGGTCGGGCGGACGAAGTAGCCGACCGAGTCGTCGTAGGTGCCACCGGCGACGATCTCGCAGGTCGGGTCGGCCTGGGCGCGGTCGATGGCGGCCTTGTTCTTGGCGAACGAGCGGTCGTCGATGACGGCGCCCATGTAGTTCGACAGGTCGGTGACGTCACCCATGGTGAGGCCGTCGATCTCGGCGGCCAGCGCGTCCTTGAAGCCGTTCTCCCAGGTGGAGCGGGCGACGTAGGCGCGGGAGGCCGCGGAGCACTTCTGGCCCTGGTACTCGAAGGCGCCACGGGTGATGGCGGTCTTCAGGATCGCCGGGTCGGCGGTCGGGTGGGCGACGATGAAGTCCTTGCCGCCGGTCTCGCCGACCAGACGCGGGTAGGAGCGGTAGTTCGTGATGTTCTCGCCGACGGCCTTCCACAGGTACTGGAAGGTGGCGGTCGAGCCCGTGAAGTGGACGCCGGCCAGCTCCGGGTGCGGCAGCGCGACCTCGGAGACCTCCTTGCCGTCACCGGTGACGAGGTTGATGACGCCCTTGGGCAGGCCCGCCTCCTCCAGCAGCTCCATCAGCAGGATCGCCGAGTGGGTCTGCGTCGGGGACGGCTTCCACACGACGACGTTGCCCATGAGCGCCGGGGCGGTCGGCAGGTTCCCCGCGATGGCGGTGAAGTTGAAGGGCGTGATCGCGTAGACGAAGCCCTCCAGCGGACGGTGGTCCAGGCGGTTCCAGACACCGTTCGGCTGCATGGGGGGCTGCTCCTGGAGCAGCTCCCGCGCGAAGTGCACGTTGAAGCGCCAGAAGTCGACGAGCTCACAGGGCGCGTCGATCTCGGCCTGCTGGGCGGTCTTGGACTGGCCCAGCATCGTCGAGGCGGCGATGGTCTCGCGCCACGGACCGGACAGCAGGTCGGCGGCCTTCAGCAGGATCGCGGCGCGGTCGTCGAAGGACATCGCGCGCCACGCCGGGGCGGCGGCCAGGGCAGCGTCGACGGCCTCCTGCGCGTCGGCCTTGGTGGCGTTCGCGTAGGTGCCGATGACGGCCTTGTGGTGGTGCGGCTGCACGACGTCGAAGCGCTCGCCGCCGCCCATCCGCTTGACGCCGTTGATGGTCATCGGCAGCTCGATGGGGTTACCGGCGAGCTCCTTGAGCTTGGCCTCCAGGCGGGCCCGCTCCGGGGATCCGGGGGCGTAGCCGTGTACCGGCTCGTTGTACGGGGCGGGGACGTGGGTCACAGCGTCCATGACGGCCGTGTCTCCTTCGTTTCGACGTCGGTTTCCATCGTGGTGCGAGCGGCGCAGCGCCGCTGCGGGTGGGCGGCGCGGGCGCTGCGGTGGGGGTCCTGCCCCACACTCCAGCATCCACCCGCGCGGGCCCGTCCGGGGCCGTCAGCCGCGGGTGGCGAGCGACCGGAGGAAGAAGGCCAGGTTGGCGGGGCGCTCGGCGAGGCGGCGCATGAAGTAGCCGTACCAGTCGGTGCCGTACGGAATGTAGACGCGCATCCGGTGGCCCTCGGCGACCAGCCGCTCCTGCTCGGCCTCACGGATGCCGAAGAGCATCTGGAACTCGTAGTCGCCGGGCTTGCGGCCGTTGCGCTGGGCGAGGTCCTGGCCGATGGCGACCATCCGCGGGTCGTGGGAGCCGATCATCGGGTACCCGTCGCCCGCCATGAGGATCTTCAGGCAGCGCACATACGCCTTGTCGACCTCACGCTTGTCCTGGAAGGCAACGGTCGCGGGCTCCTTGTACGCGCCCTTGACCAGCCGGACCCGGGAGCCCTCGCCGGCCAGTCGCGCGCAGTCGTCCTCGGTACGGAAGAGGTACGACTGGACGACGGCGCCGGTCTGCGGGAAGCGCTCGCGCAGCTCCGAGAGGATGGTGAGGGTGGAATCGACGGTGGTGTGGTCCTCCATGTCGAGGGTCACCGTCGTACCGGCCTCGGCGGCGGCCTCGACCACCGGGAGGACGTTCTTGAGGGCCAGTTCATGGCCGCCGGTCAGCGCCTGGCCGAAGGCCGAGAGCTTGACCGACATCTCGGCCTTGGTGCCGAGGTCCTGCTCGGAGAGCGCCTCGGTCAGCCGGAGGTAGGCGTCGCGGTTGCGGAGCGCCTCGGAGGGGTCGGTGATGTCCTCGCCGAGGTGGTCGAGGGTGACCTCCATCCCCCGTGCGGCCAGCGACCGCACGACGGCCATCGACTGGTCGAGCCGTTCACCGGCGACGAATCGGTCGACCACCGGGCGGGTGATCGGAGCGGCCGCAACGATGCGGCGGATGCTGTCGCTGCGCGCGGCGGCGAGGAGCACGGGACCCAGCATGGGGCACCTCCACGATTCAGGATGACAAATGCCGGGCGGGCGCCGTTTGGGGGCGGGCGCTGCGGCAAGGTGAGCCACCTGAAACTTAAGGATCTCGCCACCTTTCAGCCATCGACAGCTGTCACGCCTTCGTGTCCCTGATCTCAGACAGATGTATGAGAATGAAACCAACGGCGAGAGAGACCGCCGCACCACTGAACCGCCGATGATGACGGCGCGCGGTCACGGGGAGTGGTACGGCAAGCGACACGGAAGGGGACGGCCGGCGGATGCGGGGCGACTACCAGCAGCTCGTGGACGACATCTCAGCGGCGCTCGGAGCGCCTGCGACCCTGGAGGACCGCGATTTCGGGCTGATCGCGTTCGGTGCGCACGAAGGTGACGACGATCTCGTCATGGATCCGGTGCGCACCCGCTCGATCCTCCAGCGGCGCTCGTCGGCCGCGGTGCGTGCCTGGTTCGAGGCGTTCGGGATCGCCCGCGCCAAGTCCGCGCTGCGCATCCCGCCGGACCCGGCGGCGGGCGTGTTCAAAGGCCGGATCTGTCTGCCCGTACGCCACCGCGGCATCGTGCACGGCTATGTCTGGCTGCTGGACGACGGCCACCTCACCGACCTGGAGCTGGGCGGCCGGGACACCCCGCCGGACCCCCGGATCGAGCACGCCATGGAGACCGCGTCGCGGATCGGCGCGCTGCTCGCCGAGGACGCGCGCGCCGGGTCGGAGCTGGGCGATCTGCTGCGGGAGCTGCTGCTGGCCCGCCCCGGGGACCGTCCGGCGGGCGCCGTCCTGCTGCGCGACGCGCTCCGCGACACCCTGCGCTTCACCCCGGGCGCGCCGCTGACGCTGGTGGCCGTGCTGCCCTGGGACACCACCGACACCGATGCCGCGCCGCCGCCGAGCCTGCCCGGGCTGCTGGCCGCCTGCGCGATGTACCCGGAGGGGCCGGGGGGACCGGCCGGCACGCCGGGGACGCTCCCGCTGGACGGCACCACCCCGCCCCGCGGCATCCCCGTCCTCACCGCCCCGCGCCCCCGGCAACCGTCCCCCGCGCTGGCCGCACTGGTGCGGCTGCGCGCGCCGGGTGCGCTCGGGCCCGCGCACACCGTCGCCGAGCATCTGCTGCGCTCCCCGCGCGCGGGCGCCCTCGCACAGCAGCAGCCGGGTCGTGGCACCGCGCGTACGCAGCCGCCGCAGGAGGCCCGGCTCGGGCCCGGGGTCGCCGGAATCGCCGCCGGGACCACGGAGTTGGCGGCGCTGCCGGGCGCCTGGCACGAGGCGCTGGACGCGGCCCGCGCGGCGCGTGCCGAGCCCCGGCTGGGCACCGTCGCCGAATGGGCCGCCCTGGGCTCGTACCGCCTGCTCACCGCGTTGCCCACCGAGACCCCGGACGCCGCCGTACGGCCGCTGCTGGATCCGGCCCACACCGAACTGGCCCGTACCGTCGAGGCGTTCCTCGACTGCGCGGGGCAGGCCGGCCGCACCGCCCAGGTCCTCGGCATCCACCGCCAGACGCTCTACTACCGGCTGGGCCGGGTGGAGAAGCTCACCGGCCTCGACCTGGACGACGGCGAGGACCGGCTGTTGCTGCACATGGGGCTGAAGGCGTCGCGGTTGTAAGGGCCGGTCGCGGTTGTCGAGGCCGATGGACGCGGTTGTCGGGGCCGATGCGTGGGGCCGAGCGTGCCATCGGCGTGGCGTGCCGCCCCGGCACCATGCGGCCCGAGTTCCGGGCGGGCCCCAGGTTCCGGGCGGCGTCAGGTAGGGCGCCGCGCCCCCGTCGGCGTGGGCGCCCCGGGCCGGGCGCGACCCAAGGCACGACGCCGCGCCCCGTGCCGCAGGCGTCCGGGCGGACGGGGGCCGGGCATCGGCCCCCGCCCCTCCCCCGGGTGCGACGCCCCACCCGGTTACCGGCGGCGCTCCGGGCCCGGGCCCTTGCGGTCTCCCTTGCGGTCTCCCTTACGGGTGGACATACCGTCGTCGAACTCCACTTCCTCCTTGCGGAGTTCGGTGTTGATCTCTCTCTGTTCGGTGATCCGCTCGGTCTCCAGCCGTACGCGCTCCACCGGCACGGTCCGCTTGGTGACCACGGCCTCCTCCTCGTGGAGGACGACCTCGACCTCGCCGTCACCGAGCCGCGGCGCGGTGCGCCCGCGCATCCGCTCCTCGTCGCTGATCTTCTCCCGGACCAGCCGCACCTCCTCGTGGCTGAGGGGGACGGTGCGGTGCACGTCCTCGGTCACCACGTGCTTGCGCAGATGCGCCCGGCCGGCCTCGCGCTCCTCGGTGCCGATCTGGATCCGCTCCTCGGAGAGCACGATCTCGGGGGCCTGTTCGCGGGTTTCCTTGATGCGCGCGGCCTCGCCCTCCGCACGGCCGCGGGACATCGCCATCCCGCCACCGGCCCCGGCTCCGGCCATCGGCTGGTCGGTGCGCTCGGTGCGGGCGGCGCGCTCGCCCTCGGCCATCGTGCGGTCGCGCTCCCCGGCCCGGGTGCGGTGCGTGCCCCCGGCGGCGGCCATACCGGTGGTGCCCTTCATGCCGGTCGTCCCCGGCGTACCGGCCGGACTGCCGGTGTCGGCGCCCGTGGGGCCGCCGGTCGTACCCGGCCGGGTCAGCCCGTAGTGGCGGTAGAGCTCATCCTCCTCGGAGGGGTCGAGGTGCCCGTCCGCGTCGATCCGCGGCGCCTCCTTGATGGTGTCCTTCGTGTGGGGAACATGCAGTTCGTCGTCGACCCGCCGGGAACCGGCGAGCGGGATGAAGGTCTCCTTCATCCCGAACAGCCCGGTCCGCACCGTGATCCACTCCGGGACGTTGGTGGCGTCGTCCCGGTAGACCTGCTGGACCGATCCCACCTTGGCGCCCTCCGCATCGACCACGTTCAGGCCGGTGAGGTCCTGAGGGGTGTCACCCAGGGGTGCATTCATGGCGTCTTCTCCTTCCGCACGCGCCGGAGGGGGCACGCGCACTTCCCATTGCGCGTCGCCCCGACCCGCGCAGCGACTCGGGAACGGGCCCGCCATGCGGCTCCGGGGCCCCCGGGACGGTTCTGACGGCGCTCCCGCCCACCCCGGTCACTACTCCATTCGGGTGAGTGCAGGGGGCCGGAGCCGCCGGGCCGCTCACCCGGCCGGACGCGCACCGTTCGCGGCCCGCCGCCCGTACCGCACCCCGGCACGCGAACGGGCCCGGACCCCGCCGCAGCGGAATCCGGGCCCGTCGGGAAACGGTGCGGCTCAGCCGAGGTTCACGGCGCGCACCGACGAGGCGCCGATCTCGTCGGAGATCTCCGCGAGCACGCTCGCCGGGATGGTGTCGTCGACGGTCAGCGCGACCAGCGCCTCGCCGCCCACGTCCGCCCGCGAGACCTGCATCCCGCCGATGTTGATCCCGGCCTCACCCAGGATCCGGCCGACGGTGCCGACCACGCCGGGGCGGTCGCCGTAGCGCAGGAACGCCATGTGGTCGGCGAGCGCCAGGTCGATGGAGTGGTCCCCGACCGCGACGATCTTCTGGGTGTTGCGGTGGCCGGAGAGCGTGCCGGAGATCGACACCTCCTGGCCGTCCGCGAGGGTGCCGCGGACGGTGACGACGTTGCGGTGCTCGGCAGACTCGCTGCTGGTCGTCAGCCGCACCTCGACGCCGCGCTCCTGCGCGAACAGCGGGGCGTTGACGTACGACACGGTCTCGTCGACGACGTCCTCGAACACGCCCTTGAGCGCGGAGAGTTCGAGCACCTTGACGTCGTGCTGGGTGATCTCGCCGTACACCTCGACGTCGAGGCGGACCGCGACCTCGCCGGCGAGCGCGGTGAAGATCCGGCCCAGCCGCTCGGCCAGCGGCAGCCCCGGCTTCACGTCCTCGGCGATGACGCCGCCCTGGACGTTGACGGCGTCCGGCACCAGCTCACCGGCGAGCGCGAGGCGCACCGAACGGGCCACCGCGATACCGGCCTTCTCCTGCGCCTCACCCGTCGAGGCGCCGAGGTGCGGGGTCGCCACGACCTGGTCGAACTCGAACAGCGGCGAGTCGGTGCAGGGCTCGGAGGCGTACACGTCAAGACCGGCACCGGCGACCCGGCCCTCCTTGAGGGCGGCGGCGAGGGCCGTCTCGTCGACGATGCCGCCGCGCGCGGCGTTGACGATCCGGACCGACGGCTTGACCTTGTGCAGCGCGTCGTCGCCGATCAGACCGACCGTCTCGGGGGTCTTGGGCAGGTGGACGGTGATGAAGTCCGCGACCTCCAGCAGCTCGTCCAGCGAGAGGAGCTTGACGCCCATCTGCGCGGCGCGGGCCGGCTGGACGTACGGGTCGTAGGCGACGACCTTCATGCCGAACGCCGACATCCGCTGCGCGACCAGCACGCCGATCCGGCCGAGGCCGACGACACCGAGGGTCTTCTCGCTCAGCTCGACGCCGGTGTACTTGCTCCGCTTCCACTCGCCGTTCTTCAGCGCGGTGTTGGCCTGCGGAATGTTGCGCGCAGTGGCCACCAGCAGACCGCAGGCCAGCTCGGCGGCGGTGACGATGTTGGAGGTGGGGGCGTTGACGACCATCACGCCGGCCTTGGTGGCGGCGGAGACGTCGACGTTGTCCAGGCCGACGCCCGCGCGGGCGACGACCTTCAGCTTCTTCGCGGCGGCGATGGCCTCGGCGTCGACCTTCGTCGCGGAGCGCACGAGGATCGCGTCGACCTCGGCGAGGGCGGGCAGCAGTTCGGCGCGGTCGGCGCCGTTGCAGTGCCGGATCTCGAAGTCGGGGCCGAGCGCGTCAACGGTCGCGGGCGACAGTTCCTCGGCGATGAGTACGACGGGTTTGCTCACGTGGTCTTCAGTCCTCACTAGTCCTTCGCGGACGGCCGTCCCGACGGCCGAAGGCGGTGAAGGGGGCAGCCGCGTGAAGACGCACGACGTTGTGAGCCTGACGCGCTTGTGCCTGGCAGTGTAGTGGCGGCCCGGGGCTCCTCCTGCTCCGGAGCGTAAGGATCACCCGTGCGTGCTTCTACGCGGTGGACAAGGCGGCCGCGGCCCGCTCGTGCGGGCGCGCGGCCACAAGGGTGACGGGGGCCGCGTGCAGTGCCGCGGCCCCCGTCACCCGGATGCTCACGCCTCGTCGTCGACCCAGCTCATCAGCTTGCGCAGCTGCTTGCCCGTGGTCTCCAGGAGGTGGTTCTCGTCGGCCTTCTTGTACGCGTTGTACTTCGGCAGACCGGCGTTGTACTCGGCCATCCAGTTGTTGGCGAAGGTGCCGTCCTGGATCTCGCCCAGGACCTTCTTCATCTCGGCCTTGGTCTGGTCGGTGATGATCCGCGGGCCGGTGACGTAGTCGCCCCACTCGGCGGTCTCGGAGATCGACCAGCGCATCTTCTCCAGGCCGCCCTCGTACATGAGGTCCACGATGAGCTTCAGCTCGTGCAGGCACTCGAAGTACGCGATCTCGGGCTGGTAGCCCGCCTCGACCAGCGTCTCGAAACCGGCCTTGACCAGCGCGGCGGCGCCACCGCACAGCACGGCCTGCTCGCCGAAGAGGTCGGTCTCGGTCTCCTCGGTGAAGGTGGTCTTGATGACACCGGCTCGGGTGCCGCCGATGCCCTTGGCGTACGAGAGGGCCAGCGCGAAGGCGTTGCCGGAGGCGTCCTGCTCGACGGCGGCGATGCAGGGCACGCCGCGGCCTTCCTCGTACTGACGACGGACCAGGTGGCCGGGGCCCTTGGGGGCGACCATGCAGACGTCCACGCCGGCCGGGGCCTTGATGAAGCCGTAGCGGATGTTGAGGCCGTGGCCGAAGAACAGGGCATCGCCGTCCTTGAGGTTGTCCTTGACGGACTCCTCGTAGACCTTCGCCTGGATCGGGTCCGGCACCAGGATCATGATGACGTCGGCCTCGGCCGCCGCCTCCGCGGGGGTGACGACGCGCAGGCCCTGCTCCTCGGCCTTCGCCTTCGACTTGGAGCCCTCGTGCAGGCCGACGCGCACGTCGACACCCGAGTCACGCAGCGACAGCGCGTGGGCGTGGCCCTGGCTGCCGTAGCCGAGGACCGCGACCTTGCGGTTCTGAATGAGGGACAGGTCGGCATCGGCGTCGTAGAACAGCTCGGCCACTTCGGGTATCTCCTTGGATCTAGCTGGTTGCCCACACAGTACGTCGGGCGGGGTACGGAAGGTTTCGGGGTCTCGCGATGCGGGCGAGGGGCGGGCGCCACGGCCTGGCGGCGCCCGCGCGGGTCAGGCCGTGCGGTCCAGGGCGCGCAGCGAACGATCGGTGATGGACCGGGCGCCGCGCCCTATGGCGATCGTGCCGGACTGCACCAGCTCCTTGATGCCGAAGGGTTCGAGCATCTTGAGCATCGCCCCCAGCTTGTCGCTGGAGCCGGTCGCCTCGATCGTGACGGCGTCGGGTGAGACGTCGACGGTCTTGGCGCGGAAGAGCTGGACGATCTCGACGATCTGCGAACGGGTCTCGTTGTCGGCGCGGACCTTCACGAGGACGAGCTCACGCTGGATGGCGTGGCCCGGCTCCAACTCGACGATCTTCAGGACGTTGACGAGCTTGTTGAGCTGCTTGGTGACCTGTTCGAGGGGGAGCGACTCGACACTCACCACGATGGTGACGCGGGAGATGTCGGGGTGTTCGGTGACACCGACCGCGAGGGAGTCGATGTTGAAACCGCGGCGGGAGAACAGCGCGGCGATCCGGGCGAGGATGCCGGGGGTGTTCTCCACCAGGACGGAGAGCGTGTGCTTGGACATGTCGTCTTCTCTCTATCTTCCGTGACGTCCTGGGCTCAGTCGTCCGCGCCGTCGCCGAAGTCGGGGCGCACGCCCCGGGCGGCCATGACCTCGTCGTTGGAGGTACCGGCGGCCACCATCGGCCAGACCTGCGCATCCTCGTGGACGATGAAGTCGATCACGACCGGGCGGTCGTTGATGGCGTTGGCCTTGGCGATGACGGCGTCCAGCTCGGCCGGGTCCTCGCAGCGCAGCGCGACGCAGCCCATCGCCTCGGACAGCTTGACGAAGTCCGGGACGCGGGTGCCGCGCGGCTTGCCGTCGGCGGGGCCGGCGTCGGGACCGCTGTGCAGCACGGTGTTGGAGTAGCGCTGGTTGTAGAAGAGGGTCTGCCACTGGCGGACCATGCCGAGCGCGCCGTTGTTGATGATCGCGACCTTGATCGGGATGTTGTTCAGCGCGCAGGTGGTCAGTTCCTGATTGGTCATCTGGAAGCAGCCGTCGCCGTCGATCGCCCAGACGGTGCGGTCGGGCATGCCTGCCTTGGCGCCCATCGCGGCGGGGACGGCGTAGCCCATCGTCCCCGCGCCGCCGGAGTTCAGCCACGTCGAGGGCTGCTCGTAGTCGATGAAGTGGGCGGCCCACATCTGGTGCTGGCCGACGCCCGCGGCGTAGATGGTGCCCTCCGGGGCGAGCTTGCCGATGCGCTCGATGACCTGCTGCGGGGAGAGGCTGCCGTCCTCGGGGATTTCGTAGCCGAGCGGGTACGTCTCGCGCCAGCGGTTGAGGTCCTTCCACCAGGCGCTGTGATCGCCGCGGTGGCCCGCCTCGTGCTCCGCCTGGACGGCGACGATCAGATCGGCGATGACCTCGCGGGCGTCGCCGACGATCGGCACGTCCGCGACGCGGTTCTTGCCGATCTCCGCCGGGTCGATGTCGGCGTGGATGACCTTGGCGTACGGGGCGAAGGAGTCCAGCTTGCCGGTGACGCGGTCGTCGAAGCGGGCACCGAGGGTGATCAGCAGATCGGACTTCTGGAGCGCGGTGACGGCGGTGACCGAGCCGTGCATGCCGGGCATGCCGACGTGCTGCGGATGGGTGTCGGGGAACGAACCGAGCGCCATCAGCGTGGTGGCGACGGGCGCGCCGGTCAGCTCGGCCAGCACCTTCAGCTCGGCGGTGGCGCCCGCCTTCATCACGCCGCCGCCGACGTAGAGCACCGGGCGCTTCGACTCGACGATCAGCCGGGCCGCCTCGCGGATCTGCTTGGCGTGCGGCTTGGTCACGGGGCGGTAGCCGGGCAGCTCGGTGTGGGGCGGCCAGGCGAAGGTGGTCTGCGCCTGCATCGCGTCCTTGGCGATGTCGACGAGGACCGGGCCGGGGCGGCCGGTGGAGGCGATGTGGAACGCCTCGGCGATCGTCCGCGGGATCTCGGCGGGATCGGTGACCAGGAAGTTGTGCTTGGTGATCGGCATCGTGATGCCGCAGATGTCCGCCTCCTGGAAGGCGTCCGTGCCGATCGCCCCGGAGGCGACCTGACCGGTGATCGCGACCAGCGGGACGGAGTCCATGTGGGCGTCGGCGATGGGCGTGACGAGGTTGGTGGCGCCCGGGCCCGAAGTCGCCATGCAGACACCGACCTTGCCGGTGGCCTGCGCGTAGCCGACGGCGGCGTGGCCCCCGCCCTGCTCGTGCCGCACCAGCACGTGCCGGACCTTCTCGGAGTCCATCATCGGGTCGTACGCCGGAAGGATCGCGCCACCGGGAATGCCGAAGACCGTGTCGGCCCCCACCTCCTCCAGGGAACGGATGAGGGACTGCGCGCCCGTGACGTGCTCGACGGCGGTGCGCTGCGCTCCTCCGGCGTGACGGGTCCGCGGCTGCGGATGGTGGGCCCCGGTGGCCTGCTCGGTCATCTGCGTCTCTTCTCGAAGCTGAGGGTTTGGCGGGGTTTGGGGGGTCTGGTGCAACAAAAAACCCCTCGTGCCGGGAGGCAAGCGAGGGGAGCGCGTCGGTGGGGTCAGTTGGGCTTCATCGTTGCCCAGCTTCAGCCGACGCGCTGTCCAAGTACGAGAATTCGGGTGCGCATGGCACTGACCCTCCCCCCGGCGCGCCGTGAGTGTCAAGTGGGTGGGACGGAGGTCTCACTATGTGAACGGAGCGGGGGGTGAACGATGGCGTCGGGACCCGACCCGCCGTGCCGTACGGGCAGTCCGCTGCCGGTCAGCACCACCGAGCGGCTCGGGCCCGCGGGGCTCGGCAGCGGGGTGGAACCGGCCGTCAGGACGCGGCGCAGACGGTGTTCGTCGAGCGGTCCGGAGAAGGCGGCGCCCTGGCCGTGGGTGCAGCCCATCGCGCGCAGGGCGAGCACCTGCTCGGGCAGATCGACGCCCTCGGCGACCGACTGCATCCCGAGATCGGAGGCGATCCGCAACAGGCCGGAAGTGATCTTGTGCAACCGGGCGGACTCCGCCACACCGTCGATCAGTCCGCGGTCCAGCCGGAGCACATCGATGGGGAGCCGCCGCAGCGCGCCGATCGCGGCGTACCCACTGCCGAAGCCGTCGAGGGCGATACGGACACCCAGCCGGCGCAGCGCGACCAGGCGGCGCTCCAGTTCGTCCAGCGGGGTCCGGGCATCGCTTTCGGACAGCTCCAGGACGAGCGCGCCGGAGGGCAGGCTGTGCCGGGAGAGCAGCGTTTCGATGGTCTGAGGCGGCAGGGAGCGGTCGACGAGGCGGCGGGCGGAGAGCCGGACGGCGACCGGGACGCGGTGACCGGCGCGGTGCCGGGCGGCGGCCTGTTCGACGGCGGCCTCCAGATGCCAGCGACACAGCTCCGCGGTGCGGTCGCCGTGGTCGTCGGCGAGCCGCCCGCGCTCGCCGACCCGCAGGAACTCCGCCGGGGTGAACAGAATGCCCTGGGCGGAGCGCCACCGGGCGTGCGCGGCGACGGCGGTGACCCGGCCGGTGGCCAGCTCGACCACCGGCTGGTGCAGCAGCAGGAACTCGCCGTCGTGCAGCGCGCTGCGCAGCCGGGTGGCCAGCTCGGCGCGGCGGGCCACCTCGGCCTGCAGCTGCGGGGCGTACAGCTCGACGCGGCCCTTTCCGGCCTGCTTGGCGCGGTACATCGCGAGGTCGGCGTTGCGCATCAGACCTGCCGGGGTGATGCCGGGCTCGGCGAAGGCCACGCCGATGCTGGCGGCGACCCGTACGTCGCGCCCCTCGATGCGGTACGGCTCGGAGAGCGTGATGCGGAGGCGGTCGGCGATCTCGTGGATGCGGAATTCCCGGGTGGCGGGGTCGCAGGTGGCGTCGCCGGTGATCAGGGCGGCGAATTCGTCGCCGCCCAGCCGGGCCGCTATGTCGCCGGAGCGCACCGACTCGCCGAGCCGCCTGGCGGCCTGGATGAGGAGTTCGTCGCCCGCCTGATGGCCGATGGTGTCGTTGACCTGCTTGAAGCCGTCGAGGTCGATGTAGAGCGCGGCGGTGCCGTGATCCCCGGCGCGGCGACCGGCGAGGGCCTTGCTGACCCGCTCGGTGAACAGGGCACGGTTGGGCAGGTCGGTGAGGGCGTCGTGGGAGGCGTTGTGCTGGAGCTGCGCCTGGAGGCGGACCCGCTCGGTGACGTCCCGGGAGTTGAAGATCAGGCCGCCGTGGTGGCGGTTGACGGTGGATTCGACGTTGAGCCAGCCGTCGCCGCCGGGCCGCCGGTCACCGGCGCGGAAGCGGCATTCGATACGGGTGGTGGGCTCGTCCTGGGGCGAGGTGGCGAGGAAGCGGCGGACCTCGTGGAGGACCCGGCCGAGGTCCTCGGGGTGGATGAGCGCGGAGAGCTCGGAGCCGACCAGATCCTCCGCGTCGCGGCCGTAGACCCCGGCGGCGGCGGGGCTGACGTAGCGCAGCACCCCGCTGGGCGCGGCGATCATGATGACGTCACTGGATCCCTGCACCAGGGAGCGGAAGTGGTTCTCCTTCTGCGCCAGCTCCTGGGTGAGGGTGAGGTTGTCGAGCAGCACGATGCCCTGGCGGATGACCAGGGCGAGGACGACCGTGCAGCCGGTGAAGAGGACGACGCGGTCGAGGCGCTGCCCGTCGAGGACGTTGGTGAGGATGCCGAGGGTGCACACCGCTGCGGCGAGGTACGGCGTGAGCGCGCCGAGCGAGCCCGCGAGCGGCCGGGCCCCAGGGTACGGGAGGGGGCGCGGCACCCGTCCGGCGTCCTCGGCGGCGTCCCCCGGGGCGCGGCGGGTGAACCAGGGGGCGTAGGCGAGGAGGACCGACCCGGCGAACCATCCGGCGTCGAGGATCTGGCCGGAGCGGTAGTGCTCGCGCAGCAGCGGTGAGGTGAACAGCGCGTCGCACAGCACCGTCAGGGCGAGTGCGGCGATGGCGGTGTTGACCGCCGAGCGCTGGGCGCACGAGCGCCGGAAGTGCAGCGCGAGGACCATGCTCACCAGCACGATGTCCAGCAGCGGATAGGCCAGCGCCAGCGCACACCGGGCGACCGAACGGCCCTGGAAATGGGTGGTGTGGGCGAGGGCCAGGCTCCAGGAGAGGGTGAGCAGGGAGCCGCCGATCAGCCAGGAGTCCAGGCCCAGACAGACCCAGCCGGCTCGGGTGACCGGCCGTTTGGCGAGGACCAGGAGCCCGACGATGGCGGGCGGCGCGAAGAGCAGGAAGCAGAAATCGGCCAGGGAGGGGCTGGGCACCGGGGCGCCCTCGACGACCTCGTACCAGCCCCAGATGCCGTTGCCGAGCGCGGCCATCGCCGAGGAGACGGCGAAGAGCGTCCAGGCGGGGCGGGCGTGGGAGTCGGCGCCCCGGGCGTACAGTGCGCAGGAGACGGCGGCCACCAGCGCGGCGAAGCTGAGCCCGAAGTCACCCATGACCAGCGCGACTTCGGGGGATCCCCAGCCGAGGGCGGCGCCGACCGCGTACCCCCCGCAGACCGCCGCGAGCGCGATCTGCGGCAGCAGGCTCGGCGGCCGGTCGGCGGGCAGCGGCGGATGGGAGAGCACCGCGCCCGGGGCGCTCACCGGGCCCTCCCGCAGGCAGTGGTCCGGCTGTGACGCAGTCGGCGCACCGGAGGCTGCTGCCCTGTTCCCCCTGGTGCTCGTGGATCGCGTGTCTCGCGGTTTGCCCATCGGCCGTACATCGCCCGTCGCCCCCCTCGCGTTCCGGATGCTTCACGGGCGCCGCTTGCCTCGTCGGCGCCGTCCCCGCTCGGGACGATACACCAGATCGGTCACTCAGGGATATAGGTTCTCTACGGAGCGTAACTATGCGTGAAGTGCAGACACGCAGCGCATTCATACTGCCCCGTAGCGCTACCTCCTGGCATTCCGCTCCGCCGTGGCGACGGTGTTCCGCAGCGGCCGGCCGGTGGCGAAAAGGGTCAGCTGGTCGCGCAGGAGGCGCTTCGCACGGGGCAGAAAGGCAGAGCTGGGGCCACCGACGTGTGGAGTGATGAGCACGCCGGGGGCATGCCACAGAGGATGTCCGGCCGGAAGAGGTTCCGGATCGGTGACGTCCAGTGCCGCCCGCAGCCGTCCGGACGTCACCTCGGTGAGCAGCGCATCGGTGTCCACAACCCGGCCGCGGGCGATGTTCACCAGCAGGGCGCCGTCCTTCATCCGTGCCAGAAAGTCGCGTCCTGCCAGGCCACGGGTGTCTTCGGTGAGCGGGGTGGCCAGGACGACGACATCGGCGTCGGGCAGGAGGCCGTCGAGCGCGGAGAGTGGGTGCACAGGGCCGCGCACGGTCTCACGAGCGGTGCGCGCGAGGCGCGTGACCCGCGCGCACTCGAAAGGAGTGAGCCGGTCCTCGATGGCACTGCCGATCGACCCATACCCCACGATGAGGACGGATTTGTCGGCCAGCGCGGGCCGGAACCCGTGCCGCCACTCCCCCGCGTCCTGGGCGCGGACGAAACCGGGGATGCCGCGGAGCGCGGCCAGGATGAGCGTCAGCGCCAACTCGGCGGTGCTGGCGTCGTGCAGGCCACGGGCGTTGCAGAGCCGGGTGCCGGGCGGCAGCCGGTCCAGTGCGGGCAGGATGTGCTCGACACCGGCGGTCAGCGTCTGCACCACCCGGAGCCCGCTCATCCGGGCGAGCGGCCGCAGCGACGTCTCCACGTCCTTCATGTACGGCACGGCGTAGAACACGCACCGGGCGGGGTCGGCGGGATACTCGGGGCCCGCGTCCCAGTGGACGTAGTTCAGGCCCGTGGGGAGACCGTCGATCTCTTCCGGGGGGATCGGGAGCCAGACGTCGTGCGGGGCGCCGTGCGGGTCTGCGGTTGCCATGGTCCGAGGCTATGCGAAGGACCGTTCCTCCAGACGTTAGTTTGGTCTGGCCCTTGACCGGGGGGCGAGGGGACGGAGGCACGACCAGGTGGAGCGCAGGACAATCGGCGCGGCAACGCTCGAAGTAGGCGCAATCGGGCTCGGTTGCATGCCGATGAGCTGGGGGTACACCGAGTCGCAGCGGGATTTCGAGAGTTCGCTGCGGGCCGTGCACACCGCGCTCGACCGGGGGTGCAGCCTGCTGGACACCGCCGACATGTACGGGCCGTTCACCAACGAGCTGCTGGTGGGCCGGGTGCTCAAGGAGCGGCGCGCGGACGCGTTCGTCTCCACCAAGTGCGGGCTGCTTGTGGGCGAGCAGCACATCGTCGCCAACGGGCGGCCCGGCTATGTGAAGCGCGCCTGTGACGCCTCGCTGCGGCGGTTGCGGACCGACCACATCGATCTGTACCAGCTGCACCGCGCGGACCCGGAGGTGCCGATCGAGGAGACCTGGGGGGCGATGGCGCAGCTGGTGGCGGCGGGCAAGGTGCGGTCCTTGGGGCTGTGCGCGGTGGGCGCCCGGGCGCTGCGACCGGCGCGGACGGACCGGCCGGTTGCCGGTAGCGGGCGCCGTCCCGGGGCGCGCACCCATCAGTTGACGATGCGCCAGCTGGCGCGGATCCAGCAGATCTTCCCGGTCAGCAGCGTGCAGGCGGAGCTGTCGGTGTGGTCGCCGGAGGCGCTGGACGAGCTGGTGCCGTGGTGCGAGTCGCGCGGGGTCGGCTTCCTGGCGGCGATGCCGCTGGGCAACGGCTATCTGACCGGCACCCTCACGCCGGGCCAGGGCTTCGAGCCGGAGGACATCCGGGCCCGCCATCCGCGCTTCACCGCCGAGATGATGGCGGCGAACCAGCCGGTGGTGGCCGGGCTGCGCCGGGTCGGCGCCCGGTACGGCGCGACGCCGGGGCAGGTCGCGCTGGCCTGGGTACTGGCGCAGGGCCGCCATGTGGTGCCGGTCCCGGGGACGAAGAAGGAGCGGTGGGCGGCCCAGAACGCCAAGGCCGCCGACCTGGTGCTGGACCACGCGGACCTGGCGGAGATCGCCTCCCTGCCGCCCGCCCGGGGCTCCTGGTACTGACGCCGGGGGCGGGAGCGGGGCGCGGGTGCCCGCGAGGGTGGCCGCCGGGCGCCCGCCGGGACGAGCCCCTGACGTTGCCCCGCCCGCCCCGGCGCGGTCCCTGACGTCGCGTCGTCCGCCCCGGGGAACGTCGGCGTACCGCCGCGGCGGTGGGCATCCGTGCGGCGGCGGAGGGAATCACGGTGTCGGCCGCCGCGCGGCGCGGTGCGGATGTGGTGTCCTGGGGCGGGGCCGTGCGGCCGGGTGTTCCGCCGTCCGCACAGCCGTACGAACGGGCCGCCGACCCGGTACCCCCATGGCGGCCGGCCGCCCGGCCGTCCGGCTCCTGCCTGCTCCCGACGTCCCCGGGCCCGGTCCGTGCCGTGCCGACCGGCGCCTCCGGCGGCCGGACGGCGCGCGGGCCCGGCGTGCGCGCCGTCCCCCGGCGCGGGCCCGGGGCCCTGCACCGCTCCCCCGACGAGAGGAATCCGCCGTGCCACACCGCCTTCCGACCGCCGTGACGGCCGCCGCCGCGCTGCTCCTCGCGGCGGGCTGCTCCGCCGACGGGAACCAGCCCGCCCCGGGTGCGCCGTCCCCGGAGCGGTCCGCCGTCGCGGTCACCGGGCCGGAGCGGGACGCCTCCCCGCCGCCCGCCAAAGGGTCGGCCGAGGTGACCCGCACCCTCGCGACCGGCCTCGACTCCCCCTGGGGCGTCGCCGCGCTGCCGGGCGGCGATCTGCTGGTCGGCTCCCGCGACAAGGGCACTGTCACCCGGGTCTCGGCCCGCGACGGCCACAAGACCGAGGTGGGGTCGGTACCCGGTGTGGCCCCGGGCGGCGAGGGCGGTCTGCTGGGGCTCGCTGTCTCCCCGTCGTTCCGCGGCGACCATCTCGTCTACGCGTACTTCACCACCGCCTCCGACAACCGCATCGCCCGGATGAGCTACGACGACACCCGGCACCCCGTTGATCAGCTGGGGGCGCCCCACACGGTGCTGCGGTCCATCCCCAAGGGCCATCTCCACAACGGCGGCCGGATCGCCTTCGGCCCGGACCGGATGCTCTACGCGTCGACCGGGGAGACCGGCAAAAAGGACCTGTCACAGGACAAGAAGTCCAAGGCGGGCAAGATCCTTCGGATGACGCCGGACGGCGCGCCCGCGCGCGGCAACCCCGATCCCCGTTCGGTGGTGTACTCCTACGGCCACCGCAACGTGGAGGGCCTCGCCTGGGACAGCGGAAAGCGGCTGTGGGCCTCGGAATTCGGCGAGGACACCTGGGACGAGCTGAACCTCATCGAACCGGGCCGCAACTACGGCTGGCCCGCGCGCGAGGGCAGGGGCCCGACGAGCGGCCGCTACGTCAACCCAGTGCTCCAGTGGAGGCCCGTCGACGCCTCGCCCAGCGGACTCGCGTACGCCAAAGGGTCCCTGTGGATGGCTGCGCTCCGCGGGGAGCGGCTGTGGCGCATCCCGCTGAACGGGGCGAAACCGGCGGCGGCCCCGCAGGCGTTCTTCACCAGGCGCTACGGGCGGCTGCGGACCGTCCTGCCGGCGGACCACGGGGCGCTGTGGCTGGTGACGAGCAATACGGACGGACGGGGGGACCCCCGGAAGGGCGACGACCGGATTCTGCGGGTGGAGGTCAGCTGAGGGAGGGCGGGGCCGGGTCCCGGCCCCGCTCGGCCGCGCCCCTCCGCCCCCGGACCGACACGCCCGAAGGCCCACCGGACGGAACCGGTGGGCCTTCGGAGCGTCGTGGCGACGGGGTACGGGGCGTCGTCACCCCGCGGGGGCCTGGGCCTGGGGGAGGGTGGGCATGCTCGCCAGCAGGTCGAAGTACATGCCCCCGGCGATGAGGAGCCCGAGGACGCCGAGGGCCAGGCCGCCCCAGGCGACGGCGCGGGTCCAGGTGGCGCGCGGCCGGTTGAAGAGCACCGCGGCGCCGACGGCCACGGCGAGCAGCGCGAAGACGCCGTTGATCAGCGCGGTGGTGTGCCAGGGCGCCCCGTAGACCGCGGCGATCTGGTCGCCGGCCTTGCCGGACTGGAGCTTGATCTGCCCCAGCAGGGCCTGCCGTTCGGCGAGCAGCGTGCCGAGCCAGGTGCCGGTCACGGAGGCGAGACCGAGCCCCGCGGCGACGACGGCGCCCGCGCCCCGCTTCACGCCGGACGAGGCGGAGGCCGCGTCGTCATCGGCCTCGCCGGCCGCGTCCTCGGCGTCCTCGGCGTCTTCGGCGCGCTCCCTGTGCTCGGCGTCGGCGGCGTCCGCCGCCTCGGTGTCATCGGCCGGGTCCGCCCCGCCCCGATCGCCCGTGCCGGACGCGGAGGTCGCCGCGTCGTCACGGTCACCGGCCGGTTCCCCGGTGGTCTTCCCCTCCGTCCGCGGGGTCTCCGTGGCGGTGTCGGCCGTCACGGACGGGTCGTCGGTTCGCGTCGCGTCGCGCTCGTCGGTCGTCGTCCTGGTCGTTCCCATGGACGCGACCGTAGGGGCCGCGTCTGAGAGCCGGATGAGAGCCGGATGAACGCCGGGACAGCGACGGGGCGATGAGCCACGACGGGACCCGGCCTCGCGCCGCCGCCCCGTGCCGCGACGCCCCATGCGGCCCCATGCCGCCGCCCCATGCCGCCGCCCCATGCGGCACCGCGCCGCACCGCCCCATGCCGCCCCGGGACGTGCCCCGCCGGGCCGCCCCGGGGCACCCCCTCACCCCGTAACCGACTCCTCCCCGTCCTCGATGTGGCCCATGAGACGCCGCCGGAACGACGCGTCCTCCGCCACCGTGAGGGCCAGGTCGTACCAGCCGTGGGCGTCCGCCGCCGCATGGGCGACGGTGCGGGTCGATCCGGCCCGCACCGTCAGCGTGCGCGGTGCGGCGTCGCCGTAGGCGAGTGGGGCCAGCGTGAGGGTGAGGTCGGCGGAGCCGCCGTTGACGACGGTCAGGTGCAGTTCCCGGCGGTCCGCGTCGAGGCGGGTGCGGACCGCCACCGCGGCAGCGGCGCCCTCGACGCTCCCGGCGAACTCCCGGCGGAAGCCGTTCGGCCCGGTGACGGTGAAGCGGTACGCACCGTTCTCGACCGGCACGTCCCAGGTGCCCTTCCCCGCCACGTCGCGGTGCTGGGGCGTGCCGTACTCCTTCGCGTACGGGTACAGCGCCAGGTGCGCGGAGGCCGCGCCGCCGTTGCGGACGGCCAGGCGGAAGAGCCCGGCGCCCGCGTCCAGCGTGCCGTCGGCGTCCGGCTGGTAGGGCAGCGGGCGGGCCGGGCGGACGCCGGGCTCCTGCTCCGGCAGCGCCTGGTGGGCGGGCGGCAGCGGCGCCCAGCGGCCGCTGAACGGCGGGATCGCGCCGGGCTGCGCGACCGACGGCTGCTTACGGCCGCGGCGGAAGTCGAACGCGCCGGTCAGATCGCCGCAGACGGTCCGCCGCCAGGCGCTGATGTTGGGCTCGCGCACCCCCGTCCACTTCTCCAGGAACCGGGTGATCGAGGTGTGGTCGAACACCTGCGAGCAGGCGTAACCGCCCACCGTCCAGGGCGAGATGACGAGCATCGGCACCCGCATGCCCAGACCCGTCGGCTTCCCGTCCCAGAACTCCCCGTCGGTCCCGGGCGGCGGCACCGGCGGCGGTACGTGGTCGAAGAACCCGTCGTTCTCGTCGTATGTCAGGAACAGCGCGGTGTGCCGCCACACGTCCGGGTTGCGGCCGAGGGCGTCGAGGACCTTGTAGACGATGGTGGCGCTGGCGACGGGCGAGGAGGAGCCGGGGTGCTCGGAGTCGGCGGCCGACGGGACGATGTACGACACCTCGGGCAGCTTCCCGCTCGCCACATCGGCGGCGAACGCGGTGGCGGTGGAGTCCGGTTCGCCGCGGCGCAGCGCCCGCTCGAAGAGGCTGCGGTCGCCCGCCCCGAGCGCCCGGACGCCCTCCTCCAGCTGTGCCAGCAGTTTCTTGCGTCCGGTGTCGTCGGCGGCGGTCACCTTCCCGTAGAAGGCGGTCATGTTCGCGGCGCCGTCCACCTTGGCCAGGGCCTTCTTCGCCACCGCCTTGAAGCTCGCGTAGAACTCCAGGTTGTTGTCGGTGAAGTTGTCCCACTCCTGGTAGACGCGCCAGGTGTGCCCGGCCTTCTCCAGCCGCTCCGGGTACGTCGTCCAGGTGTAGCCGGGGTGGGTGTCCTCGTCGTACGCGTCGTTGCCGACGGCACGCTTGCCGCTGCCCGGCTCGAAGCCCGTCCAGCCGCTGACCAGGTGGTTGCGGTTGGGGCTGGTGGAGGAGTGGATGGCGGAGTGGTACGCGTCACAGACGGTGAAGGTGTCGGCCAGCTCGTGGTGGAGCGGCACATCGCGCCGGTCGTAGTGAGCCATGGTGGCGGCGGTCTTGGCGGTGACCCAGTTGTTCATCCAGCCGTCGTTCCACGCCTTGGCGCCGCCGTCCCACTCGTGGTTCAGCGCCCCTATGTACTGGAGGTCCTTGTGCTGCGCCGCGGCCGCCTCGCGTACCGAGAAGGGCAGGACGGTGCCGACGCCGAGCAGCCCCGGCTGCTCGAAGACGCTGCGGCCGCCGGGGAGTTCGACGGCGTTGCGGTCGGCGTAGCCGCGGACGCCGCGCAGGGTCCCGAAATAATGGTCGAACGACCGGTTCTCCTGCATCAGCACGACGACATGCCGGATGTCGCCCAGCTCCCCGCCACGGCGCCCCGGCCGCGCCGCGTCGGCGGCCATCGCCTGCTGTAGCGACGGCGGCAGCAGCGACCCCACGGCCGCCACCCCCGCCGCCGCCGCGCCCACTCCCAGGACCCGCCTACGAGATACCTCCGGTGCCACGTCCGACCTCCCAGTCGACAGTCAATGGTCTTCTGCCAGCCCATTGAGATGGTGCGACAGTGACGCTAATGGAGCGGTGTGACAGGCGACAGGTATCGAGGTGACAACTTGGGGAACACGTGACCGAGCCGCCGCCCTGCGAGGCCCGCGGCGGCTCAGTCGGCCAGCAGCACCGGTGCCAGCTCCCGGAGCTGCCCGAGCCCCGGCTCCAGGTCCGCCGTCAGCGGCTGGACGGCGACATGGTCGGCGCCCGCGTCGAGGTGTTCCCGCACCCGCCGCCTGATCGCGTCCACATCGCCCCAGGCCACCAGCGCGTCGACCAGCCGGTCACTGCCGCCGCCCGCGAAGTCGTCATCGTCGAAGCCGAACCGGCGCAGGCTCCCGACGTAGTTCGGCAGCGTCAGGTAGTGACGCAGATGGTGCTCGCGGGCCAGTCCGCGGGCGGTCGCCGGGTCGCTCTCCAGCAGCACCGCCTGTTCGGGTGCGAGCAGCGGCCCGGCGCCGAGGATCTCGCGGGCACGGGCGGTGTGCTCCACGGGCACGAAGTACGGATGGGCGCCGGACGCGCGGTCCCGGGCCAGCTCCAGCATCTTCGGGCCGAGCGCCGCCAGCACCCGGCCGGGCTCCACCGCGGGGGCCGGCCCCTCGTACAGCGCGCCGTCCATCGCGTCGAGGTAGCCCCGCATCGCGGCCAGCGGCTTGGCGTACGTGTGGCCGCGCAGCCCGACGAGCGGGGCGTGGCTGGCGCCGAGGCCGAGCAGGAAACGGCCGTCGTACGCCTCGGCGAGGGTGCGGGTGGCGGCGTGGGACGCGGCGGCGTCGCGGGCCCAGATGTTGGCGATGCCGGTGGCGACGGTGAGCCGTTCAGTGGCGGCGAGCAGCAGTCCGGCGTGGGTGAACGCCTCCTTCGTGGTGGCGCCCTCCCCTACCCACAAGGCGCCGTAGCCGAGGCGTTCGATCTCGGCGGCCACCTGACGGCCGGTCGCCGCCGGGAGCCGTCCGAGACCGCCGTGCCAGACGCCGATCCGGCCGATCCGCGCGGCGAGAGCGTGCTGGGACACCGTTCCTCCAGGGGGTCAGGGGACGCCCGCGTCCCGTTCCGTGCCCCCTACAGCGTCCCGCACACGCCCGGCATTCCTTGATCGGACGGCCGGTTCGCACGAAGGCCGTACGCGAACGGGGGGCCCCCCCCCCGGGGGTGCGGGTGGACGGCCCCCCCCCGGGGGGCCGGGAGTCGTCACCCCACGACGCCCCCCGTCTCCCGGCGGGTTGCGATAAATCTCAG
>NZ_JBHYGX010000028.1:30157-76344 GCF_042739975.1 Streptomyces sp. NPDC059080
TGGTGGTTTTTTTTTTTATAATATACATTCTGTGGCTGGGCGGGCGTTCGCCCCGCTGGGCCTGGGGGCCGGGGCCCCCGCGCCCGGGGGGGGGGGGGGGGCCCCCCCGCCGCTCGTGTGCCGGGAAGACGTCAGCCCTCGACGCCCCGCTTCTCCGGGCTGTGTCCGATCATTCGCTCACGGCAAGCCGTTCGAGAATCAACTCCCGGACGCGGGCCGCGTCGGCCTGGCCGCGGGTGGCCTTCATGACCGCGCCGACCAGCGCGCCCGCCGCGGCAACCTTGCCGCCGCGGATCTTGTCGGCGATGGCGGCGTTGCCCGCGATCGCCTCGTCGACGGCGGCGCCCAGCGCGCCCTCGTCGGAGACGACCTTCAGGCCGCGCTTCTCGACGACGGTGTCCGGGTCGCCCTCACCGGCGAGCACACCCTCAATGGTCTGCCGGGCCAGCTTGTCGTTGAGGGAACCCTCGTCGACCAGCGCGGCGACCCGGGCGACCTGCACCGGAGTGATCGCCAGCGCGGCCAGCTCCACGCCGTCCTCGTTGGCGCGGCGGGCCAGCTCGCCCATCCACCACTTACGGGCGGCTGCCGCACCGGCACCCGCCTCGATGGTGGCGACGATCAGATCGACCGCACCGGCGTTGAGGATCGACTGCATGTCGTGGGCGGAGACGCCCCACTCCTCGCGCAGCCGGTTGCGGCGGATCCGCGGCAGCTCGGGCAGGGCCGCCCGCAGCTCCTCAACCCACGCGCGCGCGGGGGCGACCGGCACCAGGTCCGGCTCGGGGAAGTAGCGGTAGTCCTCGGCGTTGTCCTTGATGCGGCCGGCCGTCGTCGAGCCGTCCTCCTCGTGGAAGTGCCGGGTCTCCTGGAGGATGGTGCCGCCGGAGGAGAGGACCGCGGCGTGCCGCTGGATCTCGAAGCGCGCCGCCCGCTCCACGGAGCGCAGCGAGTTGACGTTCTTCGTCTCCGAGCGGGTGCCGAACGTCTCGGTGCCGTTCGGGCGCAGCGAGAGGTTGACGTCGCAGCGCATCTGGCCCATCTCCATGCGCGCCTCGGAGACGCCCAGGGCCTTGATCAGCTCACGCAGCTCGGCGACGTACGCCTTGGCGACCTCGGGGGCCCGCTCTCCGGCGCCCTCGATCGGCTTGGTGACGATCTCGATGAGGGGGATACCGGCGCGGTTGTAGTCGAGCAGGGAGTGGGACGCGCCGTGGATACGGCCGGTGGCGCCGCCGACGTGCGTCGACTTGCCGGTGTCCTCCTCCATGTGAGCGCGCTCGATCTGGACGCGGAAGACCTCGCCGTCCTCCAGCTGTACGTCGAGGTAGCCGTCGTAGGCGATCGGCTCGTCGTACTGGGAGGTCTGGAAGTTCTTCGGCATGTCCGGATAGAAGTAGTTCTTCCGGGCGAAGCGGCACCACTCGGCGATGGAGCAGTTCAGCGCCAGGCCGATCTTGATCGCCGACTCGACACCGATCGCGTTGACGACCGGGAGGGAGCCGGGCAGGCCCAGGCAGATGGGGCAGGTCTGCGCGTTGGCGTCGGCACCCAGCGTGGTGGCGCACCCGCAGAACATCTTGGTCTTGGTGCCGAGCTCGACATGGACCTCCAGGCCCATGACGGGGTCGTAGGACGCGAGGGCGTCCTCGTACGGCACCAGGTCAGTGACTGTCACGGTGAAACTTTCCCTCTCAGCCCAGCAGGACGTCGTCGTCGCCCAGGCGCTTCAGTTCGCGGTAGAGGATCGCCAGGCCGGTGACGATCGCCGCGGCGGAGACGCCGGCGTCGATCAGCCGCAGCGTGTCGTGCTCGTTGCGGGCCTCCCTGGCCTGCTTGAACACGCCGAAGGCGCCGAACGCGGTGGTGCCGATCGACAGGTACACGCCGGACTTCGACTTCTTGAAGTTCTTGGCCTTCTTGCCGATGTTGCTCACAGTGACGGTGCCTCCTCGAGCAGCGGGTGGCCCCACTTTTCCACGAAGGCGGCCTCGACGGCGGCTCCGACCTTGTACAGCCGGTCGTCCTTCATGGCGGGGGCGATGATCTGCAGTCCGACGGGCAGGCCGTCCTCGGGCGCCAGGCCACAGGGCAGCGACATGGCGGCGTTGCCGGCGAGGTTCGTCGGGATGGTGCACAGGTCGGCGAGGTACATCGCCATCGGGTCGTCGGCCCGCTCACCGATCGGGAAGGCGGTGGTGGGCGTCGTCGGCGAGACGATGACGTCGACCTTCTCGAAGGACGTCGCGAAGTCCTGGGTGATCAGCGTGCGGACCTTCTGCGCCGAGCCGTAGTAGGCGTCGTAGTAGCCGGAGCTGAGCGCGTAGGTGCCGAGGATGACGCGGCGCTTGACCTCGTCGCCGAAACCGGCCTCACGGGTGAGGGCGGTGACCTCCTCGGCGGACTTCGTGCCGTCGTCGCCGACGCGCAGGCCGTAGCGCATGGCGTCGAACCGGGCGAGGTTCGAGGAGCACTCGGACGGCGCGATCAGGTAGTACGCGGAGAGCGCCAGGTCGAAGGAGGGGCAGTCCAGCTCGACGATCTCGGCGCCGAGGCTCTTCAGCAGCTCGACGGACTCCTCGAACCGCTGCACCACACCGGCCTGGTAGCCCTCGCCGCGGAACTGCTTGACGACGCCGACGCGCATGCCCTGCACGCTGCCGTTGCGGGCCGCCTCGACGACCGGCGGGACCGGCGCGTCGATGGAGGTGGAATCCAGCTCGTCGTGGCCGGCGATCGCCTCGTGCAGCAGCGCCGCGTCCAGGACCGTACGGGCGCAGGGGCCGCCCTGGTCGAGGGAGGAGGAGAAGGCGACCATGCCGTAGCGGGAGACCGCGCCGTAGGTGGGCTTGACGCCGACCGTGCCGGTGACGGCGGCGGGCTGGCGGATGGAGCCGCCGGTGTCCGTGCCGATGGCGAGCGGCGCTTGGAAGGAGGCGAGGGCGGCGGAGGAGCCGCCGCCGGAGCCGCCGGGGATCTTGGTGAGGTCCCAGGGGTTGCCGGTCGGGCCGTAGGCGCTGTTCTCGGTGGAGGACCCCATGGCGAACTCGTCCATGTTGGTCTTGCCGAGGATGACGACGTCGGCGTCCTTGAGGCGCTGGGTCAGCGTCGCGTCGTACGGCGGGATCCAGCCTTCGAGGATCTTGGAGCCGACGGTGGTGGGCATCGTCCGCGTGGTGAAGATGTCCTTCAGCGCGAGCGGGACACCGGCCAGCGGGCCGAGCTTCTCGCCGCGGGCGCGCTTCTCGTCGACGGCGCGGGCCTGGGCCAGCGCGCCCTCGCGGTCGACGTGGAGGTAGGCGTGCACCTTCTCGTCGACGGCCTCGATACGGGCCAGATGGGCCTCGGTCACCTCGACGGCGGTGACCTCGCCGGAGGCGATCTTCGCCGCGGTCTCGGCGGCGGTGAGCTTGATCAGGTCTGCCATGGCCGTTGCTTCTTCGTTCGCTTCTCCGCCCGCGCGGCGCAGAGGTGCGGCTTTCGTGGTCGAGTGCGGCCCGGTGGCCGTGCGTGCGTCGCTCACGGTCACTCCTCCCCCAGGATCTGCGGCACCTTGAAACGCTGCTGCTCCTGGGCGGGGGCACCGGAGAGCGCCTGCTCGGGAGTGAGCGACGGACGGACCTCGTCCGCCCGCATGACGTTGGTCAGGGGCAGCGGGTGGGAGGTCGGCGGTACGTCTTGATCGGCGACCTCGGAGACGCGGGCGACCGCGCCGATGATGTCGTCGAGCTGTCCGGCGAAGTGGTCGAGCTCTTCGTCCTTCAGCTCCAGACGTGCCAGCCGGGCGAGGTGGGCGACCTCCTCGCGCGTGATGCCAGGCATGCAGCGTTCCTCTGCTGGTTCTCGGAGTTCTACGTGAACGTGGAAGTGTCGGAGATCTACGTGAATCTGTACGGCCCAATCCTATGGCCCCGGCGTACGGAGCCGCGCCGGCGTTCCTGCGGGGCGGACGGGCGGCACCGGCGGGGCGGCCCGGGTGCCCTCGGCGGGCGGGTGCTCCGGTGCGGTACGGGCTCGGCGCGGGCTCGGCCCGATACGGGCCCGGTGCCGCAGTGGCCCGGTGCCGCAGTGGCCCGGGGTCAGCGGTTCCCGGCGGGCGGGGCGTCGGGGTCACCGGGCGGGGTGGCTTCGGCGGGTGCGGCGGGCGGGGGTGGTTCACCGGGTGCGGCAGGTTCGCCGGACGCATCCGGCGAAGGCCGGTCGGTGTGGTCGGTGTGGTCGGAGCGGGGAGGTGGGACGGCCGGTGGCCGGGTCCTCAGTTCAGGACCTGTCCCGAAGGGCGGTCTGCCGTCTTCTCCGCCGCCAGGGCGGCCTTCTCCGATTCACGGTGCCAACCGCTCTTGCCACGGGCGCGCAGCCAGGCGGTGGTCTCGTCCGGTGGCATCGCCGCCGCCACCAGCCAGCCCTGCACGGCGTCGCACCCGAGGTCGCGCAGGCGCTCCCAGGTCTCGTCGTCCTCCACGCCCTCGGCGACGACCAGCAGCCCGAGGGAGTGGGCGAGGTCGAGGGTGCAGCGGACGATCTCGGCGTCCTCGTTGTCGACCGCGAGCCGGGCCACGAAGGAACGGTCGATCTTCAGCTCGCTGACCGGCAGCCGCCGCAGATGGACCAGGGAGGAGTAGCCGGTGCCGAAGTCGTCGAGGGACATCTTGACACCGTGCCCGGTCAGCCCGGCGAGGGTGTCGGCCGCCCGCTGCGGGTCCTCCAGCAGCACATGCTCGGTGATCTCCAACTGGAGGGCTCCGGGAGGTACGCGGTGCCGGGCGAGGCGGGCGGCGACCGCGCCCGCGAAGCCCGGGGAGTGCACATCGCGCGGCGAGACGTTGACCGCGACCGGCACCTCCAGGCCCATCGCCCGCCACCGCGCCACCTGGGCGAGCGCGGTCTCCAGTACGTACTCCGTCAGCCGGGGCATCAGGCCGGAGGTCTCGGCGATGGCGATGAACTCGTCGGGAGGCACCCGCCCGCGGTCCGGGTGCACCCACCGCACCAGCGCCTCCAGGCCGGCGACATGGCCGTCGAAGCCGACCTTCGGCTGGTAGTGCAGCTCGACGTCCCCGGCGTCGAGGGCGCGGCGCAGATCGCCGAGGAGGCCGAGGCGGTCAGGGGTGTTGCCGTCGCGCTGGGCCTCGTAGACCTCGACGCCGCTGCGGTCCCGCTTGGCCTGGTACATCGCGACGTCGGCGCGGCGCAGCAATCCCTCGGCGTCCAGGGCGTGGTCCGGGAAGACGGCGACCCCCGCGCTCGCTTCGAGTACGAGGGTCAGACCGTCGAGGTCGAGGGGGGAGCCCAGCGCGGCGACGAGGTTGCGGGCCACCCGCTGGGCGCTGGTGAGCGAATCGGCCGTGGGGAGCAGTACGGCGAACTCGTCCCCGCCCAGACGGGCCGCCTCGGCGCCGCGCGGGAGGGCGTCGCGCAGCCGGTCGGCGATCTGTAGCAGCAGGCGGTCACCGGCGAGATGCCCGAGGGTGTCGTTCACCGAACGGAAGCGGTCGAGATCGATCAGGACCAGGGCGCACCGGGCCTCGATCCGCTCGGCCTCGTCCAGCGCGGACCAGGTGCGCTCCAACAGCCACTGGCGGTTGGGGAGTCCGGTGAGCGGATCGCGCAGCTGCTCCTCGGCGCGGGCGCGGGCGATCCAGAGGGTGGAGTCGAGGGCGATGAGCGGGACGGCGTAGAGCGGCAGCAGCAGCGGGGCGTGGTCGGCGGTGACGGCGATCAGCGGGGCGATGCCGAACAGGGCGACGCCGACGAGCATCTGACGGGTCAGCGCGGTCCGGGTGACGGTGGGCAGGCCGCCGCCGCGCGGCAGCAGGGTGCACCACAACAGGCCGCGGGTGACGAGGAGATAGCAGGCGGCGGCCGCGACGACCTGTGGGAGGACGGAGAGGTCCCAGGCTTCGGGCCGCCAGGGGTGGCGGACCGCCGCCGTGCTGCCGAGGGCCGTGCTGCCGAGGGCGGCGGCCCCCACGCCCAGCAGGTCGACCGCGCCGTGCAGAACGGCCTGCCGCCAGCGGTGGCGGCGGGCCGCACCGACGAGGACGACGACGGCGAGGCTGACCAGGACGGCGGGCATCCAGCCGTAGAGGAGGACGACGGCGAGGGCGAGGGCGGCGCCGGAGCCGGTGCCGCCCCACCAGCGGTCGCGGCCGAGGGCGACGAGGTGGCCGACGATGATGCCGGTGAGGACGGCGAGCGACCAGCCGACGGTGCCGGAGGGGAAGAGCTCCCGCCGCTCGCCCAGCGTCCAGATCACCCCGGTCAGGAGGGTGAGGCTCGCGAGGACCGTGAAGGCGGCGGGCAGCGCGGGCACGACAAGCCGGCGGAGCCGCGACGCCGGAGCGGCGCTGTCGGTCGGTTTCATTCCGATCCCTCTCACAGCCGGCTGTGCCCGCGCCACGGCAGGCGCACCCCTCAACAGTAGGACGCGAAGGGCCCCTACGGGCAGCGATCGGCAGCGGTTGCCCGAATGCGACCCGGCCATCCCGATCACTCTGGTATGCGCCGAAGGGGCTGGCCTGTCACTCCTCCTCGGGCGGCGTGACTGCCACCTCACGTGCCGCGTCGGGCCCTTGTTCCAGCAGCACCGCGAAGCCGTCGTCGTCCAGAACGGGCACCTTCAGCTGCATCGCCTTGTCGTACTTGGAACCGGGGTTGTCACCCACGACGACGAATCCGGTCTTCTTGGAAACGGAACCAGTCACCTTCGCCCCGAGACTCTGCAGGGCCTCTTTCGCGCCATCTCTGGTGTGGGACGCCAGGGTGCCGGTGACGACGACGGTGACGCCTTCCAGCGGGCGCGGGCCCTCGTCGGCCTGCTGCTCCTCCTCCATACGGACACCGGCCGCGCGCCAGCTCTCGATGATCTGGCGGTGCCAGTCCACCTCGAACCAGCGCTTGAGGGAGGCGGCGATGGTGGGCCCGACGCCCTCCACGGCGGCCAGCTCCGCCTCGTCGGCCTCGCGGATGCGGTCGATGGAGCGGAATTCGCGGGCCAGCGCCTCGGCGGCCACCGGGCCGACATGACGGATCGACAGGCCGGTGATGATCCGGGCCAGCGGACGCTCCTTGGCGGCCTGGATGTTCTCCAGCATGGCCAGGGCGTTCTTCTTCGGCTCGCCTTTCTGGTTGGCGAAGAACGTCACGATCTTCTCTTCGCCGGTCTTCGGATCCCGCTTGGGCAGACCGGAATCCGGGTCCAGGACAAAGGACTTGATGGGCAGCAGCTGCTCGATGGAGAGGCCGAAAAGGTCGCCCTCGTCCTTCAGCGGCGGCTCGGCGGGCTCCAGCGGCTGACTGAGCGCGGTGGCGGCGACATAGCCGAAGTTCTCGATGTCCAGGCATTTGCGCCCGGCGAGGTAGAAGAGCCGCTCGCGGATCTGCGCAGGGCAGGAGCGGGCGTTGGGACACCGCAGGTCGATGTCGCCCTCCTTGGCCGGCTGCAGCGGCGTACCGCACTCGGGGCAGTTGGCGGGCATCACGAACTCCCGCTCGCCGCCGTCGCGCAGATCGACCACCGGTCCGAGGATCTCCGGGATGACGTCGCCCGCCTTGCGGATGACGACGGTGTCGCCGATGAGGACGCCCTTGGCCTTGACGACGTCCTGGTTGTGGAGCGTGGCGAACTCGACCTCGGACCCGGCGACGGTGACCGGCTCGACGACGGCGTACGGCGTGACGCGGCCGGTACGCCCGACGCCGACTCGGATGTCGACGAGCTTGGTGTTGACCTCCTCCGGCGGGTACTTCCAGGCGATGGCCCAGCGCGGGGCGCGGGAGGTGGAGCCCAGCCGTCCCTGGAGCGGGATCTCGTCGAGCTTGACGACCACGCCGTCGATCTCGTGCGCGACAGCGGTGCGGCGGACCTCGGGGTCGGCGTGGCGGGCGATGAACTCGCGGACGGCGGCGAGGGAGTCGACGACGCGGTTGTGCGCGGCGGTGGGCAGGCCCCATTCGCGCAGCAGGTCGTAGGCGTGCGACTGGCAGTCGATGGCGAAGCCCTGCCGGGCGCCGACGCCGTGGACAACCATGTGCAGCGGCCGGGTGGCGGTGACCTTGGGGTCCTTCTGGCGGAGCGAACCGGCGGCGGCGTTGCGCGGGTTGGCGAACGGGGGCTTGCCGTCGGCGACGAGGCGTTCGTTGAGCTCCAGGAACTTCTCCATGGGGAAGTACACCTCCCCGCGGACCTCGACCAGCTCCGGGATCCGCTCGCCGGTGAGGCGGTGCGGAATCTCGGTGATGGTGCGGACGTTGGGCGTGATGTCCTCGCCGGTGCGGCCGTCGCCGCGGGTGGCGGCGCGGGTGAGGCGGCCGTGCTCGTAGGTGAGGTTGACGGCGAGGCCGTCCACCTTCAGCTCGCACAGGAAGTGGTATCCGGCGCTCTTCGGGTCGCCGCCCAGCTCCCCGGCGATCCGCTCGGCCCAGGCGGCCAACTCCTCGTCGTCGAAGGCGTTGTCGAGGGAGAGCATCCGCTCGCGGTGCTCGACCTCGGTGAACTCCGTGGCGTACGCACCGGCGACCTTCTGGGTCGGGGAATCCGGGGTGCGCAGCCCGGGGTGTGCCTCCTCCATCGCCTCCAGGGAGCGCAGCAGCCGGTCGAACTCCGCGTCGCTGATGACCGGAGCGTCCTTCACGTAGTACCGGAAGCGGTGCTCCTCGATCTGCTCAGCGAGCTGCGCGTGCTCCTCCCGCGCCGCCGCGGGCACCTCCGATGCCACTGCGTGCTGTTCGCCAGCCACCGTCTTGTCCTCCCGTGGTCCGTGAGTGGTCGTCACTCAGGGTTGTCTGCGAGCGAGGTCGCGGCCCGGACGCAGTGGGCGAGCACGGAGCGGGCGTATGCGGGCGAAGCGCCCGCGAGCCCGCACGACGGGGTGACGACCACGGACTCGGCGAGAGTCCCCGGCGTCAGCCCCAGCCTGCGCCACAGCGTCCTGACACCCATGACGCTACCGGCAGGGTCTGACAATCGGCCGTCCACGCCGGGCACCACCCCGGCGAAGAGAGCGATGCCGCCCTCCACCGTCTCGCCGATCGCCTCCTCCTCACGCTCGGTGAGCAGGGAGAAATCGAACGAGATGCCCGCGGCACCGGCCCGGCGCAGCAGCGCGAACGGGACGGCGGGCGCGCACGAATGGACGACGACGGGGACGCCGTCCGCCGCGTCGACGACGGCCCGCAGCGCGGCCTCGACGTCGGCACGGTCGACGGCCGGGTGGGTGCGGTAACCGCTGGCGGACTTCACCCGGCCCTGAAGGACGGCGGTGAGCGACGGCTCGTCGAGCTGGAGCACGGGCCGCGCGCCGGGCACCCGGCGCCGGAGGTCCGCCAGATGGCCGCGTACCCCTTCGGCCAGGGAGGCGGTCAGGTCGCGGCAGGCACCGCGGTCGCTGACGGCGGCCTCGCCGCCGCGCAGCTCCAGGGCGGCGGCGAGGGTCCACGGCCCGACGGCGGAGACCTTCAGCGGACCCTCGTACCCCTGGGTGAACTCCTCCAGGGCGTCGAGGTCCTCGCCGAGCCAGGCGCGGGCGCGGCGGGTGTCGCGCCCGGGGCGGTCGCTGATCCGCCAGCCGCTGGGCTCCACATGGGCGTACAGCTCGACGAGGAGGCCGCAGGTCCGGCCGATCATGTCGGCTCCGGGGCCGCGGGCGGGCAGCTCCGGGAGGTGCGGGAAGTTTTCCAACGAGCCGGTGACGGTCCTGACCGCCTCACGCGCGTCGCCGCCGGGCATCGAGCCCACGGCGGTCGCCGTCCCCGCGCCCCAGGGGCGCGCGCCGCCCCGCCCGTCCGTACCACTGCGCTCACTCGTGCTGTTCTCGCTCACCCCGGAAGCGTATGACGCGGCGCGTCACCCGGTGGCGGGCGGCCCGCCCGGGGCGCACGGGGCGCACGGGGCCGCCCGGAGGCTCGTGCGTTCCCCGGGGCGCGGTGCTCAGCGCCCCGGGCGGACCGAGAGGTCGTTGATCTCGGCGTCCCGCGGCAGGTCGACGGCGGTGAGGATGGCCGTCGCGACCGACTCGGGGTCGATCCAGCGCGACGGGTCGTACTCCTTGCCCTCCTGCTGGTGCGTGCTGGCCTGCATCGGCGTGGCCGTCCGGCCGGGGTAGACGGAGGTGACCCGCACGCCGTTGCCGTGCTCCTCGCCGCGCAGCGCGTCGGCCAGCGCCTTCAGGCCGTGCTTGCTGGCCGCGTACGCGCCCCACTCGGGGTTGGCGCGCAGCCCGGCGCCGGAGTTGACGAAGACGACGTGCCCCTTGGCGACGCGGACCAGCGGCAGCAGCAGCCGGGTCAGTTCGGCGGGCGAGACGAGGTTGGCGGCGAGCTGCCGCTGCCACGCCTTGGCGCCGAGGTCACCGATCGCGCCCAGCTCGATGACGCCGGCGATGTGCATCAGCGAGTCGAGCCGTTCGGGCAGCGGCTGCTTGCCCAGCGCCCAGTCCAGCTTCTCCGGGGTGGCGAGGTCGCCCACCAGCGTCCGGGCGCCCGGGTACCGCGCGGCCAGCTCCTTGGCCCGCCCGACGTCCCGGGCCAGCAGCCACAGGTCCTCCCCGCGCTCCGCCAGCCGCCGTGCGACCGCCGCTCCGATGCCCGACCCTGCGCCCGTGATCAAGTGCGTACCCATACCCCGATCCTAACGAGCCGCCGCGGGCACTCCGCCCATACCCCTGCAGGGGCCGCATAGCGCCGGACAGCCGGTGACCTGGGCGTATGGCGCGAGCGGGCCCGGTCAGGCGGTGCTGCCCGCCTGCTCCTCCAGGTACGCCAGGGCGCCCACGCCGTCCTCGGCGAAGAAGACCAGTTCGGTCAGGGGCAGCGGCAGGAAGCCCTCGGCCTCCATGCGCTGGAACTGTGCCTTGAGGCCGTCGTAGAAGCCCGCGGTGTTCAGCAGGACGACCGGCTTGGTGTGCATCCCGTGCTTGCGCAGCTCCAGGATTTCGGTGGCCTCGTCGAGCGTGCCGGTGCCGCCGACCATGATCACGATGGCGTCGGCCCGCTCCAGCAGCTGCGCCTTCCGTTCGGCGAGATCCCGGGTGACAACCATCTCGTCCGCGCCGGAGCGCGCCTTGTGCGCCAGGAACTCCACGGAGACGCCGATCAGCCGTCCGCCGGTCTCCTGCACACCGTCCGCCATGACCTGCATCAGGCCGGTGTCGGAACCGCCCCACACCAGGGAGTGGCCGCCCTTGCCGATCAGCTCGGCGAACTGCCGGGCGGGGGTGACGTAACGGTCGTCGAGGTCGGCGGCGGAGCAGAAGACGCAGATGTTCATACGCGCCAGCTTACGAGCCGGGGTGCGGCGCCCCTCGGGCGGCCGCGCCGGGGTGGCGCGGAGGTGCCGTGCCGGGCGGGCGGGCGACCGGCACCGTCGGCCCCGCACGTCGTTGGGCGGGGCCGCCGGGCGCGTCAGATCAGGCCCTGATCGAGCATCGCGTCCGCGACCCGCTCGAAGCCCGCGATGTTCGCGCCCGCGACATAGTCGCCCGGCAGACCGAAGCGCTCGGCCGTCTCGTAGCAGGTGTCGTGGATGTGCCGCATGATCGCGGCGAGTTCACCCTCGGCCCGCTCGAAGCTCCACGCCTCGCGCGCGGAGTTCTGCCGCATCTCCAGCGCGCTGGTGGCGACGCCGCCCGCGTTGGCGGCCTTGCCCGGCCCGAACGCGACACCGGCGTCCTTCAGCAGCGTCACCGCATCCGGGGTCGTCGGCATGTTCGCGCCCTCCGAGACGGCCTTGACGCCGTTGCGGATCAACGTCCGGGCGGCGTCCGCGTCCAGCTCGTTCTGGGTGGCCGACGGCAGCGCGACGTCACAGGGGACGTCCCACACCCGGCCGCCCGGAACGTACCGGGCCGAACTGCCGCGCCGCTCCGCGTACTCGGAGATGCGGCCGCGCTCGATCTCCTTGATCTCCTGGAGCAGCGGCAGGTCGATGCCCTTCTCGTCGACGACATAGCCGCCGGAGTCCGAGCAGGTCATGACGTGTGCGCCCAGCGCCTGGGCCTTCTCGATGGTGTAGATGGCGACATTGCCGGAGCCGGAGACGGTGACCTGACGGCCGTCCAGCTCCTCGCCGCGACGCTTCAGCATCTCCTCGGTGAAGAGGACGTTGCCGTACCCGGTGGCCTCCGTACGGGCCTTGGAGCCGCCCCAGCCGAGGCCCTTGCCGGTGAGTACCCCGGCCTCCCAGCGGTTGGTGATCCGCCGGTACTGGCCGAAGAGGTAGCCGATCTCGCGGCCGCCGACACCGATGTCACCGGCCGGTACATCGGTGTGCTCGCCCAGATGCCGGTACAGCTCCGTCATGAACGACTGGCAGAACCGCATGACCTCGGCGTCGGACCTGCCGTGCGGATCGAAGTCGCTGCCCCCCTTGCCGCCGCCGATATGGAGGCCGGTGAGGGAATTCTTGAAGATCTGCTCGAAACCGAGGAACTTCACGATCCCGAGATTGACCGAGGAATGAAACCGCAGTCCGCCCTTGTACGGACCGAGTGCGCTGTTGAATTCCACCCGGAAGCCCCGGTTGACGCGGGTCGCCCCGGAATCGTCCTGCCACGGCACCCGGAAGATGATCTGCCGCTCGGGCTCGCAGATCCGCTCCACGATCCTGGCCTCGGCGAACTCCGGCCGCGCCGCGAGCACCGGGGCCAGCGTCTCCAGCACCTCCAGCGCCGCCTGGTGGAATTCCGGCTCCCCGGGATTCCGCCGGACCAGCTCCGCGTGCAGGGCCTCGTGCCACCCCGGATGCACTCCGGAGCGGCCCTCGGACTGAACAATCGACATACTTTCGGACCCCTTCCTGACCGACGAAAAGCCGCCCGCGCCCCGATTCCTGACGAAATCGAAAGGGGCGGCGGCTTACTGAACGTCCTGTCGCAGCACCGAGACTATTTGCCGCAGGGCCCCGCATCGAGAGCACTGTGGGGAAAACCTCATCCGCACCGCGGAATCCGGCCGCGTCCGGCGGAGGGGAAAGCCCCGGCACGGAACCTTCCCCTCCGGGACCGGGCGCGGAACTCCTACGCCTCTGCCGCCGTCCGGCGCCGGGTCGTGGCGATGGTGGCGGAGCCGACGACGCGGGTGTCGTCGTAGAGGACGACGGCCTGGCCGGGGGCGACGCCGCGGACCGGTTCGGCGAAGGTGACGTGCAGCTCCTCGCCGTCGATCAGCTCGGCGCGCACCTCCGTCTCGCCGCCGTGGGCGCGCAGCTGGGCGGTGTACGTGGCCGGGCCGTCGGCCGGCGGGCGGCCGCACCAGCGGGGACGTATCGCGGTGAGGGCGGTGACGTCGAGGGAGGCGGCGGGGCCGACGGTGACGGTGTTGTCGACCGGGGAGATGTCGAGGACGTAGCGCGGCTTGCCGTCGGGGGCGGGGGTGCCGATGCGCAGGCCCTTGCGCTGGCCGATGGTGAAGCCGTAGGCGCCGTCGTGGCTCCCGAGGCGGTTGCCGGACTCGTCGACGACGGCGCCCTCGGCGGTGCCCAGGCGCTTGGCGAGGAAACCCTGGGTGTCGCCGTCGGCGATGAAACAGATGTCGTGGCTGTCCGGCTTCTTGGCGACGAACAGGCCGCGCCGGGCGGCCTCCTCGCGGATCTCCGCCTTGGTGGTGCGGGTGTCGCCCAGCGGGAACATCGCGTGCGCCAGCTGCCGGTCGTCGAGCACCCCGAGGACGTACGACTGGTCCTTGGCCATGTCGGAGGCGCGGTGCAGCTCGCGGCTGCCGTCCTCGCGCAGCACGACGGTGGCGTAGTGGCCGGTGCAGACGGCGTCGAAGCCGAGGGCGAGGGCCTTGTCGAGCAGCGCGGCGAACTTGATCTTCTCGTTGCAGCGCAGGCAGGGGTTGGGGGTGCGGCCGGCCTCGTACTCGGCGACGAAGTCCTCGACGACGTCCTCGCGGAAGCGCTCGGCGAGATCCCAGACGTAGAACGGGATGCCGATGACGTCGGCGGCGCGGCGGGCGTCGTGGGAGTCCTCGATGGTGCAGCAGCCGCGGGCGCCGGTCCGGAACGATTTCGGGTTCTCGGACAGCGCGAGGTGCACGCCGGTCACGTCGTGTCCGGCCTCGGCGGCGCGGGCGGCGGCGACGGCGGAGTCGACACCGCCGGACATGGCGGCGAGTACGCGCAGGCGGCGGGGTGCGTCAGTCATAACTTCTCCAGAGTAGACGGAACCACCGACAGGCCCGTACGCGTTGTCCAGCTCATGGGGAAGACGGAACGGCCGGGGTCCGGCATCAGCAGGCGGGGGGCGCTGTGGATCGGCGGCGCCGCGGTGGTGGCCGTCGGCTCCGGCATCGTCGCGTCCCGTGACGGGCTGCTGCCGGGCGCCCCGAAGCCGCGGACGCCCGGCGCCGTCGACCAGCCGGGCGCGGAGTGGGTGGCGGCGTCCCCGGCGAACTGGCGGCGGGCCGACCGCCCGGACGACTACCCCATAGACCGCGTGGTGATCCATGTCGTCCAGGGCAGTTACACGACGGCGCTGAAGGTCTTCCAGGACCCGCTGCACAGCGCCGCCTCGCACTACGTGGTGCGCAAGGACGGCCATATCGCACAGGTCGTCCGGGAGCTGGACGTGGCGTTCCACGCGGGCAACCGCGCGTACAACGAGCGGAGCGTCGGCATCGAGCACGAGGGTTTCGTGGACCGCCCGGAGGGCTTCACGACGGCGATGTACGCCGCCTCGGCGCGGCTGACGGCCGCGATATGCCGCCGCTACGGGTTCCCCGCCGACCGGGGACACATAGTGGGGCACTCCGAGGTGCCGGGCGCCGACCACACCGACCCGGGGCCGCACTGGGACTGGGACGGCTATCTGCGGCTGGTCCGCGCGGAGCTGCGGAAGACCCCGCCCAAGGGCGCCGCGTAACGGGGCGGCCTCCGGTCAGCTCAGTCCGGCCTGCCGGGCCCGTTCGACCACCGGGCCGATGGCCTCGGCGAGCGCCGCGACATCCTCGGCGGTCGAGGTGTGGCCCAGGGAGAAGCGGAGCGTGCCGCGGGCCAGCTCGGGCGAGGTGCCGGTGGCGAGCACCACATGGCTGGGCTGGGCGACCCCGGCGGTACAGGCGGAGCCGGTGGAGCAGGCGATGCCCCGGGCGTCCAGGAGGAGGAGCAGGGAGTCACCCTCGCAGCCGGGGAAGGAGAAGTGCGCGTTGGCGGGGAGCCGTCCGGCCGGGTCCGGGTCGCCGCCGAGGACGGCGTCGGGGGCGGCGGCGCGTACCGCCTTGATCAGGTCGTCACGGAGGCCGCCGATCTCGCGGGCGAACTCCTCGCGGTGCGCGACGGCGTGGTGGGCGGCGGCGGCGAAGGCCACGATCGCGGGGGTGTCGAGGGTGCCGGAGCGGACCTGGCGCTCCTGGCCGCCGCCGTGCAGCACGGGCACGGGCGCCCACTCCCGGCCCAGCAGCAGCGCGCCGATGCCGTACGGGCCGCCGATCTTGTGGCCGGAGACGGTCATGGCGGCGAGTCCGGAGGCGGCGAAGTCGACCTCGGTCTGGCCGACCGCCTGCACCGCGTCGGCGTGCAGCGGGATACCGAACTCCCGGGCGACGGCGGCGAGTTCGGCGACCGGCTGGAGGGTGCCGATCTCGTTGTTGGCCCACATGACGGTGGCCAGCGCGACATCGGCGGGGTTACGGACGACGGCCTCGCGCAGCACGTCGGGGTGCACCCGCCCGTACGAGTCGACGGGCAGCCACTCCACGCGGGCGCCCTCGTGGGTGGCGAGCCATTCCACGGCGTCCAGGACGGCGTGGTGCTCGACGGGACTGGCCAGGACGCGGGTGCGGGCCGGGTCGGCGTCCCGGCGGGACCAGTACAGGCCCTTGACCGCGAGGTTGTCGGCCTCCGTGCCGCCGGCTGTGAAGACGATCTCGCTGGGGCGGGCGCCGAGGGCGGCGGCGAGGGATTCGCGCGCCTCCTCGACGGTGCGCCGGGACCGCCGTCCGGCGGCGTGCAGCGAGGACGCGTTACCGGTGACGGTCAGCTGAGCGGTCATCGCCTGCACCGCTTCGGGGAGCATCGGCGTGGTGGCGGCGTGGTCGAGGTAAACCATGGTGCCCCGATTCTACGGGCGGCCGTCCGGGCCCCCGGGGGCGCATGTCCGGCGCGCGGGGGCGCCGCCGCGCCGCACCGCCCGCGTGCCCGCCGGCGGGCCTCTCGACGCCTCCGTAAGGAGTCATCAGCTGGCGGTCATGACATCAGCAGGCGGAGTTCCTGGCGGCGGGGAGCGCGCCCCGGGACGTGAGCCGCCTCGCCCCGGGCCGGACGGTCGGCCGGTCCGCCGACGCGACGCTGCCGGGCATCGCGACGCCGCGCCCCGGCCCGGACGCTCAGCCCCCCAGCGGCGCCCGGGCCAGCTGGCGGGACTGGGCGACGAGGCGGTCGGCGGAGTCCCAGACCTCGGCGTCCTCCTCCAGGAAGCCGCCGGCGAGGTTGCGGGTGGTGATGGCGACGCGCAGCGGGCCCGGTGCCGGGCGGCAGCGGATGTGGCAGGTCAGCTCGACGGTCGGCACCCAACCGGAGAGGCCCAGGTCGAAGGCGGTGGGCGGCATCGCGTCGACGGTCAGCAACAGGGAGAGCGGGTCCGGGTCGCGGCCGTCGGCGAGGCCGAACCAGCCGCGCATCTCGCCCTTGCCGGAAGGCGCGCCGACGGCCCATCCCGAAGTGGCCGGGTCGAGCCGGATGTCGAGCCGGTCGGCGATGGCGGTACTGCCCGGTATCGCCGATCCGCCGCCGGGTGCGCTGTCGGTGCCCAGGCAGTGCTCATACGGGGGCAGCTCCGGGGGCTTGGCGCTGGTGCGGACGTCGTCGGGGAGCGCGGCGAGGTCGCCGTAGGAGGCGAGCACCCGCATCCGCTCGACCTCGGTGCCGTCCGGCGCGGTCTGGACGAGGGTGGCGGTGCCGGTCGACATGGTGCGGCCGGTGCGGACCACTTCGGTGCGGAGGGTGGCGGGCCCGGGGACGGACGCCGTCAGGTAGTGCGCGGTGACCGAGAACGGGTCGGGGTGCGGCAGGGCGTCGCCGAGCGCGCGGCCCATGAGGGCGAGGAGGTAGCCGCCGTTGACGGCCTGAATGATCGTCCAGCCCGCGGAGAGCTGTGCGTCGTAGCGCCCCGGGGCGCGGCGCACCACGGCCGTATCCCGGTCGAACTCACTGTTGCCAAGGGTCACCTGTGCCATGGCCGGAACGCTACACCGAAAAGTTACCGACCGGTAGTGTCGGTTTACGGCGCCCTGTGGGGAGCCGCACCGCCCCGGCCTGGGATGATCCCGGCATGCTGCACGTGCTCTACCTGTTCGGTGTCGCCGCGTTCGCCGCGAGCGGCGTGCTCGCCGCGTACCGCGCGAACATGGACCCCTTCGGCGGTCTGGTGCTCGCCTTCGCCGCCTCGATCTCCGGCGGCACGCTGCGCGATCTGATCCTCAACCGGTACCCGCTCTACTGGACGCACGACTGGGTCCTGCTGACGTTGATCATCTGCGTCGGCGTGGCCACCATGGTCTATCTCCGCTTCTGGAGCCTGCCGCGGAAGTCCCTGCTGGTCGTGGACGCGGTCGGGCTCGCCGTCGTCACCGTGATCGGGGCGCGCGCCGCCATCGACGCGGGCGCCACCCCGCTCGCGGTGATCATCCTGGCGGTGCTGACGGGCGTGGCCGGTGAGGTCATCCGCGATGTGCTCTGCGGGGAGTTCCCGCCGCTGCTGCTGCGCGAGGACGTCTACGCCATCGCCGCGCTGGCCGGCGCCACCCTCCTGCTGGCCCTGCACCATCTCGGCATCGGCGGCACCGCGGCCACCGCCGCCTCCGCCGGACTGGTCTTCGCGCTGCGGATGGGCGCGGTCTACTTCGGACTGCACCTGCCCCGACCGCACCGGCCGGCGCACCACGAGGGCGCGGACGACTGACGCGGCCGGGGCGGCGGCCTCACGGCCTGGGTATCAACAGGCCGTTACAGCTTCGGCAGCGGCGGACGGGAGCCGGTGTTCAGCCAGGCGTCGAAGAGGTCGCCCAGCCGCTGGCCGGAGATCTTCTCGGCCAGCGCGATGAACTGCGAGGTCTCGGCGTTGCCGTAGCGGTGGGCCGCGGTCCAGGCGGGCAGCAGCGCGAAGAACGCGGTGTCACCGATGCGTTCGCGCAGCGCCTGGAGGGTCATCGCGCCCCGGTCGTAGACCGCATCGGAGAACATCGTGTCCCGCTGCGGATCGGCGACCTTGATCTTCCAGAACGGGTCGTCCGCGGGATGTGCGGCGTACGCCTCGCGGAACGCGTCGTGAGCGCTCTTCGTGCCCTTGTGCTCGCCCCACAGCCACTGCGCGTAGCTCGCGAAGCCCTCGTTGAGCCAGATGTGCTGCCAGTCCTTGACGGAGACGGAGTCGCCGAACCACTGGTGGGCCAGCTCGTGGACGATGGTGGACTCGTTGCGGACCGCCGAGTAGGCGGGCTTGGACTGCACCTCCAGGGAGAAGCCCGCCTGCGGCATGTCGTCGACGATGGCGCCGGTCTCCTCGAAGGGGTACGGCCCGAACACCTTCGACCAGTAGTCCGTGGCCTCCGCCGTGACGCCGTAGACGTCGACCTTCCCGGCGGGCAGCGTCGGGTCGGTGGCGACGTAGATGGGCGTGCCGCCGGGCGTGGTGCCGGTGCGGACGTCGAACTTCCCGATCGTGGCGGTGGCCAGATAGGTCGCCATCGGGCGGCTCTCCCGCCAGTGGGCGTACGAGCGGCCGCCGCGCTCGCCGGAGTCGATCAGCCGCCCATTGGAGACGCCGGTCAGCCCCTTGGGCGCGTCGATGCGGATGTCGTACGTCGCCTTGTCGCCGGGATGGTCGCTGGAGGGGAACCACGTGGACGCGGCGTTCGGCTCGCACGCCACGAAGACGCCGTCCTTCGTCTTCATCCAGCCGTAGTCGGAGCCGAAGATGATCGGCCCGCCGAGCGGCTGGGGCACGCCGCTGTAGGTGACGGTCACCCGGAACGTCCGGCCGTCGCGCAGCATCCGCGCCGGCCGGACGGTGAGTTCGTCACCGGATCTGGTGAACCGCGCCGGGCGGCCGTCGACCCGGACGGCGGCGACATCGAGTTTCTGCAGGTCGAGGTCGAAGGCGCTGAGGTTCTGGGTGGCGCGGGCGGTGAGCGTGGTGCGGCCGTCGAGGCGTCCGGAGGAGGGGTGGTAGCTGACGCCCAGGTCGTAGTGGAGGGCGTCGTAGCCGCCGTTGCCGAGGTTCGGGAAGTAGGTGTCGCCCGCGCCGGGCGCGCCGGGAGTGCCGACGGGTGCGGCGGCGACGCTGCCGGGGGCGGCGGCCACGCCACAGACCGTGGCGGCGACGGTGCAGGCGGCGGCCAGGGAGAGCAGCCGGGGGCGGCGGAGCGCGGATACGGAGAGTGCCATGGTGAGCCCATCTCTTCGAACACACGGATGCGGGATTCGTACGGGGCACAGCGGGCCGACTCTGCACGCCGCCGCGGCTCCCGGCGCGGGACTTTGCCAACTCGTCACGCGGGCCCGGGACTTCCCGCCATCCGGGCACGGGCGGCCCGGCCGCACACGGCGCGCCCCTGGCAGGCGGCCCTGGCAGACGCCCCTGGCAGGCAGCCCGGCCATGGTGGCCGATCGGCGCCGTACGCGAACACGCCGCGGTGGGCGCCGCGTTGCGGGGCGCGGCGGCCCACCGGGGCGTACACGGGCGCGACGTGCGGGTTCGCCGCTACGGGACGGAGCCGCGGTCCGGGTGGCGGCTTCGCCCGAAGAGGGAGAAACACCGCCGGGGCACGAAGGGTTGCACGGCGCCCCGGAAAGAGATGCAGACCGGCCAGAATTCAGCCAGGATAATTGGATCACCAGAGGGAGAAGGATCGTCAATTTTACTGTTTCTTTAGTTGTCTGAATGAGCCCGGCGCCTGTTAATCTGACGTCCGTCATCCCAAGACCGCGGAGAGGGGCAAGCGGCATGATCAACTCACCGGGCGCCCGCCCCTGTCATATGGATGACGATCCTCCGGAGCCGTACTGACCCACGCGACGGAACCCTCGATTACGTCGCGAAATACGGAATCCGTTCTCCGATGCCCTCCCCGGCATTTCCTTTACCGCCACCATTCCGGGCAGGTCTTTTCCGGTCCGGAATGTGCTGACGCGCGGTTTTTCCACCGCTGAACAGGTACCACCCGTGCGCCGCCCGGCCGCACACCTCCCGCAGCATCACGAGTTCCCGCTCGCCCTACGCAACGGAGGAACGCCTGTGCCCCCGCTCGCCTCACCGCTCGCTCCCGCCCTGCCTTCGCCCGGCGCGGCGCCCTTGCCCCGGCCCCCTTTAGCCACCGCTTCAGCCACCGCGCCCGAGACCGGCGCCTCCGTCGCCGTACCGCAGCTCCCGGAGGCGGAGCGGACACCGCCCGGCGACGCCGACGCGTTCGACGCCCGGCTCGACGCGGCGCTGGACGCGCTCGGCACCCGCATCGGCCCCCTCTTCGCCCGCCCCGAACCGCGCGCCCAGGCCATGCGGTACGTCCGTGCGCTGCTCGGCGGCACCGGCGCCGGGAACAGCTGGCGGCTCGCCCACCGCGTCGGCGACGGCTCGCCCTGGCGCATGCAGCGGCTGCTCACCCGGGCCCGCTGGGAGCTGGACGCCTTCCAGGACGCGGTCCGCGGCCAGGTGCTGGAACACCTCGGGCACCCCGACGGCGTGCTGACGCTCGGCCAGATCGACACCGTCAAGAAGGGCGACAAGTCGGTGGCCGTCGCCCGCCAGTACGCCACCGCCGCCCGCCGCGTCGAGAACTGCCAGACCACGCTGCTCGCCTCCTACACGTCGCCGCTGGGCACCGTCGTCCTCGACCGTGAGCTGTATCTGCCGCCCTCCTGGGCCGAGGACGCCCAGCGCTGCCACCAGGCGGGGGTGCCCGCCGACCGCACCGCCCACCGGCCCCGGACGGAGCTGGCGCAGCGCCTCGTGGAGCGGGCCCACGCCGCCCGGGTCCCGTTCGCCTGGGTCAGCGGCGATCTGACGCGCGGCCAGGACGCGGGGCTGCGCGGCTGGCTGGAGCAGCGGGCGACCGGCTATGTCCTGCCCGTCTCCGCCGGGTACCCGGTCCGCACCGTCGGCGGCCCGGCGCTGCCCGCCGGGGTGCTGGCCCGCAGCGCCGCGGGGTCCGGTGTGCCCGACGCCCTCTCACCGTCCTGGGAGTGGTCGGCGGTGCCGCTCGGCGCGGCCGGGCCCGGCGGCCTCGTCCGTCTGCTGCTGACCCGCCGCCACCCGGGGACCGGACGCACCGGCCACCATCTGGTGTACGCGCCGCAGAACACCGCCGTGCCCGTGCTCGCCGCCGTCGCGCGCGGCGGGTGGCACACACTGCGCGCCGCGCCCGGGGCGTGCGAGAGCGTGCAGTTCACCCGTACCGAGGTCCGGACGTGGACCGCGTGGTACCGCCACACCGCGCTCGCCCTGGCGGCGCTCGGTGTTTACGCAGCCGCGGGCGCGCCGCACGGAAAAGTACCGCAGTAGCTTCCCCGTATCGCAGGGTGCACCGCATTCCATTGCGTGACGCGAGCGGAGTCTGCTTTTCTGAGAACGTGACGGTCGGCGGTATTTTCCCGCCGCACCGCATCACCACGGTGGGGAAAGGAGATGCCTTCCGCTCCCCCTCACCGGTAATCCCTGTATGTCGTTCGCACCGAAATCCTTCTCGGGTTGATTCCGACGCCGGTAAGACCCCTCACATGGGAGTGTGCGTAGACCATCATGGTAACGACCACCAACACGCCGACCGACGGATTTCCGCCCGGCGTATCCCTCGCGAACGCACCGTCGCCGATCAGGGGGGAATCCCCGGAGCTGCGCCTCGCTCTGGCCTCGCTGCAGGCCCAGGCGCAGACGCTGAACGAGCTGATCCGGACCACCGTCGACGCGCTGGCCTCCCCCCAGGCTGCGCCGGTGCCGGGCACCCGCGCCTTCGCCGAGATCGCCCGCCGCACCGTGCCCCGCTGGCACTTCGCCATGCTCAACGACACCGCGCGCAACGAGGCGCTGGCCACCGCCGTGCGCCGCGCGATCCCGCCGGGCGCCACCGTCCTGGACATCGGCTCCGGCACGGGGCTGCTGGCCATGGCCGCCGTCCGGGCGGGCGCCGCGCACGTCTACACCTGCGAGGGCAATCCGCTGCTCGCCGAGATCGCCCGGCAGATCATCGCCGAGCACGGCATGTCCGGCTCCATCACCGTGTTCACGAAGTTCTCCACCGCCATCGAGGTCGGACGGGACCTGCCGCGCCGGGCCGATGTGCTGATCTCCGAGATCGTCGACTGCGGGCTGATCGGCGAGGGGCTGCTGCCCACCGTGCGCCACGCCCGCGAACATCTGCTGGCCCCCGGCGGCGTGATGATGCCGGTCTCCGCCCGCCTCCACGGCCAACTGGTCGACAGCCCGGCCATGGTCAACCTCAACCGGGTCCACGAGGCGCACGGCTTCGACGTGTCGCTGATGGAGACCGTCGCCACCCGCGGCCACTTCCCGGTACGGATGCACACCTGGCCGCACCGGCTGCTCTCCGACCCGTTCGAGATGGCCGCGTTCGACCTGGCGCACGATCCGCTGCTGCCGGGCAGCCGCCGCCTGACGGTCCCGGTCACCACGGACGGCCGGGCGCACGGTCTGCTGTCGTGGTTCTCGCTGAAGCTGTACGACGGCCTCGACCTGTGCAATGCGCCGGACAATCCGGAATCGCACTGGATGCAGGCGCTGCTCCTCTTCGACAAACCGGCATCCGTCACCGCGGGCGAAAGCCTCGACGTGGAACTGCGGTGGACGGAAACCCAGCTCACCGTCGTCTGAACCGCACCGTCAATCTTCGGACCAGAAAGGCACCGTGACATGAGCCACGCGCCGAATGCGTACGTTCCTTTCGAGCTGCACGGCCAGGAACTCCGCGATGCGGTCGTCCGGTACGCGAGCAATCCGATCTACCTCGACAACGAGGAGTGGCAGAACAACGACAACCCGTACCGCCGCCAGCTGCGCCCGCAGGTCCTGCCGCATCTGGATTACGATGCCGTGCCCGGCCGCGAGAACATTCTCGACTACAGCAGTCTGGCCGTGCAGCGGGTCCTCACCAGCGTCTACGAGGCGGATCTGGTATTCCTCCCCAAGTCCGGCCTGAAGGACGGCAAACAGGAGGACTTCCAGCAGTTCTACAGCCCCAGCAACCGCGCCCTCGGCGAGGCGATACGACCGGCGCTGGAGAAGTACGCGTTCGGTTTCCTCGACGACGAGGTCGAGATCTCCGGAAAGTGGACGAAGGAGAGTTTCCACGCCTACATCGAGTCGCTGGGCGCGGACGATCCGGCCGAGGCGTCCCTCACGGAGAAGGCGATCCTCTCCTCCACCGACCGCGAGCGCGCCGCCCGGATGTGGCTGATCCAGTTCGCCCCGGACTTCCTCTCCGAGGCGTCGCCGATGATCCGCAACGTCCTCGGGCACTACGGCGCCACCCAGTCCGAATGGTTCAAAATCATCATCGACGAGTACGGCTACGGCGTCCATGACACCAAGCACAGCCGCCTCTTCGAGCGGACGCTGGAGTCGGCGGGGCTCGCATCCGACATCCACCGGTACTGGCAGTACTACCTCAACAGCAGCCTGCTGATGAACAACTACTTCCACTACCTGGGGAAGAACCACGAACTGTTCTTCCGCTACGTCGGCGCCCTCTACTACACCGAGGCAACGCTCGTCGACTTCTGCCGCCGCGCGGCTTCCGTCCTCACCTCGGTATTCGGTGACAAGGCCGATGTGGAGTACTTCACCGAGCACGTCCACATCGACCAGCACCACGGCCGGATGGCCCTGGAGAAGCTGATCGACCCGCTCATCGAGGAACACGGCGAGCACATCATCCCGGAAATCGTCCGCGGTATCGAGGAGTACCGCGTCATCCAGGCGGTCTCCGACGACGATTTCGCCACCCAGATCGCCTGGATGGACAAGGGGCCGGAATTCAAGAAGCTGCACGCGCCGGTGTGGGAGGCGATCGAGAGCGGCAAGGTCACCGCACCCGTCGCCGATATCGTCGAACCGTACGGCGAACTCTCCAACACCCACTGCCATGACGGCGACGAGCTGTGCCACATCGTCTCCGGCACCATGAAATTCGTCAGCGGATTCGACTCGCACCAGATCCTCGAAGCCGGTGAGGGAACCGTCATCCAGAAGAACCGGCTGCACGGCGCCATCATCGAATCCGAGGAATGCGTCTACCAGATCCACTCCGTGGGGGACTACAAGAAGTGCTTGTCCTGACGTTCGCGGCCACCGGCCGCGGGAATTGCGTGGAGGTCGACGGCACACCGTACGTGTACGTGCGGACCGCGTCGGGATCCTTCGTCATGCGTGCCGACTGCCCGCACCGCGGCGGCCCGCTCCATCTGGCCGCCGAGGGGCCCGAGGGCAAGTCCCTGATCTGCCCCTGGCACGAGCGGCGCACCGCCACGGTGCGGATGCGGCAGCGGATTCCCGCCGTCCGCACGGGGCGGACGGTGCGGGCCGTCCTCCCCCATCCGCCGCAGGCCGAGGTATCGCACCAGCACCGCCCGCTGTCACCGGCGCTGGCCTGCTGATCCGGCGGCGCGCCCCGCGCCGCCGACCGGCCGGTGCCGTGCCCGGACTCCCCATGGTCCCGGGCACGGCACCGGCCTGACCGCGCCCGCCCGCGCACGAGCCAAGGAGCGGCAGTGCCCGGCCTTCTCTTCCTCAGCACCTCCCTGCTGGTCATCGCCACCCCGGGCCCCGATGCCGCGCTGGTGACCCAGCTGGTACTGCACACCGGCGCACGGCGCCCGGCGGCGGTCACCGCCGTCGGCATGATCACGGCCGGTGCGCTGCACGGCGTGCTGGCGCTGACCGGCGTCGCCCTGTTGCTGCGCACGGATCCCCGGCTGCTGACCGCGCTCCAGTGGTGCGGGGCGGTGGTGATGCTCGTCTGGGGGCTGAGGGCGGTCCGGGCGGCGGTACGGGGGCCGGGGGCGGCGGACGTCGGCGCCGGCCAGGAGGCCGGAACCAGACCGGGAGCGGGCGCCGGGGCCGAGGCCGGGCCCGGCTCCGGCGCCCCCGGGCGCGGGCTCGGCTCCACTTCCGGGCTCGGCTCCCGCTCCCCCGCTCCGCCCGCCGCCCGCGCCGCACGCCGCTACTTCTGGACAGGGATGCTCTGCACCGGCGGCAATCCGAAGGTGGGACTGTTCCTGCTCGCGTATCTCCCGCAGTTCGTGCCGCCCGGTGCGCCCTGGGCGCTGAGCATGGGCGTGCTGACCGGCGTCTACCTGGCCCTCGCGGCGCTCTGGCTGGCCTGTGTGATCTCGGCGGTGCATCTGCTGCACGGGCTGGCCCGCTCCCGGCGGCGCGCACCGCGGGTACCGGGGCGCGGACTGCGGCTCGTCGACGGCGTGGTGGGCGTGGTCTTCATCAGCCTCGCGATCAGGCTGGCATGGCACTGAGGGGACGGCTGCGGAAGCGGGTCACGACAGGGACCGGTGGCGGGGCCGCACCGCGTCGAAGGGTCGGCTCAGGCACCCGCCTCCAGTTCGAGCAGCAGCCGCTTGGCGGCGAGCCCCCCGGCGTACCCGGTGAGCTTCCCGGAGGCGCCGACCACGCGATGGCAGGGCAGGACGACACAGAGCGGATTGGCCCCCAGGGCCACGCCGACCGCCCGCGCCCCGCCCGGCCGCCCCAGCCTCTCGGCGAGCTGGGCGTAGGTGAGGGTGTGGCCGTACGGGATGAGGCCGGTCAGGGAGAGCACCACCTCACGGCAGAACGGGGTGGCCAGCCGCAGATCCATGGGCAGGGCGAAATCGCGGCGGCGACCGGCGAGGAAGTCCGCCAACTGCTCGCGCACCTGTCCCAGTTGGGCTTGTTGCGGCGCGGACACCCCCGCCTCCTCCTCGGTGCAGCACGGCGTCACCCGGGAGAGCTGCTTACGGACCTCCTCGGGGAAGGCGAAGCCGCAGTAGAGCAGGGCCTCGTCGGAGACCGCGAGCGTCATCCGCCCGACAGCGGTCTCCTGTGTGGCGAGGCCCACGCTCTCCGGCTCGGCCTTCTTCTTCCTGGACATGACGGACTCCTTCGGGAAGCAACAACGGTCGGCGAACGGGATCGCCCCGGCGCCGCACCGGGCGGCCGCGCGACCGCGCCGACCGGCCCGGCGGAGGTGGCGCCGCCCGGCGCGGACGCGGGGCGGCCCGCGTGCGCCGCGGCGGTCAGCTCATGCGGCGAGCGGCCGACAGGACCGGCACGGTCGGTATCCGGCCCGGCGGGCATCGCGGGCGGACCGGAAGGGGACTTGGTGCCGCGGGGTGATGCGGCGGGCGTGCGCGCACAGCGGATGGCAGTAGATATGGGTGGTGTCGCTGCCGAGGAAGACGGTGTGCGTCCGCACCAGCGCACGGACCCGCTCCGGGCTGATGCCCTCCGCCTCCCGCAGCGCCGCGCCGACCACCCCGCCGTACGCCGCGTCGTGCGGCACCCCCTCGTCGTCCGTGACGCGGTGGCAGGGGATGAGCAGCTGTATCGGGTTACGAGCCAGCGCCGCGGCCACCTGCACGGTACCGTCCCGGGGCGCACCGTCCTGAAGCGCGCCGCCCGGAGGCTCGGCGTCCGGGACCGCCGCCCCCTGAAGCCCGGCCTCCCGCACCACCCAGGAGATGGGCCGCAGTTGCCCGTACGGGATCGAGCGGACCGCGTCGAGGACGGCGGACTCGGTGTCCGTCAGCCCCGCCCCCGCCAGATCGATCCGCAGCTGCCGGGCGCGGCCGGTCCGCACCGCGGGGCGGACCCCGGGCGCGGTCGCGGTGCCCGGCACCGCGCTGCGGCCCGTGACCGCCAGATGCCGTTCCTCGAAATCACGCGCCGTGCCGACCACCGCGGCCAGGACGGCTCCCGTCACCGCCGGGCCGCTCTGTGCCACATACAGCCCCCCTGCGGGGGCCTCGACACGGACATAGGTGTCGTAGCGGTCCTCGGGGATACCCACATACTGCAGCACCTTCAGTTCGAAGGGGGTCGGGCCGGTGTCCGCCAGCTCCGCCAGCGCCCGCGCAAGCGCCGGTTCACCGGTGCCCTGCCCGTTCACTCCTCCACTCACGTCCTCACCTCCCTCAGGTGTGCCGCTTCCGGCCCCAGTAATTCCCGTAACGCCAACAGGCCCCGTGACACCTGCGCCTTGACCGTGCCGACCGGGCACCCTTGCACCTCGGCGACTTCCGCATAGCTCATGCCCAGTACGTGCCGCATCACGACCGCGGTACGGAAGCGCTCGGGCAGCTTGCCGAGGGCGGCGCCCAGCATCTCCCGCTCCGCGGTCCGCGACGCCCACTCCTCCGGGCCGGGACCGGTGTCCGCCCATCTGTCGGAGTAGTCCTCCACGGAGGCGGCCGAGACCGGGCGCCGGACCTTGGACCGGATGTCGTTGCGCCACACATTCGTGGCGATGCTCAGCAGCCAGGCCCGCGGACGCAGTTCCCGGCGGCGCCCCGGCGTGTAGTCCCGCAGCGCCTTGTAGGCCCGCAGGAAGGTCTCCTGTCCCAGATCGTCCGCCTCGGTCGCCGACCCGGTCACGCGGTACAGGTAGGTGCGCACGGCCGAGCCGTGGATCCGCACCAGCTCCGAGAAGCCGCCGTCCAGATCCCGGGCCAGATGCTCGGTCAGTCGCTCAGACATCTCGTCCTTCACCCAATGGACACCGTTGACACTTCGCCAGTTCCGCGGAATGCGGGGATTGCGGTTACGCATCGGGCCCCACCGCTCAGTCGAGCAGCGCGGCCCGGTCGCCGGTGCGTATACCGCCGGGGCGGATCACTTTCGCGTAGATGCCGAAGCACATTCCGCTGGATTGCCGGAATGTCTTGAGGATGCGCCCGTCGTAGGGCAGCCCCTCCCGGTCGTGGTTGACCATGACGCAGCGTTCGGTGCGCTCCACGACCTCGAACCGCGCCTCGCCGACGGCCAGCGTCCGGCCCACCCAGGCGTCCTCCACGGGGCCGGTGGCCTCCGCGGTGTCGAGCAGGATGTTGGGGCGGAAACGGCGTACGTCGATGACGGAGTCGGGCAGCAGCGCTCGGGCGTGGGCCAGGGACGCGGTCGTCACGAGGTGGACGATGCCGGGCCCGGCGTCGAGCAGCGGGACGTTCTCCTCGGTGGCGAGGGTGACGTCCTTGCCCAGTGCCTTGGAGAGCGCCTCGTGGACGCCGGGGTCGTCGCCGCGCCACCGCTCACCGCCGGGGAAGGCGATACAGGGCACCTCGCCGTCGTACCGCGAGGAGAAAAGGCGCAGGTCACGGGTGGAGGCGAACCTCGGGGTGCTCTTCCCCGCGCCGTACTTGCCCTTCGGTGTACGGACGGCCCACAGGCGGTCGCCGACCACCCCGCGGGCATCGATGTCGAGGGCGGTGTGCCGCTCGCCGAGCATCGACTTCACCGGGAAGCGTTGCAGAAGGCTGACGGTGCCGGCGGCGGTACCCGCGCCGACGTCGGTGGTGTCCGGCACGTTCAGTGCTCCTTCCAGAACTCGCGCAGCAGAGTGTGGACGGTCTCCGGCTCCTCGACATGGCCGAACGAACCGCTGCGCTCCAGCATTTCGAAGCGGGTGCGCGGCGCCCACTCGACGAACTCCCGCTGCATCGCCGGGTAGAGCGCCCGGTCGTACCGTCCGGCCAGGACCATCAGGGGCGCCTCGATCTCCGCCAGCCGCGGCCGGAAATCGGGGATGCGGGGGATTTCGCCGCCGACGGTGAAGTCGACGTCGGCGCCGCAGAAGAGGGGGTAGAGCGCGAGGTTGCGGGCGCCCGGCTCGGTGGCGAGCAGCGAGGCGTGGTCGGGGTTGTGGAAGCGGACCGGTTTCACGGCGGCGGCGAACTCCGCCTGCATGGCCGGGTCGGTGGAGGGGACGCCCTGCTCCCGCAGGGCGGTGATCCGCGCCCACACCTCGGGGAACTGCAACTCCAGCTCCCGGTTGATGTTCTCGTGGTTGAGCTGCCACATCTGCGGGCTGTGCAGGCTGTTGGCGAGGGTGAGGGTGCGTACCGTCTCCGGCTGGTCCAACGCCAGAGCCTGGCCGAGCAGTCCGCCGTAGGAGAAGCCGTAGAGATGGACCGGGCCCAGATCGAGGGTGGTGAGGAGGGCGGCGATATCGGCGACATCGCGGGCGAAGGTCAGCTCCGTGAGGTCGTCGGGGGTGTCGGAGCGACCGCGTCCGTGCAGGTCGACGTAGAGGACGCGGTGGTCGGAGGCGAGCGCGTCGAAGTGCGGGTGGAAGACGACATGCGATCCGGCCGGGCCGAGTCCGGCGAGCAGCAGGACGGGGTCGCCCTGCCCTTCGCTCTCCACCCAGAGGCGGTGGCCGTTGACTTCGTGGTACGCGCCGTCCGGGTGCCGGACGGCCGGTGCGTCGTGGGACATGGTTCCGCTTCTTTCTGTTCCATGTGGTGCGTTGTCGCGTGGTGCGGTGTTTGGTGCGGTGCCGCGTGATGCGGTGCGGCGCCGTCAGACGGGATCCAGGCGGAGGCGTTCCTCCATGTGCCGTACCGCCCGGCAGTCGGCCTCGACCTGCTCGGGGTCTTCGTGGGCGAGGACCACGAAGCCCAGCGAGAGGGTCTGCAGCAGGTCCTGGGTGACGCCCAGACGCTGGCCGTTGCGGAGGTGGACGGCGGAGTGGTGGAGCGACGGCAGGTCCTGGACGGCGTCGAAGACCTCGGCGTTGGTGACCGTTCCGGCGGCGCGGCTGATGAGGAACACCACCCGCGTGTGGCGGTGCAGGTCGAAGCCGTCGGGTATCTGCGCGCCGGGGCCGCCGAGCACGCTGCGGACGGTCCGGTCGATCTGGCTGTCGCCGGTGGCGTGGCGGTTGAACGGGGGGTGGCCGCCGCCGTGCGGGCGGGCGTTCAGCTCGATGAGGCGGGGGCCGTCGGCGGTCCACATGATCTCGACATGGGCGGCGCCGAAGCGCATGCCGACGGCGTCCAGGACGCCGCGGGTGTAGTCGGTCAGTTCGGCGACGACCGGGTCGCCGGGGGGCAGCCACTCCATCGTCGAATAGACCGCCATATGCGGTCCGTTGTCGACCTTGGAGTAGCGGGTGACGTCGGCGACGGTGTGCCGCCCGTGGTGGCTGAAGGTGTCGACGACGTACTCGGTACCGGTGGCGTACTCCATCAGCAGCATGCGGTCGTTGATGACGTCCCACTGGTTGGGGCTGCCGAGCTGTTTCTCGAACGCCTCACGCCACCCTTCACCGCGCGGCAGGCGTTCGACGCCGTCCGTGCTGGCGCTGCGGGGCGGCTTGATCACCAGATCGCGGCCGGTCAGCCCCGCGCGGGCGATCCAGGCGCGGGCCTCCTCGGGGTCGGCGGTGCAGATCTGGGCGAGGGTGGGCAGCCCTGCGGCGGCGACGGCGGCGGCCATCGCGCCCTTGTCGCGCCGGGCGGCGGTCAGGCCGGGGACGTTGGCGGTGGCGGGCAGGAGCCGCGCGGCGAGCAGATCGGCCAGCTCCACGCCCGGGTCGGCGCCGGCCACCACACAGCTCGGGGCCAGCTCCCGCAGCCGGGCGACGACCGGCTCCCACGCGCCGTCGTACCGGATGATCTCGTCGAAGTCCTCCGGATGCCACGACGGGGCGTAGACCGGCATGACCTCGGGGCGGGAGAGGACGGCGACCGTCCGTACGCCCGCCTCCCGGAAGGCCGGGGCGAAGTACATGCCGGAGGAGTACGGGTCGACGATGACGGCGGGGCCGGGCGCGCCGCCCGCGCCGGGGTGGTCAGTGGTCATGGGGCGTGCCTCCTTCGGCAAGTGCGGCGGCGGCGTGGCAGAAGCGCTCCCAGGCGTCGTCGACCGCGGGGCTCAGCGCGCGGGCGCGGACGGCGGCGTGCACCAGGCCCTCCTCGATGACCAGGTGGACGGCGGTGCCGTGGTTCCGGAGGTTCTTGGCGTACTCCTCGGAGTCGATGCGGAGGGAGTCCATCTCGGCGCCCATGATGTAGGCGGCGGGCAGCCCCTCGAAGGTTCCGGAGACCAGCGGTGAGACATAGGCGTCGGCGGCTTGGGCGGCGTCGGGGCAGTAGCAGGCGGTGTAGTACTCCATCTCGCCGCCGGTGAGCAGCGGGACGTCCTCGCCGCCGTGCCGCCAGCGGGTGAAGTCGAGGACCGGGCTGATCAGCGCCTGGCCGCGGAGCGCGGGGCCGCGGCGGTCCCGGCTCATCATGGAGAGCACCACGGCCATGTTGCCGCCGGAGCTGTCGCCGCAGACGACGACGCGCTCCGGGTCCACATCGAGGCGGTCCGCCTCGGCGACCACTCCGCACAGGGCGCCGTAACAGTCCTCCAGCGCGGTCGGGAAGGGATGCTCGGGCGCCATCCGGAAGTCGAGGGCGATGGTGGTCAGCCCGGAGCGGGCGGCGAGTTCGGCGACGGCGGTGTGGTGGGTCTCCAGGGAGCCGACGACGAAGCCGCCGCCGCGGATGTAGAGGAGCACGCCCCGGCCCCGGCGCCGCTCGGGCCGGTAGACCCGGATGCGGTGCTCCTCGCCGCCGTGCCGCACGGTGTCGTCGGCGTGGCTGACGCCTTCCGGTTCTTCGTAGGGGAATTCGACGGTCAGGCCGTGGTAGAGGCGGCGCTGTTCGGCCACCGGGTGGCGGTAGAAGTCCGGCGGCATGGCGTTGTTGCTGCGTTCGACGAATTCCTCGATACCGGGCGCGTAGGGCATGTGCGGTCTCTCCTCACGTGCGGGCCGCTGGTGCGGCGGACGGCGGCGGTGACGGGCGGGCCGGAAGGGGCCGGTTCAGGTGTCGAGAGGCTGGGTGGCGGCGGTCGGCTGTGCGGGGAGCGCGGCGTCCGCGTCACCACCGGTGTCCGCGTCACCACCGGCGTTCGTGCCGCCGCCGTCCGCCGGGCGGGCCGGGCCGCGGAACTGGGCGCGGATGCCCTTGCGGAAGAGGACCGGCAGGCACAGGACCGTGCCGAGCGCGCCGACCCAGACGGCCGCGCTGAGGCCGAATCCGGCAATGACGCCGGAGGCCAGGGCGCTGCCCAGCGGGATGCTGCCCCACAGCAGGAAGCGCTGGACGGAGTTGACGCGGCTGAGGAGTTCGGGCGGGGAGTCCGTCTGCCGCAGGGTCTGGGAGGTGGGGCCGAAGGCGCCTTCCCCGACGCCATGGATGACGCTGCCGATGACGAGCCCGGCGATCGACCCCAGGCCGCCGGAGAGCGGCATCAGCACCAGGCCGAGGACCGAGACGGAGGCGCCGGTGATCAGCGTGCGGGCCATGCCCCAGCGCTCCACCATCCGTCCGCTGAGCAGATTGCCGACCGGGAATCCGGCGGCCGCGGCCCCCACCACCAGGCCGGTGCCGACGGCCCCCAGATGCAGTTCCTCGCGGCTGTAGAGCACCAGGGACGCCTCGACCATGGTGAGGAAGAGGACGTAGACGGTGCCGCAGAGGATCACCGGCTCCAGGCGGGGGTGCTGCAGGAAGAACCGCAGCCCCTCGCGGACGTCCCGGATCAGCCAGCCGCGCTCGCGGGCCTGTTCCTGCACCGGTTTCTTCGGTTCGCGGGTGCGGATCCACAGCACGGCGAGCACGGAGAGCGCGAAGGTGAGGGAGTTCAGCGCGACCGCCGCCGCCACCCCGACGAACGCGATCACGGGGCCCGCGATGACCGGGCCGAGCGACCGGCTGACCGATTCGGAGAAGAAGAGCCGGGCGTTGCCGCGGTGCAGCTTCTTCGTGCCGGTGAAGAGCACGGGCAGATAGGAGGTGTAGGCGACCTGGAAGAAGACCGTGCCGCATCCGGCGACGCCGACCAGGGCCAGCAGGCCGATGAGCGAGAGGGTGTCGGTCAGCGCGAGCACCGCGATCAGGGCGAAGCAGGCGGCCTGGAGGGCATCGCAGCCGATCATGACCGTGCGCCGCGGCAGCCGTTCGATGATCGCTCCGGCCGGGAGTCCGAGCAGCAGGAACGGGCCGAAGAGGAACATCGGGATCAGGGCCGCCTGGGCCGGGGTCGCGTCCAGCGCCGCCACGGCGAGCAGTGGCAGGCCCAGCACCATGACCTGGTCGCCCAGCAGGCTGGCCGACTGGCCGGCCCACAGCTTGGCGAAGTCACGGTCGGCTCCGGCCGCTTCCTCGGCAGGGGTTTCGGTGGTCATGATCGGACGCACTCCCGTCTCTCCGGACCACGGGAGGGCGTCGGCCGGTCACGGCGCCACCGGCGCCGCGGGACCGCCTGCCGTCCCGTCTCACAGAAGAAACACCGGGCGGACGCCGGGGGTTGCAAGGAATGCACAGAGATTTCGGGGCGTCGGCATCCGCTGCCGACGCCCCGAAGAACGTCCGGTTCCCGTGCCCCGGCCACCGCGGGGCACGGCCGTCACGACGTCCGGGAGGACACCTCCGAGGGCCCCGGGGCGTTCTCCGGGTGGTGGCAGGCCACCTTGTGACCGTCCTTGAGCGAGACCAGCGGCGGTTCGGTCGTCGTGCAGGTCTCGGTCGCCTTCCAGCAGCGGGTGCGGAAGCGGCAGCCGGACGGCGGGTTGATCGGGGACGGTACGTCGCCCTTGAGCAGGATGCGGTCGCGCTCGGTGCGCCGCCGCGGGTCGGGCACGGGCACCGCCGACATCAGCGCCTTGGTGTAAGGGTGCATCGGCGCGGCGTACAGGGAGGCACGGTCGGCCAGTTCGACGATCTTGCCGAGGTACATCACCACGATCCGGTCCGAGACGTGCCGGATGACGGAGAGGTCGTGCGCGATGATCACGTACGTCAGGCCCAGCTCCTCCTGGAGGTCGTCCATGAGGTTGACGACCTGCGCCTGGATGGAGACGTCCAGCGCGGAGACCGGTTCGTCGGCGACGACCAGCTTCGGCTTGAGGGCGAGGGCCCGGGCGATACCGATGCGCTGACGCTGACCGCCGGAGAACTCGTGCGGGTAGCGGTTGTAGTGCTCCGGGCTCAGGCCGACCAGCTCCAGCAGCCGCTGCACCTCCTTCTTGACGCCGCCCTCGGGCTCGACGCCCTGGAGACGGAAGGGGGTGGAGACGATGCCGCCGATGGTGTGCCGCGGGTTCAGCGACCCGTACGGGTCCTGGAAAATCATCTGGACGTCGCGGCGCATCGGGCGGAGCCGCCCCGAGGAGAGGTGGGTGATGTCCGTCCCCTCGAACTCGACTGTGCCGCCGGTGGGTTCGTCGAGCCGGGTGATGAGCCGCCCCATGGTCGACTTGCCGCAGCCGGACTCGCCGACCACGCCCAGCGTCTCGCCCGGGTACACGTCGAAGTCGATGCCGTCGACCGCCTGGACGGCGCCGACCTGCCGCTTGAGCAGGCCCTTGGTGATCGGGAAGTGCCGCGTCAGCCCGCGCACCCGCAGCAGCGGGGTGCGCACCTCGTCGGCGTCCTCCCGCGGCGCGGGCACGGCCTCGGCGACCTTCGCGGGCTCCCCGGACCCGGCAACCTTCTCGGCCTCCACGACCTCAGCGGCCTCAGCGGCCTCAGCGGTCCCCTCGGCCTCCGACGCCTTCCCGGCCTTCCCGGCCTTCTTCTCGTTCGCGTTCTCGTTCTCGTTCGTGTTCTCGTTCTCGTTCGCGTTCTCGCTCACAGCTTCGGCGCAATCTCTTCGGTCCAGATCCGCTTCCGCTCCGCCGGTGCCATGTGGCACGCGGAGAAGTGGCCGGTCGTGGCCTCGGTGAGTTCGGGGCGGACCGTACGGGTGAGGTCGTCCTTGGGCACGTCCGCGTACGGGCAGCGCGGGTTGAAGGCGCACCCGGAGGGGACGTTGATCAGGCTGGGCGGCGAGCCCTTGACCGGGATCAGCCGGTCGGTGTGGTCCCGGTCGATGCGCGGCATGGAGCCGAGCAGTCCCCAGGTGTAGGGGTGTTGCGGCGCCGAGAAGATCTTGTCGGCGGGACCGCGTTCGATGCACCGTCCGCCGTACATGACCAGCAGGTCGTCCGCGAGTTCGGCGACCACGCCCAGGTCGTGGGTGATCACGATGACCGCGGAGCCGAACTCCTTCTGCAGATCGCGGATCAGATCGAGGATCTGCGCCTGGACGGTGACGTCCAGCGCGGTCGTCGGCTCGTCCGCGATGAGCAGTTCGGGGTTGTTGACCAGCGCCATAGCGATCATCGCGCGCTGGCGCATACCGCCGGAGAACTGGTGCGGATGGTCGTCCACCCGCTTGTCCGGCTGCGGGATGCCGACCCGGTCCAGCATCTCGATCGCCCGCTTGCGCGCCGTCTTCCTGTCGACGTCGTGGTGGACGCGGTACGCCTCCACGATCTGCTTGCCGACGGTGTAATAGGGGTGCAGTGCGGAGAGCGGGTCCTGGAAGATCATCGCCATCCGGCGGCCGCGCAGGCGGCGTACCTCGTCCGGGTCGGCGCCGATCAGCTCCTGGCCGTCCAGCCGGATCTCGCCGGACATCCGGACCGTGGCGCGCTGCCGCCGCGACGCCCGGTGCAGGCCCATCACGGCGAGCGAGGTGACGGACTTGCCGGAGCCGGACTCACCGACGATGCCGAGGGTCTTGCCCTTCTCCAGCGTGAAGGAGAGGCCGTCGACGGACTTGACCAGGCCGTCGTCGGTCGGGAAGTGCACCTTCAGATCGCGGACGTCGAGGAACGCGGAACCGCCATGCGGCTCAGCGGTGCCGGTCGGGCCCGGGGCGCCGGATGCGGTGTCGTCGGAGTCGGTCACGAGAGCCTCACGCGCGGGTCGACGGCGGCGTACAGGACGTCCACCACCAGGTTGCACAGGACGATGAAGAACGCGGCGAGCAGGGTGACGCCGAGGATGTTGGGCAGGTCGTTGGCGGTGATCGCCTGGACGGCGAAGGCGCCCACGCCCTGGAGCGAGAAGACCTGTTCGGTGATGAGCGCACCGCCGAGCAGCAGCCCCAGGTCCATGCCGAACACCGTGATGAGCGGGGTGAGGGCGGCGCGCAGCCCGTGCCGGACGACGACGGTGCGCTCCCCCAGCCCCTTGGCGCGCGCGGTCCTGATGTAGTCCTCACTCAGCGTCTCCAGCATGCCCGCCCTGGTCAGACGGGCGTAGAGCGCCGAGTAGAGGAACGCCAGCGTCACCCAGGGCAGGACCAGCGTGCGGGCCCACAGGAGAGGGTTGTCGAAGAGCGGGACGTAATCGCTGCGTTCGAAGATCGGCCATTGGTACGTGAAGAGCGCCAGTGCGATGGCTCCGGTGAAGAACATCGGCAGCGACACACCGGCCAGGGCGACGCCCATCGACAGCCGGTCGAAGAACGAGCCGGGGCGCAGCGCGGAGATGACGCCGGTGGTGATGCCGGAGACGAGCCAGACGACGGCCGCGCCGAGGGCGAGCGACAGGGTGACCGGGAGACGGGACTGGATCTCCGGCCAGACCTCGATATGGGTCTTGAAGGAGTAGCCGAAGCACGGTACGTGGCAGCGCGCCGCCTCGGGGCCGAACTTGTAGTCGACGCCGGTGAAGATGCCCCTGAGGAACTCCCAGTACTGTTCGTACACGGGCTTGTCCAGGCCGAGGTTCCTCTTCACCGCCGCGATGTCGGCGGGCGTCGGCGACTTGCCGATGTACTGCTGGGCGAGCTGGTCGGTGGTCTGTCCGGCGATCTTCGGCAGCAGGAAGAAGATGCCGAAGGTGACCGCGCTGACGATCAGCAGCAGGACCACCGCGCTGATCACCCTGCGGATGAGGTACGAGAACACGGGGATGCGGCGTCGGTGCCCGCGGGGCCGAGGGGGCCGGCCGCGGGCATCAATGCCTTCACCTGCCTTCCGGGACTTACTTCTTGACGCCGATGTTGAGGTAGTCGTACTGCCCGCTGTAGGCCGAGGTGGCCACCATGTTCGTGGCCTTCGGGGAGCGGTAGTTCAGGACCTTGAAGTAGGTGAGCGGGACCATCAGGGCCTGGCTCATCGCCTTCTTGTCGATCTCGGCGTACGCCTTCTCGCGCCCGGCCTTGTCGGGGTCGGCGACGGCGGAGTCGAGGAGTTTGTTGATCTCCGGGTCGTCCGTCTCGGAGAGGTTGACGTTGCCGGAGCTGGAGATGGCCTTGCCGTTGAGGATCTGCTGGAGGTAGCCGTAGCCGGTCGGGAAGTCGGCGCCCCACTGCATCATGATCAGGCCGACGTTGTTCTTCTTGTTGAACGTCGGGACGCCCGCGTAGTCCGAGAAGTACTTGCTGCTCGGGTACTGCTGGATCTTGGCGGTGATGCCGATCTTCTTCAGCGAGGAGATGACGGAGGTCGCCGCGTCCACCTCCTCCTGCCGGTCACTGCGGGCGAGGATGGTGGTGGAGATGTTCCCGGCACCGCACTCGGCCCACTTCTTCTTCGCCTCGGTGAGGTCGAGGTTGTCGCCCGAGTACTTCTGCGGGTACAGGTCGAACTTCTCGTAGCCGGGGATGTCGGTCGGCAGGACGGTGGAGGCGATGTCGCCGCGGATCGGGCCGCCGAGAGAGGTCTGCACGGCCTTCTTGTCGACGGCGTACTGGACTGCCTGGCGGCAGGCGAGCTTGTCGAACGGCTTCACCTTGGTGTCGATCGACAGGTAGTTGAGCCGCTGGCCGAGGGCGTTGTCGGTGTTGCCCTTCTCCTTGGCGTCGGTCAGCAGCTGCGCCTGGGTCTGCGCGTCGACGCCCTTACCGGCCAGGTCGACGGTGGTGTTCCCGGCCAGCAGGTCCTTGTCGATGGTGGACTGCGCCACCTTCAGCTTCAGGACGATCTTGTCCGGCAGCTGCTTGCGCAGCGGGTCCGTCTTCGCCGACCAGTGCGGGTTGCGGACGAGGGTGAGCTGCTTGCCCTCCTGGTAGTCCTGGAACTTGTACGAACCGGAGGAGACCACGGACCTGGTGTAGTCGGCGCCCTTGTCCTTGGCCTGCGGGACCGGCGCGGTCTGCGGGGCGCTGACCAGCTGGTCGAACTCCGCGAGCGCCTTCTTGAGGTGGAAGACGATGGTGTGGTCGTCCGGCGTCTCGATCGACTTCAGCCCGGCCTTGCTCTTGTCCTTGTACGGGCCCTTGTAGCCGCCGCCGTCGTTGTCCTTGAGGAACTGCTGGAAGTAGTTGGGCCCCAGGGACAGCGTGTCGCGGGCGAAGTTGGAACGCTCGACGGCGTACTTGACGTCCTGCGAGGTGACGTCGGTGCCGTCGTCGTACTTCACGCCCTTGCGGAGCTTGTACGTCCAGGTCTTGCCGCTGTCGGAGGACTCGCCCTTGGACTCGGCGAGGTCCGGGACGATCTCGTTGCCCTTGGGGCCGGGGCCCGGCTTGAAGGTCGTCAGGGAACGCGCGTAGAGGCGGCTGAAGTTGTACACGAACGCGTAGTAGGTGTTGCCCGGGTCGAAGGACTCGGGGGCGTCGCTCATCGCGTAGGTGACCGTGCCGCCCTTCGCGTCCGAGGCGTTGACGATTCCCTCGGTGGCGGCGTTCGCCTTGCCGGAGGCGGTGGATCCGGCGCCCCCGGTGCAGCCGGCCAGCAGGCCCGCGCTGGTGATGGCCGCTATCGCCGCGACCGGAACTGACCTTCGCATGATGGTGGCGCTCCCCTTCAATCGTCGAACACTTCGAGAAATGACTTCGGAAAACTTCGGAACGACAGGACGTGGTGCGGCGGGCGGGGGCCGGCTCAGCGGCCGCCGCGGGGGTCCAGTGCGTCCCGCAGACCGTCACCGAGCAGGTTGAACGCGAGCACGGTGACGAAGATGGCGAGACCGGGGACGAGCATGTACTGCGGGTCGACCTCGTAGTACTTGACCGCCTGGTTGAGCATGCCGCCCCAGGACGCCTGGGGCGGCTGGATGCCGACGCCCAGGAAGCTCAGCGCCGCCTCGAAGAGGATGTTGGAGGGGATCAGCAGCGTCGAGTAGACGACGATCGGGCCGACGAGGTTGGGCAGCAGTTCGCGGAAGAGGATGAACGGGCCGCGCGCGCCCATGCCGCGCGCCGCGTCCACGAACTCCCGCTCCCGCAGCGACAGGGTCTGCGCCCGCACGATGCGGCCCATGTACGGCCAGTTGAAGAAGCCGATCACGAAGATCAGCACGGAGAGGTGGAGCGGCAGTCCGGTGAGGCCGAAAGCTCCCCCCTGGAGCGAGGCGGAAATCGCGATGGCGAACAGCAACAGCGGGAACGCCAGGAAGACATCCATCAGCCGGCTGATCACCGCGTCGACGCGCCCGCGGTAGAAACCGGCGATCACGCCCATGACCGTGCCGATCGCCACCGACAGCAGGGTGGCGCCGAAGGCGACGATCAGCGAGACCCAGGAACCCTCCAGCACCCGGGCGAGCAGATCGCGGCCGAACTTCGGGTCCACGCCCAGCGGATGCTCACCGCTCATGCCGCCCAGGTCGCCCTTGGGAAGCGTGGTGTTGGGGTCGATCAGCGACTGGTGGGGACTGTCGGGGTCGAGACCGAGCAGCGCCTGGAGCGGGCGGGAGAGCGCAGCGACGGCGATCAGCAGGATGACAACGATGGCACCGGCCACCGCGACCTTGTCGCGCCGGAAGCGCAGCAGCGCGATACGGCCCAGCGAGCGGCCTTCGATCCGCTTGCCCTCCACGCCCTTCAGCACCGCTTCCGGCTGCGTCTGGGCAGCCGCGCCGGTGGTCTCGATCGGTGCGGTCACAGTGCCTTTGACCCCTCTCGGCCGACGGTGGCCGGCCTCACGCCCCGCCGCGCTCGCGGCCTGGTCCCCATCGCCGCCGCACGCCCTCGTGCGGATGCCAAGGAACGTTCGCCACGCGAAACGCCGCGCGTTCACCTGGCAGGTGTCCGGATGGTGTTCGTACACAGGGCCGATGCCCTGCTGCCGGAGTCTTCATCCGATTCGCGATCACTCACCAGCCCCCAAGGTGAATGGATGCGCAACTGTGATGTGGTCTACAAGTCTCCGCTATGCGGACGGAATGGACGTCTGAGCGGAGAATTCCGTGGCGAGAAAACGCCCGTCAATTCGCGGGCAAAACAGGGTGATGTGGGGCGCAGGACCCAGAACGGCGGAACTCCGGAACGGCCCGGCGGGCGCGCCGCCGGGTCAGTAGGGGCGCGGGTAGCCGTACCCGGGGACGGACGGCTGCACCGGGGCGCCGTAGCCCTCACGGTCGAAGAAGGGGCGCGCGCAGGCCCGCATCCACATGCCGACCGGGTCGTACTCATCCTGCATCGCGACGGTCGAGACGGGCAGCCCGTCGGGGACTGCGCCGATCGACTGCTGGATCATCAACCGGGCGGCATCCACGCCCTGTTGGCCCGTGTCGTAGAGGTCCAGGCCGAGGGCGAGGTACGGCGCGCCGAGGGCGGGCTGCACCCAGGCGCGGCGCAACGACCGCACGGCGGGCGTGCGGTAGGCGTTCTGCGCGAGCAGGGCGTAGAACTGCGGGAGGTCGATGGCCGGTTCGGTGATGCGCAGCGGTCCGGCGGGCAGCCGGTCGAGGCCGCCGGCGATGCGGCGCAGATCCAGCCAGGGGATGCCGACGCCGCCGCCGGGGGCGTGCGGATTCAGCCACAGGCCCCACCGGTCGGGGAAGAGGGCGACGGCGATCTCGACACCGGTGACCAACTCGTGGTCGCGGTTCCAGCCGGAGGCGGCCAGTTCGGGCGCGGAGGTGACGCAGGGCGCGTAGCCCAGGCCGTCGACCTCCATGTTCCCGTACTGCGCGTCGGGCATCCCGGCACGGCCGTGCCAGAGCAGCATCCAGACCTGACCGGCGGCGAGCGCGTGCAGCAGCGCTTCGTAGGCGTCGTAGCGGCCGGGCGTGACCTGCCCCAGCATCTGCTCGACCCGGCCTGCCGCCGCTCCCTGATGCGCACCCGCGCTCACGTGGTCCGTCCCTTCTCCGGCGGCCGCGTGGGGTACGTCCGCCCGTCGTCCGTCCAGCTTACGAGTGGTCCCGGGAGTAGAAGGGCCGTACGCGCGCACCCATCCAGTCGGCGACCGGGTCGCCCTGGGCGACGTCCAGCAGCACCAACTGGACGGGCCAGGCCGCCGGTACCGCGCCGAGCGCGCGTCCCAGGGCCGTGAGGGCCACCTCGCGGGTGGCGTCGTCGAAGGGGTCGGCGAGGGTGGTGTCGATCTCCACGCCGACGAAGAGCGCGGGCGTGTCGCCCTCCACACTTGCCAGGGCACGACGGGCAGTTCGGACAATACCGATGCCGGAGAACTCCAGCCCGGCGGCCGCGAGGAAGTCCACCGGCTCCTCCTGCCAGTCCGGCTCGAAGAGCCGCACCCGGCCGCCGACGGGCGCGGGCATCCCGGGCACCGCCTCCCGGCACAGCTCGGCCACCGCGGGCGCGGGCAGCATGGTGCCGACCGTGCCGCCGGGGTTGACGGCGATCCCGAGCAGCGGCGGCAGCCCGCGGGCGAACTCCTGCGCCGGGGCGACGGTGAAGGACAGGTGCGTGCCGACGGTCCGCAGGAACTCCTGCTCGGAGCTGAACACCGGGACGTACGCCACGTCGTCGATCTGGACGGTGGGCAGATCCAGGCCCCGGCCACCGGGGCCGGCGGCGTCCGGACCGCCGCCGTTGGGCAGCGGCACCCACACCCGGCTGCGGCCCAGCACCTCCACGATCCGGCCGCCCGCGCCGGGGTGGCCGACCGAGGCCCCGAGGACCTCTTCGAGTTCGTTGGCGGGCCACGCCATCTGCGGTATTCCCTGCTCGATCCCCTGCTCGGGAAAGTTCATGTCCATCCATCCGCTTCCGTACCGCGCGCTCTGGCCGATGAGCCTAGACGAGTGGCGGCGGCGCCGTGTCCGCCGCCCGGGCCGCGGGCCCTCCCCCGTCGAAGCGGAGCGCGCGCAGCCGGTCCGCCGCGTCCCGGTCCAGCAGGACGGCCGAGACGAAACCCCGGGGCGGGCGGCCCGCCGCAGCGTCCCCGATCAACCGCCGGGCGGCCGCGCGGTGCCGGGCGAAGGCGTAGCCGGACACCCCGCGCCCGCGCGAGCGCTGACCGCACCGCGCCACCTCGGGCGGGACGTCGAGCAGCAGCAGGTGGGGGCGGCGCCCGCCGCGCCGCGCGGCGCGGGCGATCCAGCGGCGCACCCAGGTCTGCGTGCCGCAGTCGTGCACCACCGCGCCCCGGCCCGAGCGCAGCACCCGGCGCAGCCCGAGGTAGTGCGCCACCCGGACGAGTGGCCGGTAGAGGGCGTACGGCATCCGGCGCAACCGGCCGCGCTCCCAGCGCGCGCGCACGTCCTGGGAGTCGACGCGGTGGACGGGCGCGCCCCCGTCGTCGGCCGCCGGTACGACGCGGCGCATCAGGGTGGTCTTGCCGCTGCCGGGCAGCCCGGAGACGACGACCACGGCGCCCGCGGGGAAGCGGAGTTCGGGCGGGAGCGTGGCGGTGGGGCGGGCGCGGAGGTCGGTGACGGCGGGGGTGAGGAGGGACGCGGCGGGGGCGCCGCCCGGGGCCGGGACGCCGCCCGAGCCCGAAGTGCCGTCCGGAGCCCGGGCATCGCCGGATCCCGGGCCGCTCGCCGAGCCCAAGGCATCGTCCGGGCCCGGGGCACCGCCCGGCCCCCGCCCCGCCCGCGGCCCCCAAGGCGTACGTGGCCCCGGCACCAGCCCGGACGGTGCGGCGCCCCCGCCCCCGCCCCCCGGTGCGGCCGTGCGCGTGACTTCGCTCTGCACCGTGATCGCCCCTCCCCCTTCGGTGGGGCCGGGCGGCGGCCCGTCCCCATCCCCCGCACAGTGTCAAGAAAAGGTAATGCCCTTCAAGGCGTCGGGTGTTCGGGTGCCATGGCGTCCGGGCCGCACGGGGCGGCGCGGGGGCGGGTGGAGGCGCTCCGTCCGGCCCGTCCCGTGGGTTCCGGGCCGGGGCTCCTACGTGCAGCGTTCCCATGCAATGATGTCGGCGCCACGTGCACTCCTGTGTTCCGCCGTGCACGGTCAACTCCATACCGGCCGCTTGAATCCGCGCGGGAGAGTCCCCGGCCGCACGCCGGGGCGCCGAAGGAGCAAGTCCTCCCTTGAATCTCTCAGGCCCCTATACCGCGCGGGCGAGGCAGATCTGAAAAGCGAGACGCGGCCCGGTCCGGGAGCGGCTCCACCCAAGGTGCAAACCGGCCCGTTCGCGGGATTCCGGTGAACCTCTCAGGTTCCGATGACAGATGGGGAGACACGTCCTCTCATCCTGTCCGGGAGCCCACCATGACCGATGCCCCCCGCCGCACCGCGCTCGACGCCGTCCACCGCGCGCTGGGCGCGACCATGACCGACTTCGCCGGCTGGGACATGCCGCTGCGCTACGCCAGCGAGCGCGACGAGCACGTCGCCGTCCGCACCCGCGCCGGTCTCTTCGACCTCTCCCACATGGGCGAGATCACCGTCACCGGCCCGCGCGCGGCCGACCTCCTCGACCACGCGCTGGTCGGCAACATCGGCTCCGTGAAGCCGGGCCGCGCCCGCTACACCATGATCTGCCAGGAGGACGGCGGCATCCTCGACGACCTGATCGTCTACCGCCTGGGCGAGCAGGAGTACCTGGTCGTCGCCAACGCCTCCAACGCCCAGACCGTCCTGGACGCGCTGACCGCCCGGGCCGGTGGCTTCGACGCCGCGATCCGCGACGACCGCGACGCCTACGCGCTGCTGGCCGTGCAGGGCCCGGAGTCCCCCGGCATCCTCAAGGCCGTCACCGACGCCGACCTGGACGGGCTGAAGTACTACGCCGGGCTGCCCGGCACGGTCGCCGGGGTGCCCGCGCTGATCGCCCGTACGGGATACACCGGCGAGGACGGCTTCGAGCTGTTCGTACGGCCGGAGGACGCGGCCGCGCTCTGGACGGCGCTGCTGGCGGCGGGCAAGGACGTGGGCCTGGTGCCGTGCGGTCTGTCCTGCCGCGACACGCTGCGCCTGGAGGCGGGCATGCCGCTCTACGGCCATGAGCTGACGACGGCGACCACGCCGTTCGACGCGGGTCTCGGCCGGGTCGTGAAGTTCGAGAAGACGTCCAACGGCGGCGCCTTCGTCGGCCGCGCCGCGCTGGAGGCGGCCGCCGCGCGCGCCGAGGAGCAGCCGCCGCGCACGCTCGTCGGCCTGATCGCCGAGGGCCGCCGCGTGCCGCGGGCGGGCTACGCGGTGACCGACGCCGAGGGCACCGTCATCGGCGAGGTGACCTCCGGGGCGCCGTCGCCCACCCTCGGCAAGCCGGTCGCGATGGCGTACGTCGACGCCGCGCACGCCGCACCGGGCACCGCGGGCGTCAAGGTCGACATCCGTGGCAGCCACGAGCCGTACGAGGTCGTCGCGCTGCCCTTCTACAAGCGGGAGAAGTAACCCGTACCCGCATGCGGGCGACGTACCCGTAGCGGGACACCTCACCCCGGGTGGGGCCGCCGCGCCGGGCCCGCGCGGCCCGGCCGCCGCCGGTGTGTCTCACTGTGCAAGACCCCTTTCACCACCACACCCTCGCGTACAGGAGAATCGACCCATGAGCAACCCCCAGCACCTGCGCTACAGCAAGGAGCACGAGTGGCTGTCGGACGCCGAGGGCGGCGTCTCGACGGTCGGCATCACCGAGCACGCGGCGAACGCGCTCGGCGATGTCGTCTACGTGGAGCTCCCGGCGGTCGGCACCACGATCACGGCGGGCGAGACCTGCGGTGAGCTGGAGTCGACCAAGTCGGTCAGCGATCTCTACGCGCCGGTCGACGGCGAGATCACCGAGGTCAACGAGGGTGTCACCGACGACCCCTCGCTGGTGAACACCGCCCCGTTCGAGGGTGGCTGGCTGTTCAAGGTGAAGATCACCGCGGAGCCGGGCGACCTGCTCTCCGCGGACGAGTACACCGCCTTCACCACCGGCTGAGTCCGCCGCTCGGCCGCCGCCCGTACCGGAAGCGCTCCGCGCCCCCCTGACCCTCCAGGAGAAGACCCATGTCGCTTCTCGACAGCTCCCTCCATGAGCTCGACCCCGACGTCGCCGCCGCCGTCGACGCCGAGCTGCACCGTCAGCAGTCCACCCTCGAAATGATCGCCTCGGAGAACTTCGCTCCGGTCGCCGTCATGGAGGCGCAGGGCTCGGTTCTCACCAACAAGTACGCCGAGGGCTACCCCGGCCGTCGTTACTACGGCGGCTGCGAGCACGTCGATGTGGTCGAGCGGATCGCCATCGACCGCATCAAGGAGCTCTTCGGCGCGGAGGCGGCCAACGTCCAGCCGCACTCCGGTGCGCAGGCCAACGCCGCCGCGATGTTCGCGCTGATCAAGCCGGGCGACACCATCCTGGGCCTGAACCTCGCCCACGGTGGTCACCTCACCCACGGCATGAAGATCAACTTCTCCGGCAAGCTCTACCACGTGGTGCCCTACCACGTCGACGAGAAGACCAGCCTGGTCGACATGGACGAGGTCGAGCGCCTCGCCCGTGAGCACCGCCCGAAGCTGATCGTCGCGGGCTGGTCCGCCTACCCGCGTCAGCTGGACTTCGCCGCCTTCCGCAAGATCGCGGACGAGGTCGGCGCGTACCTGATGGTGGACATGGCGCACTTCGCCGGTCTGGTCGCCGCGGGTCTGCACCCCAACCCGGTGCCGTACGCCCATGTCACCACCACCACCACCCACAAGACCCTGGGCGGTCCGCGCGGCGGCGTGATCCTCTCCACCCAGGAGCTGGCCAAGAAGATCAACTCCGCGGTCTTCCCGGGTCAGCAGGGCGGTCCGCTGGAGCACGTCATCGCGGCGAAGGCGGTCTCCTTCAAGGTCGCGGCGTCCGCCGAGTTCAAGGAGCGCCAGCAGCGCACCCTGGACGGCGCCCGCATCCTGGCCGAGCGCCTGGTGCAGCCGGACGTCACCGAGGCGGGCGTCTCGGTCCTGTCCGGCGGCACGGACGTCCACCTCGTCCTGGTCGACCTGCGCAACAGCGAGCTGGACGGCCAGCAGGCCGAGGACCGCCTCCACGAGGTCGGCATCACGGTCAACCGCAACGCCGTCCCGAACGACCCGCGGCCCCCGATGGTCACCTCGGGTCTGCGGATCGGCACCCCGGCGCTGGCCACCCGCGGTTTCGACGCCGACGACTTCCGCGAGGTCGCCGACATCATCGCCGAGGCGCTGAAGCCGTCGCACGACGCCGAGTCGCTGAAGGCGCGGGTCGCCGCCCTCACCGCGAAGCACCCGCTCTACCCCACTCTCTGAGAGGGGGCGCGCGGCCCGGATGTTCGC
>NZ_JBHYGX010000029.1:0-11218 GCF_042739975.1 Streptomyces sp. NPDC059080
GGAGCGGGGTTGGCCTTCTTGCTTTCGCTTTCCGGCCTTTCCGACTCTATCAGATCCGATTCGCTGCCGTTTCCGGTCCGAATTCGTTTCCGATTGCCCGTCGGAGGGGTTTGCCTCGGTCCGCTTACTTTCGTTTGCGGCGCCATGGCGTGGTCACTACATTAGCGGTTTTCCCGGGCAACTCATAATCGTGCAACGCGGTCGAATTTCGGCAACGCGAAAGTGACCCCGTTTGGGGAATCGAGCTTCAGTAGTGGTGGTGCCACTGACCGGCTGCGCAGATAGCGCTGCCCATCTCCAGCGGCTCGGGCCACGTTAGACGTTCGGGGTCACCGAGTCAAGGATCTGCGGTGCGGGTCACGTGGCCTTGGCGGTGCGGCGCCGCGGGACATGCGGGCGGTAGCGGCTGACCGTCGGCTCACCCTCGATCCAGTAGCGCCACGGATGCGCCGCACCGTCGCCGCCCACCCCTGTGCGGGGGCCCCTCCGTACGTGTTCCGGGGCGGGCGGGCGACCATGGAGGACGGTGAGAGGGGCGCCGGGGCCGGTGCAGAGGTCGGTGCCGTCGAGGGTGCGGTCGATGCCTAGGGCCGTGGCGAGGCGGGCCGGGCCCTGGGCCAGTTCGTGGGGGCGGCGGGCCTTGGGGCGGCGGGCCCGGGCCAGCTCCGTACCCGTGAGGACCTCACCGGCACGCAGCAGGACCCCGCTCGCGTGGTGCTCGGGGCCGCAGACGACATTGAGGCTGAACCACATGCCGTAGATGAAATAGACGTACGCGTGGCCGGGCGGGCCGAACATCGAGGCGTTGCGCGGGGTGCGGCCCCGGTAGGCGTGCGAGCCGGGGTCACGTTCGCCGGCGTATGCCTCCACCTCGGTGAGGCGCAGTTCGATCGGGCCGTCCGGGGTGGTGCGCACGAGGGTGCGGCCGAGGAGATCGGGGGCGACCTCCAGGACGGGACGGTCGAAGAAGGCGTGCCTGAGCGGCATACGTTCCGGTACGTCGGTCATGTGCGCCGAGAGTAGTGCAGTCACGAGGGGGGCGACGTGGCGCGGGTGGGCGCCCTTGGGAGGCTGGGGCGCGGGAACCGGCGGCCGCCGGTTCCCGTTGGTAGCGGGCGAGTGAGAGCGGGCGAGCCGTGATCACGGCGGCCGGAGCGAGGTCAGGCGTCGGGCCTGGGGAGGACGGACATGGGGTTCAAGAAGCTGCTGGCGAGCTTGGGGGCCGGAGGCGCGTCGGTGGAGACGGTTCTCTTCGAGGAGAACGTCGTGCCTGGTGGCATCGTCCAGGGTGAGGTGCGGATCCAGGGCGGGTCGGTGGCCCAGGACATCCAGGGGCTGTCCGTCGGATTGCAGGCGCGCGTCGAGGTGGAGAGCGGCGACGAGGAATACAAGCGCAACGTCGAATTCACTTCGGTGCAGCTCGGCGGGGCGTTCCAGGTGCAGGCCGGCGCCGTGCACACCGTGCCGTTCGGGCTGGAGATTCCCTGGGAGACGCCGATCACCACGTTCCTCGGGCAGCATCTGCGCGGGATGAGCGTGGGGGTGACGACGGAGCTGGCCATCGCGCGGGCGGTGGACTCCGGGGACCTCGACCCGGTGAACGTGCACCCGATTCCGGCGCAGCAGGCCATCCTGGACGCGTTCGGGCAGCTGGGATTCCGCTTCAAGGCGGCCGATCTGGAGCAGGGGCACATCCGGGGGACGCGGCAGCGGCTGCCGTTCTATCAGGAGATCGAGTTCTCCGCGCCGCAGCAGTACCGCGGGCTCAACGAGGTCGAGCTGTCGTTCGTCGCCGACGACCGGGAGATGGACGTGGTGCTGGAGATGGACAAGAAGGGCGGGCTGCTCACCGATGGGTCGGACACGTACCGGTCGTTCACGGTGGGGCTGCACGACTATCAGCAGACCGATTGGGCGGGGTATCTGAACCACTGGCTGGCCGAGGTCGGTGGGAAGCGGAACTGGCTCTAACCTGGCCGGACAGGTGTCAGCAAGCGACCAGGAGGTGTCGAGGTGTCCGAGCTGAAGCGGCGGCCGCTCCCGCACGATTTCCACCCGCAGGTACCGGATTTCACGGTGGCGAGCGACGAGGTGACGCCGGGCGGGACGCTGGGTTCCGCGCAGGTGTACGCCGAGGGCAACCGTTCGCCGCAGCTGCGGTGGGAGGGTGCGCCCGCGGGGACGAAGAGCTACGCCGTCAGCTGCTTCGATCCGGACGCGCCGACCGGCAGCGGTTTCTGGCACTGGTCGGTGTTCGACATCCCGGCGTCGGTGACGGAGCTGCCGGCGGGGGCCGGGTCCGGGGCGATGGCAGGGCTGCCCGAGGGTGCGGTCCACGTCCGTAACGACTACGGGACGCGGGACTTCGGCGGTGCCGCGCCGCCGCCCGGGGACGGTCCGCACCGGTATGTCTTCACGGTGTACGCCGTCGACCAGGAGAAGCTGGGGCCCGACGGTGACGCGTCGCCCGCGGTGGTCGGCTTCAATCTGCGGTTCCACGCGCTCGGGCGGGCCCAGTTGGTGGCCGAGTTCGAGGTGCCCGCGGGGGGCTGAGGCCCGTAATTGCGTTGCGCCCCGGTGTTCCTCGCCCGCAGGGTGGTTCCGGTCGGTGGCTCGTTCGAGTCGCTGGGCAGCCGGCACCGCTGCGGCGGGAGCGCCGGGGCGCAGGTGTGTCGCCCCTTGCTCGCCGGGGGCCGGGCGCGTGGTGCGTCCGGTCGCCTCGCCGGTCGCCGTACGTTCCGGATCCGAGAGGTACACGGGGGTGGGATCCGGGGCGCACTCCCCCGTTCCGTGCCCTCGGCCGAGGTCATGGCCGGGATTCCGTACGTCCTTGTCGCCCGTGAGGTTCCGGGCTCTTCGCGCACCCTGGTGCGTCGCTTTCCCTTCTCTCCCTGATTACTCGTCATTTTCCTTGTGGTAGGGGGAAATTGCGTTGTGGCGGGAAATGCTTCCCCTGCACAGTGGAGCCACTTCGCCGCGGGGGCGAACGGGCCGGGAGGTGGGCGGAATGCGCGAGACGCTGGTGCTCAACGCGAGCTTCGAGCCACTGTCGACGGTGACGTCGCGTCGGGCCGTGGTGCTGGTGATGCAGGAGAAGGCCGTCGTCGAGCACGCGCATCCGGGGCTGCGGATCCGGGCCGCTTCGGTGGAGGTGCCGGTGCCGCAGGTGATCCGGCTCAGCCGGTACGTACGGGTGCCGTTCCGAAGATGGGCACCGTGGTCGCGGCGGGGCGTACTGGTGCGGGATCAGCACCGGTGCGCGTACTGCGGGCGGCGGGCGACGACCGTCGATCACGTCGTACCGCGGTCGCACGGCGGCGGTGACACGTGGCTGAATACCGTCGCTTCCTGTACGGAGGACAACCACCGGAAGGCGGACCGTACGCCGGAGCAGGCCGGGATGCGGCTGTTGCGGCGGCCGTTCGAGCCGACGCCCGCGGAGGCGATGCTGTCGGCGCTCGGGGTGTCGGTGCGTGACGAGTTGCCGAGGTGGGCGTCCCCGGCGGCGTGAGGTCCGGGCGGGGTGGCCGTCGCCGGTGATCCGCGGAGTGCGGCCGGCTCAGCGGACGAGCTGGACGATGGCCACCACGCCGACGATGACGATGATCGTGCGCAGCGCGACGGGCGGCAGTCGGCGGCCGATGGTCGCGCCGATGCGGCCGCCGAGGGCGGAGCCGGTGGCGAGGAGCGCGACGGCCGTCCAGTCGAAGTGGGCGATGAAGAGGAAGAGCACCGCGGCGACGGCGTTGACGAGCAGGGTGAGGACGTTCTTGAGGGCGTTGAGCCGCTGCAGGGTCTCGTCGAGCGCCAGGCCCGCCATCGAGAGGTAGAGGACGCCCTGGGCGGCGCCGAAGTAGCCGCCGTAGACGCTGGCGAGCATCAGTCCGGTGAAGAGGACGGGGCCGCCGTGGCGGCGGGGTGTGGTGCCGTTGCGGGCCCGGCGGGCGCGGAGGGCCGCGGCGAGGCGGGGCTGGATGACGACGAGGACGAGCGCGATGCCGATGAGTACGGGGACGATCGCGTCGAAGGCGTCGGACGGCAGGGCGAGCAGCAGGACCGCACCGGCGGTGCCGCCGAGGAGGGCGGCGGTGCCGAAGAGGAGGATGCGGGAGCGCTGCCCGGTCAGTTCGCGGCGGTAGCCGAAGGCACCGCTGAGCGAACCGGGCACCAGGCCCAGGGAGTTGGAGACGTTCGCGGTGATCGGTGGGAGGCCGACGGCCAGCAGCACCGGGAAGGTGATGAGGGTGCCGGAGCCGACGATGGTGTTGATGGTCCCGGCGCCGAGGCCCGCGGCGAGGACGGCGAGTGCTTCCCATGTGGTCACGCGGTCCCCCGTCATCGTGCGGTGCGGATGCGGTCGATCATGCAACAGGGGGTGTCTTCCCGGTCCGCGTGACCGGGAAGACACCCCCTGAGGGCAGGTGGGTCAGTCGATGGGCGGTGCCTGGCGGGGCGTGGGGGACTTGGCGAGCGGGTCGCCCTTGCCGCCGCCGGGGGTGAAGTTGCCGAGTGCGCCGCCGAGGCCCTTGAGGGCGTCGCCGATCTCGCTGGGCACGATCCAGAGCTTGTTGGCGTCGCCTTCGGCGATCTTCGGGAGCATCTGGAGGTACTGGTACGACAGCAGCTTCTGGTCCGGGTCACCGGCGTGGATGGACTCGAAGACCGTACGGATCGCCTGGGCCTCACCCTCGGCGCGGAGCGCGGCGGCCTTGGACTCACCCTCGGCGCGGAGGATGGCGGACTGCTTCTCACCCTCTGCGGTGAGGATCTGGGACTGGCGGGTGCCCTCGGCCTGGAGGATGGCTGCGCGCTTGTCGCGATCGGCGCGCATCTGCTTCTCCATCGAGTCCTGGATGGAGGTGGGCGGCTCGATGGCCTTCAGCTCGACGCGGTTGACGCGGATGCCCCACTTGCCGGTGGCCTCGTCGAGGACGCCGCGCAGCGCCGCGTTGATCTCCTCGCGGGAGGTGAGGGTGCGCTCCAGGTCCATGCCGCCGATGATGTTGCGGAGCGTGGTGACGGTGAGCTGCTCGATCGCCTGGATGTAGCTGGCGACTTCGTAGGTCGCGGCGCGGGCGTCGGTGACCTGGTAGTAGATGACGGTGTCGATGTTGACGACGAGGTTGTCCTGGGTGATCACCGGCTGCGGCGGGAACGGCACGACCTGTTCGCGGAGGTCGATGCGGTTGCGGATCGAGTCGATGAACGGGACGACGATGTTGAGGCCCGCATTGAGGGTGCGGGTGTAGCGGCCGAAGCGCTCGACAATGGCGGCGCTCGCCTGGGGGATGACCTGAATCGTCTTGATGAGTGCGATGAACACGAGCACCACCAGGATGATCAGGACGATGATGATCGGTGCCACTGCGACTCCCGTACCCTTCGTCTGGTCCTCCGGCCGCAGCCGGCTTAGGTGTTGATCGAGTCTTTCAGACCCGTGGTGCGTCGTCAGCGCGTTCCGGTCAGATGACCACAACGTTTTCCGGTCAGATCACCACGGCGGTGGCGCCTTCGATCTCCACGACGTCGACCTGCGCTCCGGGTTCGTAGGCGCGGTCGCCGTCGAGGGCGCGGGCCGACCAGATCTCACCGCCGAGCTTGATGCGGCCCCCGGCGCCGTCGACGCGCTCCAGGACCGTGGCGCTCTTCCCCTTGAGTGCGTCGATGCCGGAGGCGAGGCCGGGTTGCTGCGTGAGGAGGCGGTTGGCGAGGGGGCGGACGACGGCGACGAGGGCGACGGAGACCGCGGCGAAGACGAGGAACTGTATGACCGTGCCGCCACCGAGCGCTGCGGTGACGGCACTTGCGACGGCGCCGGCCGCGAACATCCCGAACTCGGGCATCGCGGTCACGACAAGCGGAATTCCCAGCCCCACGGCGGCGATCAGCCACCACACCCATGCGTCCACCGCCTCATGGTAAGGCGGGGGCGCTCCGCGGGAACAGGGCGTAAAGCGTCAGGAAAGGGGCAGTCCCTGGGCGGTCCAGCGGTCGCTGCCGTTCCGCTCGACGATCAGGGGGAGGCCGAAGCAGCGGGAGAGGTTGGCCGAGGTCAGTTCGAGGTCGAGGGGGCCGGCGGCGAGTACCTTGCCCTGACGGATCATCAGGACGTGGGTGAAACCGGGGGCGATCTCTTCGACGTGGTGGGTGACCATCACCATCGAGGGGGCGTACGGGTCGCGGGCGAGGCGGCCCAGGCGGCGGACGAGGTCCTCGCGGCCACCGAGGTCGAGACCGGCGGCGGGCTCGTCGAGGAGGAGCAGCTCGGGGTCGGTCATCATGGCGCGCGCGATGAGAGTGCGCTTGCGCTCGCCCTCGGAGAGGGTGCCGAACCTCCGGTCGAGGTACTCGGTCATGCCGAGGCGGTCGAGGAAGGCGCGGGCGCGCTGCTCGTCGATGTCCTCGTAGCGCTCCTGCCAGTGGGCGGTCATGCCGTAGGCGGCGGTGAGGACGGTCTCCAGGACGGTCTGGCTGCGGGGGAGCTTGTCGGCGAGGGCGATACCGGCGATGCCGATGCGCGGGCGGAGGTCGAAGACGTCGACCTCGCCGAGGCGTTCGCCGAGGATGGTGGCGCTGCCCTTGGTGGGGAAGAGGTAGCTGGAGGCGAGGTTGAGCAGGGTGGTCTTGCCGGCGCCGTTGGGGCCGAGGATGACCCAGCGCTCCCCCTCCTTCACCGACCAGGAGACCTGGTCCACCAGAGCCCGCCCTTCGCGGACCACGGATACGTCCACCAGCTCCAGCACATCGCTCATGAGTGCCCTGTCTCCCATTGCTTCTCGGTCGTCACGGGCGCCTGCGGGCGCCTCCCCCGTGCAAACCTACGCCACGCGATGTCAGTGCCGTTCCCTAGGCTGGGGACCATGCTCGATGAACCTCGTTCGGGACGGCTGGCGGCATGGGGAAATGCCCTTTTGGCCGGACTTGTCTCACTTGATGACGCCGCGGAGCAGATCGCGGACGACGACGCCGTGCACCGTGTGCGGGGCCTGCCGGGTGAGGCCACGCCGGTGGGGCTGACGCTGGCGCTCGGCCGCCTGCGGGCGATGGGCGCGGTGGGGCTGCGGGTCGCGCTGCCCGCGCCGGGGCATCCGCTGGGGCTGAGCGGACCGCCGGAGTTCAACGCCCGGGCGCTGGACGCCGGGGAGGCGGTGCTGGCCACAGGCGCCGGGGTCGGCCTGGTCCCGGAGATACACCGGGCGGGGCCGGACGGCGGCGCCGGGCCGGATGTGCACGTCGAGGTGGTGTGGGAGTGCCTGCCGGTACGTGAGGCGCCGCCCGCCGATGTGCCGTCGCTCGGCGAGGCGGAGCGGGAGCTGGCGGAGGCGCTGCGGGAGGCGACCGAGGTGCTGACGCGGCTGGACGTGGCCGGTTCCGGCCCGGTGGCGCAGGCCGCGCTGGAGGCCTACCGGGCGCGGGCCGAGGCCGGGCGTCAGGTGCTGGCGCCGGGGTATCCGCCGCGCGCGGTGCGGGTGCTGGAGCTGGCGCAGCGGGTGGGGGCGCTGCTCGCCATCGCGCGGGGCGCGGGCGGGGACGGCCGGGAGCACGGCGGCGCGGTCAGCTCCTCGGAGATCGCGGCCCGTACGGAGGCACTGCGCCCGGTGGAGCGCACGGCCCGGCGGGCGCAGGTCGCGGCGTACAACGCGGCGGTGGAGGAGCGGGAGCGGCGGGGGTGAGGGGGTGCGGACGTAGAGGGGTGAGGGCGGGCGCGCTCGCCGCGGAGGCCGTGCGGGAGCGCGGGGAACGGTGATGGCCGGGCGCCCGGCGGTCCGTGCCGGGCACGGCGCCGGTCGGGGGTGGCGGCGCCGTGCCGTATCGGGCGGGCGTACCGGACCGTCCGGCACACCGGCACGCCCGGTGGATCAGCCGCCCACCCCGTGGCGGACGGCCCAGAGGGCGGCCTGGGTGCGGTCGGCGACGTCCAGCTTCATGAGGATGTTGGAGACATGGGTCTTGACAGTCTTCTCGGAGAGGACGAGCGCGCGGGCGATCTCGCGGTTGGAGCGCCCGTCGGCGATCAGGCCCAGCACCTCGCTCTCCCGCTCGGTGAGCGTGGTGCCGCGGCCCTGGCCGTTGCCGCCCTCGTCCTGGGTGAGGAGGGCGCCGGCCACCTCCGGCTGGAGCAGCACATGCCCGGCGTGGACGGAGCGGATGGCCCCGGCCAGCGCCTCCGGGTCGATGTCCTTGTAGACGTATCCGGCGGCCCCGGCGCGCAGGGCGGGAACGACGGTGCGCTGTTCGGTGAAGCTGGTGACGATCAACACCCGGGCGGGGTTGGCCAGTTCACGCAGGGTGCGCAGCGCCTCGATGCCGTCCGTGCCGGGCATTTTGACGTCCATCAGGACGACGTCGGGGCGCAGCCGTTCGGCGGCGGCGATGCCTTCCGTGCCGTCGGCCGCCTCGCCCACGACCTCGATGTCGTCCTGGATCTCCAGGAATGTCCGCAGACCGCGGCGGACCACCTGGTGATCGTCGACCAGCAGCACCCGGATGGTTCCGGCGCCGTCTCCGGTCTCCGTCAGCGCGTCGTCGGCGCCGGGCGCGGGGTCGCCGCCCGGGGGGACGCCGCGCCGCTCGCGGTCGTCGGCCTGTTCGTCGCGGTTGCCGATTCCGGCGTTCTCAGCCACCGGGCACCTCCATCTCTACAGCGGTGCCCTGGCCGGGCTCCGATTTCACGGTGAGCGCGCCACCGACGCCGTTGGCGCGGTCGCGCATCGACACCAGCCCCAGGTGACGGCCTGCGGTCCGGACCGCTCCGGTGTCGAAGCCACAGCCGTCATCGGCGACCCGGAGCAGAGCGCCCTGACCGTGCCGGGTGAGGGTGACCTCGACGTGCCCGGCGCCACTGTGCCGCAGCGCGTTGTGCAGCGCCTCCTGGGCAACGCGGAGCAGCGCCTCCTCCTGGGAGGAGGGCAGAGCGCGGACGCCCTGGGCCCCGAACGTGACGCGGGCGCTGTGAGCGCGGTCGAGGACCTGGGCCTGCGAGCGGAGGGTGGCGGTCAGGCCGTCCTCGTCGAGGGCGGCGGGCCGCAGCTCGACCACGGCGGCGCGCAGCTCGTCGGCGGCCTCGGCGGCCAGCGCGGCGACCTGGTGCAGTTCGCACTTGGCGCGGTCCGGGTCGCGGTCGACGAGTGCGGTGGCCGCCTGGGCGGTGAGCCGGAGGGAGAAGAGCTTCTGGGCGACGGCGTCGTGCAGCTCGTGGGCGAGGCGGGCGCGTTCCCCGGCGATGGTCAGCTCGCGGCTGCGTTCGTAGAGGCGGGCGTTGGTGAGGGCGATGGCGGCATGCTGGGCGAGTATGCCCAGCAGGCGTTCGTCCTCGGCGGTGAAGCCACAGCCACCGGCCGGTTTGGGGCAGCGCTTGTTGGCGAGGAAGAGGGCGCCGAGGATCTCGTCGCCGTCGGCGACCGGCAGGCCCAGGAAGTCGGACATGTCCGGGTGGGCGGCGGGCCAGCCGCCGAAGCGGGGGTCCTCACGGACGTCGGCGAGGCGCTCGGGGGTGGCGTGGTGGAGCATCGCGGCGAGGATGCCGTGCTGACGGGGCAGCGGGCCGATGGCCTTCCACTGCTCCTCGCTGACCCCGTCCACCACGAACTGGGCGAAGCCGCCGTGATCGTCGGGCACGCCGAGGGCGGCGTACTCGGCGTCGAGCAGTTCCCGGGCCGAGGCCACGATCGTCTTGAGGACGTCCCGCACCTCCAGATGCCGGCTCATCGCGAGGATCGCGCTGCTCACCGCGGGGATGCCGGCTCCCGGTCCGTTACTCATGGCTTCACGGTACCGGCGCCCGGTGAGGGCCGTATCGGTCCGCCGCCGTGCCGGTCCTCGGTCTGCGGACCTAGGACGGACCGCGTCGATTTCCGGCGTATCGCCCATTCTTCGCATTTCATCCAAATATCGCTCCGATGCGGTTCCTGCAGGAGGTTCTGGGGCGGCCGGCCAACGAGAAGGCGTTCGCCATGACCCCCGTGGGCTACCCGGCCAAAGACTGCGAAGTGCCGGATTTGACCCGAAAGCCCCTTGATCAGGTACTGGTCGAGGTCTGAGGCGTATTTGCCTCATACGTACTGTGCAACTGCGATCACACCTGGCGAGGCAAACCTTCTCCGGGTGTGACGCCGCGCATAGGACACAGGTCACTTACGACCGGCATTAGTCGCCAGGTAACCCTCGCGAGCTGGGGTTCTTTCCCGGGGGACGCACGATCGGGAACCCCGGTTCCACTATTCGGGGTCGTATGTCACCTCATTGCCCAGTGAATTTACGGCCGCTAAGAATGGCTCCTGTCGCTCGGCGCCGCGGTCTCCACCCGGCGTTCTCCGCCACCAACGGCTCCCGGCGGCGTTCCCCTTTCGGAAGGTCTACTTCGCCATGCCCAAGCACGCCCCTTTCGGCCTTGCCCGCCTGACGCGGACCCACAAGCTCTCCGCCGCCGGGATCGCCGCGGCCGGTGCCGCCGCCCTCGCCTTCACCGTCGCGCCGGGCGCCGACGCCGGGCAGCACACGAGCCAGGCCACGGCCGCGCACGTGCAGCCGGTCGCCTTCAGCAGCACCGTCGGCAGCGCGGCGCAGGCCCAGCAGACCACCATCGCCAAGCAGGCGGACGCCTCCACGAAGGCCGGTAAGGCCGAGGCCGCCGCCAAGGCGAAGGCGAAGGCGGCCGCGAAGGCCAAGGCCGAGGCGAAGGCCGCCAAGGAGCGCGCCGCGCAGCAGACCGCCAGCCGGTCCACCGACCGCGCCGCGCTGCCCACCGCCGCGAAGACCCCGGTCAAGACCTACGCGAACAACCTCGACGGCTGGATCCGCGAGTCGCTCGACGTCATGGCCCGCAAGGGCATCCCCGGCTCGTACGAGGGCATCCAGCGCAACATCATCCGGGAGTCCGCGGGCAACCCGATGGCCATCAACAACTGGGACATCAACGCCATCAACGGCGTGCCGTCCAAGGGCCTGCTCCAGGTGATCGCTCCGACCTTCCAGAGCTACCACGTCAACGGCACCTCCTGGGACATCTACGACCCGGTCGCCAACATCACCGCCGCCTGCAACTACGCGGCCGACAAGTACGGCTCGATGGACAACGTCAACTCGGCCTACTGAGCGGACCGCGTCCACACCGCCGAGGGGGGGGGCCCCGTAGAAATGCGGTGGGCCCCCCAGGCGGGGGTGGCGGTAAGGCGGCGGGGGAAAGTGGGTTGTACAGCGGCTCGGGGGGGGGGCGCAA
>NZ_JBHYGX010000029.1:11228-38418 GCF_042739975.1 Streptomyces sp. NPDC059080
ACACCCCGGCCCCCCAACCACCCTCCCGCCGCCACCGCCAACCGCGCCCACGGGGCCCCCCCCCCCCCCCCCCCCCGGGGGGCCCCCCCCCCCCCCCCGGGGGGCCCCCCCCTCGGCGGTGGTGCGCTACGGGCGCCGGGTCACTTGCGCATGACCTCCGGCTCGTGGCGGCGCAGCAGGCGGGCCACGACGAAGGCGAGGGCGACGCCGAGCGCGATCAGGATGATCATGTCCATCACATAGACGCCGGGCTGGTGCTGCCACAGCGGATCGGGGTTGGCGGGCGTCCCCTTGGCCAGGTTGGCGGGCTCCCACGGCAGCAGACGGTTCATGTCGGCGGTCGCGCCCATCGCGGCGACGGCCCAGCGCGACGGCATCAGCCAGGAGAACTGCGCGACGCCGATCGTGTCGAACAGCTGGAAGAGCACGCCGGTGAAGACGACCTGGACGATGGCGAACATGACCAGCAGCGGCATGGTCTTCTCAGCGGTCTTGACCAGTGCGGAGATGATCAGGCCGAACATCATCGAGGTGAATCCGAGCGCGATGACCGCCAGCGTCATCTCGACGCCCGGCAGGTTGTGGAGGATCACGCCCTCGACAGGCATCGTCCGGGTGCAGAAGCCGATCACCGAGATGATCACGCCCTGGAAGGCGGTGACCACGCCCAGGACGATCACCTTGGACATCAGATACGCCGACCGCGACAGGCCGGTGGCCCGTTCGCGCTCGTAGATGACCCGCTCCTTGATCAGCTCACGTACGGAGTTGGCGGCGCCGGAGAAGCACATGCCGACCGCGAGGATCAGCATGATCGTGGAGGCATCGCGGTTGGCGCCGTGCCGGTTGTCCGGCCCGTACCCGAAGCCGTAGTTGCTGGGGATCAGCATCGAGACGATGCCGAGGACCGCGGGCAACGCCAGCATCAGGACCAGGAAACCGCGGTCGGACGCGAGCACTGAGACATAGCGGCGCATCAGGGTCCACAGCTGCGAGCCCCAGCTCTGCGATTTCTGCATCCGGGCGGGCGGCGACTGGATCTGCACCGACTGCGGGGCGACCGCGTCGATGTCCGCCGCGTACATCTGGTAGTGCGGGGAGCCGCGCCAGCGGCCCATCCAGTCGTAGTCGCGGTAGTTCTCGAACGCCGAGAAGACGTCGGCCCACGTGTCGTACTGGAAGAAGTTCAGCGCCTCCTCGGGTGGGCCGAAGTAGGCAACGCCGCCGCCCGGCGCCATGACCAGCAGCTTGTCGCAGATCCCCAGCTCGGCGACGGAGTGCGTGACGACCAGGACGGTACGGCCGTCGTCGGCGAGGCCGCGCAGCAGCTGCATGACGTCGCGGTCCATGCCCGGGTCGAGGCCGGAGGTCGGCTCGTCGAGGAAGATCAGCGACGGCTTGGTCAGCAGCTCCAGGGCGACCGAGACACGCTTGCGCTGACCGCCGGAGAGGGAGGTGACCCTCTTCTCCCGGTGCACATGGAGCTTCAGCTCGTGCAGCACCTCGTCGATACGGGCCTCGCGCTCGGCCTCCGCGGTGTCGCCGGGGAAGCGGAGCTTGGCGGCGTAGCGCAGCGCCTTCTGGACGGTCAGCTCCTTGTGGAGGATGTCGTCCTGCGGGACCAGGCCGATGCGCTGCCGCAGCTCGGCGAACTGCTTGTAGAGGTTCCGGTTGTCGTAGAGGACGTCGCCCTGGTTGGCGGGGCGGTAGCCGGTGAGCGCCTTGAGGAGGGTCGACTTGCCGGAGCCGGAGGGGCCGATGACGGCGATCAGCGACTTCTCCGGGACGCCGAACGAGACGTCCTTGAGGATCTGCTTGCCGCCGTCGACGGTGACCGTGAGGTGGCGGGCCGAGAAGGAGACGTCGCCGGTGTCGACGAACTCCTCCAGCCGGTCGCCGACCAGGCGGAACGTGGAGTGGCCGACGCCGATGATGTCGTTCGGGCCGATGTCGGCGGAGCCGGACCTGGGGACCGGCTGGCCGTTGACATAGGTGCCGTTGTGGCTGCCGAGGTCACGGATCTCGAAGCGGCCGTCGGGGGTGGCGTGGAACTCCGCGTGGTGGCGGGAGACCTGGAGGTCGGAGACGACCAGCTCGTTCTCCAGCGCACGGCCGATGCGCATCACCCGGTCGAGTTCCAGGCGGTGGAACGTGGTGGGGCTGCGGTCGCCCTGGGCCTGCGGGGCGGCGCCCGCCCGGGGGGAGGGCTGCTGCTGGGGCTGCTGGGCCTGCTGGGCCTGCTGGGCCTGCTGCTGCGGGACGTAGGGCTGCTGTCCGGCCCCGGCGGGCGGCTGCTGCCCCTGCGGGACGGGCGGCTGCTGGGCGGCGGGCGGCTGCTGCCAGCCCTGGGCGGCGGCCTGCTGCGGCGCCGCGGGCGCGCCGTAGGCACCGGCGGCCGGTGCACTGGCCGGTGCACTGGCCGGTGCAGTGGCCGGTGCACTGGCCGGTGCAGTGGCCGGTGCGGCGGCGGCCGACAGGGTCATCCGCGGGCCGTCGGTGGCGTTGCCCAGGTGGACGGCCGAACCAGCGCCGATCTCCGTCTGCTGGATCCGCTGCCCCTGGACGTAAGTGCCGTTGGTGCTCCCCTGGTCCTCGATGACCCAGCTGTGTCCGGCCCACCGCAGGACGGCGTGCCGCCAGGAGACCCTGGCGTCGTCGAGCACCATGTCGCCCTGCGGATCACGGCCCACGATGTAGGACCGGGACGGGTCGAGCGTCCAGGTCCTACCCTTCAATTCCAGTACGAGTTCAGGCACTCCACGCCCCATTACATAGTCCCCCGAGTGACGCCCTGTATGGGAATCCAGGGATGGCGAACATCGTGGGGAACTATTTCAGGCTCGGCCCGCCTACCGGAAACCGGGACGCGGGGCCGGCGCACACCGCGTACGGCACGTCCGTACGAGGGCCCGGACGGCACCCGTCAAACCACACAGGAACGGCGAAACCGTGCACCGCGACCGACCCCGGAGCACCCCTTTCCAGCCGCCGGGAGGGTCCGGAAACCGCCGGAAGGCGGTGCGGACACGAGTCCATAACGATCATGGGTCAGCGGCCCGGAGGCTGTCCGGGCGGGGCGGCGAGCGGGTGCCCAGGCCGGGCGCCGCGGGTCCGGGGCCGTGATCGGGGCGCCGCGTGTGGCGGTCCGAACGACGGACAGGTGTACGGGCGGACGCGGTGGGCGGTTACCGTAAAGGCACCATGAGCGCATCGCAGATCCCGCCTGCCACCGCCGTACCGGGCGATGACGTACCGACCCTCCTCGTGAAGATCTTCGGGAAGGACCGGCCCGGCATCACCGCAGGTCTCTTCGACACCCTCGCCGCCTACTCCGTCGATGTCGTCGACATCGAGCAGGTCGTGACCCGTGGCCGCATAGTGCTGTGCGCCCTGATCACCGCGCCCGCCGCCGGGGCCGACGGCGCCTCCGAAGGCGGTCTGCGGGCCACCGTCCACAGCTGGGCCGATTCGCTGAACCTCCAGGCGGAGATCATCTCCGGCCGGGGCGACAACCGTCCGCGCGGCACCGGACGGTCCCACATCACCGTGCTGGGCCATCCGCTGACCGCCGAGTGCACCGCCGCGATCACCGCCGCCATAACGTCCTGCGGCGGCAACATCGACCGTATCTTCCGGCTCGCCAAGTACCCGGTGACGGCCGTGGAGTTCGCGGTGTCCGGCGCCGCCACGGACGCGCTGCGCTCCGTACTGGCGCCGGAGGCGGCCCTCCTCGGCGTCGATGTCGCCGTGGTGTCGGCGGGGCTCCAGCGCCGGGCGCAGCGGCTGGTCGTCATGGACGTCGACTCGACGCTGATCCAGGACGAGGTCATCGAGCTGTTCGCGGCGCACGCCGGGTGCGAGGCGGAGGTCGCCGAGGTCACCGCGCAGGCGATGCGCGGCGAGCTGGACTTCGAGCAGTCGCTGCACGCCCGCGTCGCGCTGCTGGCCGGTCTCGACGCGTCCGTCGTGGAGAAGGTGCGCAAGGAGGTACGGCTCACGCCGGGCGCCCGGACCCTCGTCCGCACCCTCAAGCGGCTCGGCTACCAGGTCGGCGTCGTCTCCGGCGGGTTCACGCAGGTCACCGACGCGCTGCAGGAGGAGCTGGGGCTGGACTTCGCCGCCGCCAACACCCTGGAGATCGTGGACGGGAAGTTCACCGGCAAGGTCACCGGCGAGATCGTGGACCGGGCCGGGAAGGCACGACTGCTGCGCAGCTTCGCGCACCAGGCCGGAGTGCCGCTGGCCCAGACCGTCGCCATCGGCGACGGCGCCAACGACCTGGACATGCTCAACACCGCGGGCCTCGGCGTCGCCTTCAACGCCAAGCCGGTGGTCCGCGAGGCGGCCCACACGGCCGTGAACGTGCCGTTCCTCGACACCGTGCTGTACCTGCTGGGCATCACCCGCGAAGAGGTCGAGGCTGCGGAGACGCATGTGGGGTGAGGGGCTGCGGGCCACGGGGTGAGTACCTGTGGCTGGTGCCAGGGGGGATGTGGCTGGTGCCTGGGGGATGTGGTGGGGCTGGGTAGGGGGCTCGGCCGGGGTGGGCTGGGGGCTTGGCCTTGGCCCCTCTTGGGGGGCCTCCCCCTCCCCCCCACCCCACCTCCCCCAATCGGTCAGGTCGTCGGCACCGCTGGTTCGTACAGACCGACGATCGGCCCTCGCACTTCTCAGGCGCATGGCCCGTCTCAGGCTCATGGCCCGCTTCTCTCGCAGGCGCATGGCCTGCGGAGGTCACTCGTGGGGCGGCCAGTACGCGGTGAGGCGCCCCACGCCGTGCTCGACGGACTTCCACGAACCGTTGAACTCGATGACGGCCATCGCCGAGGTCGGGAATCCCCCGCGGTTCATGCGCGCCAGCAGGTCTCCTTCCGTCCCGCCCGCCAGCGCGTCGGCGAGTGCGTGCATGCCCGGGTTGTGGCCGACCACGAGCAGGTTGGTCACTTCGTCGGAGGTTTCGTTGAGCACCGCGATCAGTTCGCCGAGCGACGCCTCGTAGAGCCGGTCGTCGTAGACGGTCTTGGGGCGCTGGGGCAGTTCGCCGACGAAGAGCTTCCAGGTCTCACGGGTACGGGCGGCGCTTGAGCAGAGAGTGAGGTCGGGAGTGATCCCGGCTCCGGCCAGCCGGCGTCCGGCTGCCGGGGCGTCCATCCGGCCACGCTCGGCGAGCGGGCGCTCATGGTCGCTCTCTTGTGTCCATTCGGCCTTTGCGTGTCGGAGGAGGACGATCCGGCGAGGTGTATCGGCGCTCATGCGTCCCAGCTTCGCATGAAAGGCGGCGCGGGGCGCGGGGTGTTGGGAGGGCCCCTCCGGGGGTGACGGTGGTCCGCGACGGGTCAGGCGGAGAGGGTGCGGGCCGCTATCTCCAGGAGGCGCATCAGCGCGGTGGGGGCCGGTGCGGCGGAGGTCGCCGGGAGGGCGAGCAGGATCGCGAAGGTGGCGACGGGGAGTGCCAGGGCCCACCACGGCAGCTGTCTCCGCACGGTCCCGGTGCGCGGCGCGGGCCGGGCGGCGTCGCGCGGGGGCACGGGTCCGGCGGTGCGGCGGGACGCGGTGGGCATGGTTGCCTCCGTGACGGATCGAAGCGCGCCGCCGCTGTGGGGCGGCGCGTTACCGCGGGGTGCGGTGTTCTTCGAAAGTACGGGGGGAAGGGTGGGCGTTCCTATCCGGGAAAGCCCCCACTGATCCCTGAGGATCATCCCCTAGGGGATCTCGTGGACCGGCCGGTCCACGGGCTCGTCCGGGGCGTTCGAGCGGACGGGGCACGCGCCCGCGGTGCCGAGCCGGTTCCGGACCCGGCCGGGGAGGCGGCGAGCCGCGGCCGCGACGTCGGCGCAGGGCCCGGCCGGAAGCGTCCCGGCCGGATCGCGAGCCCTACCGCGGAGGCCAGCCCACGCCCCGGAGCACCCGGCAGGACATCATCCCGACCGCACAGGGCACCCCGCGGCGCATCACCATGCCGCCCCGCGGCGCATTCTCAGGCGCATCCCCGCAGGCCGCGCCCCGTACGTCAGTTGGCGGCGATACTCGCCACAACGGCGATCACGACGGTCACGGCGAGCATCACACCGAGGACGGTGAGCAGCTTCTTCTGGCCGCCCTGGGGGTTCGGTTCGAGTACAGGCATGGGGTCAGTGTCGCACTCAGGTCTCGTCCTCGATGCGGCGGTCCCGTCCGGCGAGCACGCCGACGGCGATCTGCGGCACCATCAGGCCGGCCATCAGCGCGATCGGGATGCCCCAGCCGCCGCTGTGCTGGTAGAGGGCGCCGACGAGGAGGGGCCCGGGGAGGGAGATGAGGTAGCCGACGCTCTGGGCGAAGGCGGAGAGCTTGACGACACCGGCGGCGCTGGTGGCGCGCATGCCGATCATGGTGAGGGCCAGCGGGAAGGCGCAGTTGGAGACGCCCATGAGGAGGGCCCAGAGCCAGGCGCCGGAGGCGGGGGCGAGCCAGAGGCCGGTGTATCCGGCGAGTCCGCAGAGGCCGAGGCCCACGGCGAGCGGTCCCTGGTGGCGCATGCGGGTGGCGAGGCGCGGCAGGACGAAGGAGAGCGGGACGCCGAGGGCCATGGTGACGGCGAGCAGGACGCCCGCGGTACCGGCGGACACCCCGGCGTCGCGGAAGATCTGCGGCATCCAGCCCATGGTGATGTAGGCGGCGGTGGCCTGGAGGCCGAAGAAGACCGCCAGGGACCAGGCGGTCGGGGAGGTGGCGATGCGGATCGGCCGGTCCTCGGTGCGGTGGGCGGCGCCGGGTGCGGGGGTGGTGGCGCGGCGGCGCAGGACCAGGGCCCAGGGAAGTACCGCGGCGACGGCGAGTGCGGCCCACACGGCGAGGCCGGGGCGCCAGCCGCCAAGTGCGCTGCTCAGGGGCACGGCCGTGGCGGCGGCGAGGGAGGTGCCGAGGGCCAGGGCCATGGAGTAGATGCCGGTCATCGGGCCGACGCGGTCGGGGAACCAGCTCTTGATGACGACGGGCAGCAGGATGTTGCTGACCGCGATGCCGGCGAGGGCGAGCGCGCTGGCGGCGAGGAAGCCCGCGGTGCCGCCGGTGAAGGGGCGTATGGCGACGCCGACGGCGATGGCGGCCATGCCCGCGCAGACGACGGCGCCGGGGCCCCGGCGTCTGGCGAGGCGGGGGGCGGCGATGCCGAACGCGGCGAAGCAGAGTGCGGGGACGGAGGTGAGGAGTCCGGCGACGGTGCCGCTCATGCCGAGTCCGGCGCGTACCTCTTCCATGAGGGCGCCGAGGCTGGTGATGGCGGGGCGGAGGTTGAGGGCGGCGAGGACGAGTCCGGCGATGACGACGCCGTTGAGCCAGCGGGGTGCGGTGGCCGGGGTGGTCGGTGCGGGGCGGTCGTCGTCGGCCGTGCGGTCGGTGGCGGGTAGGGGTGCGCCGTCCGGGGCGGGCCGGTTGGCGGCGGGGAGTGTCGCCAGGTCGTCTTCTGCCATGGCCGCATCATAGAATCATAGGATGATTGCCTGTCCAATTGTCGGCGGTCGCCCCCTCCCGGGCGGCCTGCCCGGCCCGGTCCCGGTGGCGCCGCCCGCCGCCGCCCTCTCCCCGCACCCCGGAGCGCAGCCATGCCCCTGACCTCCCCCCGCCGCTCCGCGCTGGCGGATCAGGTGATCGCGCAGTTGCGTGCCCAGATCACCTCGGGCGAATGGCCCGTCGGCGCGCGCATCCCCACCGAACCGGAGCTGGTCGAGCAGCTCGGGGTGGCCCGCAACACCGTGCGGGAGGCCGTACGGGCGCTGGCACACAACGGACTGCTGGACATCCGGCAGGGTTCCGGCACGTATGTGGTGGCCACCAGTGAGCTGGCCGGGGTGATGAACCGCCGGTTCGCCGACGCCGACCCCGGGGACATCGCCGAGGTACGCAGCGCCCTGGAGGCATCGGCGGCGCGGCTGGCCGCCCGCCACCGCACGGCGCACGATCTGCGGCAGCTCGACGCGCTGCTGGAACGCCGGGAGCGCGCCTGGGAGTCGGGGGCTGCGGACGCGTTCGTCGAGGCGGACGCGACGCTGCACATGGCCGTGGTGGCGGCCTCGCACAACGACGTGCTGGCGGAGATCTACGCCGACCTCGGGGGTGTGCTGCGCGACTTCCTGCGCGCCGACGTCGGCGAGGAGTTGCGTCCCGAGTCCCGTATGGACCACGCCCGGCTGGTGGCGGCGATCCGCGAGGGCGACGACGAGCGGGCCGCCGCCGAGGCGAGCACCCTGCCGTTCGGCTGCCGGGCGGCGCTGCGGGGCACCGGCTGACGCACCCGCGCGGGCCATACGCCCCGCAACGCGTCCTGCCCGCCCCGGCGCGAACCGGAACGGGCAGGAGGCAAGGCGGGTACGGGCTGCTGACGGATGATCAGGGCCCGTCCGGGTGCCGTGCGGCGCGGGTGGGTGCGGTCAGGCGCCCATCATGTGCACGCCACCGTCGACGTGCACGATCTCGCCGGTGGTGCGGGGGAAGAAGTCGGACAGCAGGCCGACGACGCCGCGGCCGGCGGGCTCCGGGTCGGTCAGCTCCCAGCCGATCGGGGCACGGTGGTTCCACACGTCCGCCAGCTCCTCGAAGCCGGGGATGGACTTCGCGGCCATCGACTTGATCGGACCGGCCGAGACGAGGTTGCAGCGGATGCCCTTGGGGCCGAGGTCGCGCGCCAGGTAGCGGTTGGTGCTCTCCAGCGCCGCCTTGGCCACGCCCATCCAGTCGTACTTCGGCCAGGCGATCTGCGCGTCGAAGGTGAGGCCGACGAGCGCGCCGCCGTTCTCCATCAGCGGCAGGCAGGCCATGGCCAGCGCCTTGTAGGAGTACGCGGAGACGTGGACCGCGGTGCCGACGTCCTCCCAGTCCGCCGCCAGGAAGTTGAAGGCGCCCTGGGGGCCGAAGGCGATGGAGTGCACGATGCCGTCGAGACGGGCATCCTCGCCCTGGTGCGCGCGGATCTTGTCGGCGAGGCCGTCCAAGTGCTCCTTGTTGGTGACGTCCAGCTCGATCACCGGCGCCTCCTTGGGCAGCCGCCTGGCGATCCGCTCGACGAGGGAGAGACGGCCGAAGCCGGTGAGGATGACTTCGGCGCCTTCGTTCTGGGCGACCTTGGCGGCCTGGAACGCGATCGACGACTCGGTCAGCACGCCGGTGACCAGAATGCGCTTGCCTGCGAGGATTCCACTCATGCTGCTCAGTGACCCATGCCCAATCCGCCGTCCACGGGAATGACGGCTCCGGTGATGTACGCGGCCTCGTCGGAGGCCAGGAAGCGAACCGAGGCGGCGATCTCCTCGGGCTGCGCGTAGCGCGCCAGCGGCACCTGCTTCACGATGCCCTCCCGCTGCTCGTCGGTGAGCACACGGGTCATGTCGGTGTCGACGAACCCGGGGGCGACGACGTTGACGGTGATGTTACGGCTGCCCAGCTCCCGGGCGAGCGAGCGGGCGAAGCCCACCAGACCCGCCTTGGAGGCGGCGTAGTTCGCCTGGCCCGCGCCGCCGAGCAGGCCGACCACCGACGAGATCAGCACGACGCGCCCCTTACGGGCCCGCAGCATGCCGCGGTTGGCGCGCTTGACCACCCGGAAGGCGCCGGTGAGGTTGGTGTCGAGGACGGAGGTGAAGTCCTCCTCGGACATCCGCATCAGCAACTGGTCGCGGGTGACACCGGCGTTGGCCACCAGCACCTCGACCGGACCGTGCTTCTCCTCGATCTCCTTGTACGCCTGGTCCACCTGCTCGGTGTCCGTGATGTCGCACTTCACGGCCAAGAACCCCGCGGGGGGCTCGCCCGATCGGTACGTGATGGCGACCTTGTCGCCGGCCTCGGCGAAGGCACGGGCAATGGCGAGGCCAATGCCGCGGTTGCCTCCGGTGACCAGAACCGAGCGGCTCACGAGATCACCCTTTCGTTTCCTGAATCCATCCTGCGTTCGGTACGAAACTATCGGTCACCGGGCCTGTACGGAGAATCGAGGCCGCACAGGGGCGGTGCGCCGTCGCTGTCAGGTCCCTACAGAAACGGCCGTCCGCGCCGTCCGCGGTGACCGTCGCGCCGCCCGTCCGGCGCCCGGCGCGGACCGCCTTGTGGTGGATCCCTCCAATCCCTGGCCGGGGATCACGCGATCGGCGAGGCGCGCCGCTGGGCGGGCCCCGCCGCGGGGCGGACGGCCTCGCGGGTCCGGGCCCGTACGGGAGCGCGGACGGCCGGTCCCCAGGGAGGCGAAGGCGGTGGACACGCAGCGAATAGACTGTCACCTCGTCCTCCCCTCCGGGAACCACAACCGATCAGGAACGCCATGACACGCCTCGGCGAATCCGTCGCCCGCGCCACGACCCTGCTCTCCGCCGACCTCTCCACGGACGCCACCGTCCAGGAGTTGCTCCGGGAGACGGGCGCGCGGCGCTCTCTCGACCTGACGGACCTGCCGCCGAAGGAGCAGGCGGCGCTGATCGCGGGGCGCGCCGTCGAGGTGTTGCCGGGCGTGGAGAAGCTGGCGGAGCGGATCGAGGAGCGCCGTGCGGCGGGCCGCGGTCTCCACATCAAGCTGGGCATCGACCCGACGGCGACCGATGTGCACCTCGGGCACGCGGTGCCGCTGATCGTGCTGAGCCGGTTCCAGCGGCTGGGCCACTCCGTCACGCTGATCATCGGTGACTTCACCGCCAAGATCGGTGACCCGTCGGGCCGGACCGCCGAGCGGCCGCCGCTGACCGACGACGACATCGCGGCCAACCTCGCCACCTACCGCGCGCAGGTCCGCCCGTTCTTCGACTTCGAGCACGTCAGCTTCCGGCAGAACAGCGAGTGGCTGGCGCCGTACACCTTCCCGGAGCTGCTGTCGCTGCTCTCGCAGGTCCCGGCGTCGCAGCTGCTGCAGCGTGAGGACTTCCGCAACCGGCTGGCGGCCGGGTCCGGGCTGACGATGACGGAGCTGCTGTACCCGATCGCGCAGGGCCTGGACTCGGTGGCGCTGGAGTGCGACGTCGAGCTGGGCGGTTCGGACCAGCTGCTCAACCTGCAGATGGGTCGCAAGCTGATGGAGCTGCGCGGGCAGCAGCCGCAGCTGGTCGTGACGATGCCGCTGATCGAGGGCACCGACGGCACCGGCGCCAAAATGTCGAAGTCGAAGGGGAACTACGTCGGCCTCGGCGCCCCCGCCGACGACGTCTTCGGCAAGATCATGTCGGTGCCGGACCGTCTCATGGAGCCGTACCTCAAAGCGTGGACGGAGTGGACCGACGACGAGATCACCCTCGCCCTGAAGCGGGTCGAGGAGCGGTCGCTGCACCCGATGGATCTGAAGAAGATCCTCGCGGGTGAGGTGGTGACCGCGCTGTACGGCCTGGAGGCGGCGATGGCCGCACGGGCCGGGTTCACCGCGCAGTTCTCCAAGAAGTCGTTCACGGACGTCGGTTCGCTGCCGTCCGTCGATGTCGCGGCGCACGGCGCGGAGACGGTCGCGGCGGTGCTGACGAAGGTCCTGGAGTTCACGCCGAGCGCCTCGGCGGCCCGGCGGCTGGCGAAGCAGAACGCGCTGAAGCTGGTCGTCGAGGGCGCCGACGGGCAGCAGACGGTGGTGATCGCCGAGGCGGACGCGGTGCGGCCGCTCGCCGAGGTGGTCGCCGAGGCCCCGGCCGGTGAGGGCGTGTACCTCAAGGCGGGCCGCAAGCTCGCCAAGGTCGACGGCGTCTGACGGGCCTCTCCCCCGCCGCCCTGGGCGGCCGGTACGCATCGCGCCCACCGGCCGTCCTGGCGTTTCCGGGCGCCGCGCCGTTCGGTGGGCGGGTCAGGTGCGGGTGTGGCGGCTGCGGTTGCCGCGTACGGTGATCCAGATGCGTCCAGCGATGACGACGAGGACGATGGCGCCGATCAGCTGGAGGATATGGCGGATCCAGTCGATGCCTCTGGTCTCGTTGACGCCGAGGCCGGTGGCGGCCCAGTTGCCCAGGACGCTGCCGATCAGACCGCAGAGCACCGTCAGCCAGAGCGGGATCTGCTGCTTGCCGGGGATGATGGCCTTGGCGATCAGCCCCAGGATCAGGCCGACGATGAGGGCCCACAACCAATTCATGTCGCCTCCTGGTTCGGCGCGGGAGCGGACCGTGCCCCCGTCAGTGTCACGCCGCCCCCGCCCCACCGCACGCGGAGCCGGGCGCGGACGGCGGCGGGCCGGACTCCGGTGGCGGCCCCGGTCTCGTCCGCGGCGCGGGTGCGGCGTACCGTGTCAGTGTCCGGAATCGGAGAGAATCCGGCGGGACTCCGGTCGCGTGTGCACCATCCCGCCCACCCCGCGACGCCTCGGGTGGACGACGGGACACCCGGACGGGACCGCGCGCCCGGGCGGGACGGTGCGGACACGGCCTAGCAGATGGTGGAGCGGGATGCGGAAGCAGAGCGGCGCCGGGACCTTCCGGATCACGGGGGCCCGGCGGGGGCTTTCGGAGGATGTGCGCGGGCGGCAGCGGCGCTATGTGATCTCGATGTGCGTGCGGACGCTGGCCGTCGTGCTCACCATCGTGCTGTGGAACGTCGAGCGGCCGATCGCCATCGCCACGCTGGTGCTGGGCTTCGCGCTGCCGTACGTCGCCGTGGTCGTCGCCAACGCGGGCCGGGAGAACGTGACCTCGCTGCCGTCGACGTTCGTCGCCGCGCCGACGCGTCCGGCGCTCGCGGCCAGGGGCGACGGTGCGTCGGCGGCCGATCCGGGGGACGAGGCACCGACGGCGGACGGGACCGGTCGGGACGCCTCCAGCGACTGACCTGCGGGGCACCACGAACGGGGTCACGAACAGGGTCACGAACGGTGTCACGAACAGGGTCGTGACACCGCGGGCAAGCTCAAGAAAAGCTCAGATCAATCATTCCGTTCCGGTGCACCCCGGCTACCGGCGCGTGACATACTGCGTACGCGCTCCGCATCCCCCGTCGGAGCGATGGACCGACGCCGGGCGGCTCCCCCCGTGGCTGCCCGGCGTCGTCCTGTCTTCGCCGCCGTGGCACGGGAGTTGACGCCCTCCGGTGGCCCCCGCCGCACGCGCCTCCGCCGGGGCAGTCCGCGGAACGTAGGGTGAAGAGTGTGAACTCCCCGAACGTACCGGACTCCGGCGACAGCGCCGTCATCTGCTCCGCGAAGGGCTGCCGTGCGCCCGCCGTGTGGGTGCTGGCCTGGAACAACCCGAAGCTGCACACGCCCGAGCGCCGCAAGACCTGGCTCGCCTGCGAGGAGCACCGGGAGCATCTGTCGCAGTTCCTCGGCGTCCGCGGATTCCTCAAGGACGTGGTGACGCTGGAGGAATGGGAGTCCGCGGACCGCGACGGCTGAGCGTGCCGCGCGGCCCGGCGGACGGCCGCGGAGGTCAGCCACCGATCGCCGACATGGGGCGGTCCGGCTGGAGGAACGACGGATCGTCGAGGCCCGACCCGGCCTTCTTGCCCCACATCGCGCGCTCCCAGATACGGGCCAGTTCGTCGTCCGGGGTGCCCGAGCGCAGGGCGGCGCGCAGATCGGTCTCCTCGGTGGCGAACAGGCACGTCCGTATCTGACCGTCGGCGGTGAGGCGGGTGCGGTCGCAGGCATGGCAGAACGGGCGGGTGACGGAGGCGATGACGCCGACGCGGTGCGGACCGCCGTCCACGATCCAGCGTTCGGCGGGCGCCGCACCGCGCTGTTCCTCGCCTTCGGGGGTGAGGGTGAAGCGGGTGCGCAGCGAGGTGAGGATGGCGCCGGCGGTGATCATGCCGTCGCGGTGCCAGCCGTGCTGGGCGTCGAGCGGCATCTGCTCGATGAACCGCAGCTCGTAGTCGTGCTCCATGGCCCAGGCGAGGAGGTCGGGGGCCTCGTCGTCGTTGCGGCCGGGCATCAGCACGGCGTTGATCTTGACGGGGGTGAGCCCGGCGGTGTGGGCCGCGGCCAGACCGCGGAGCACGTCGGCGTGGCGCTTGCGGCGGGTCATGGCCTGGAAGACGTCCGGGCGGAGGGTGTCCAGGGAGACGTTGACGCGGTCGAGTCCGGCGTCGCGGAGGGCTTCGGCGGTGCGCTCCAGGCCGATGCCGTTGGTCGTCAGAGACATCCTGGGGCGATTGCCGAGCTGAGCGACGCGGGCGACGATGCCGGTCAGTCCGGGGCGCAGCAGGGGCTCGCCGCCGGTGAAGCGGACCTCGTCGATGCCGAGGCGGTCGACGGCGAGGGTGATGAGGCGGACGATCTCGTCGTCGGTGAGCAGATCGGGTTTGGCGAGCCACTGCAGGCCCTCTTCCGGCATGCAGTACGTGCACCGCAGATTGCAGCGGTCCGTGACGGAAACGCGCAGGTCGGTAGCGACACGTCCGAAGGTGTCGATGAGCACGTGGCCCCCTCCCCGGGTGCGGTCCGTGTGGTGTTCGTCGCTCCTTCGAGCCTACGCGATGGGGGTGACACCGGGCAGGCGTGCGACGCACGAGGCCGGGGCGGCGGCGTAGGGATCTACGACGCCGCCGCCCCGGCGGGTTCAGTGCGCTCCGGTGCCGGTCAGGGAGCGGACCTCCAGTTCGGCGTACTTGCCGGCGTCCGGCTTCTCCGAGGAGAGCAGGGAGCCCAGCCAGCCGAGGAGGAAGCCCAGCGGGATGGAGATCAGGCCGGGGTTCTCCAGCGGGAAGAAGGCGAAGTCGGCGGCGGGGAACATCGAGGTCTCCTTGCCGGAGACGACGGGCGAGAAGAGGACCAGGAGCACGGAGGCGGTGAGCCCGCCGTAGATGGACCAGAGGGCGCCCTGGGTGGTGAACCGCTTCCAGAAGAGGCTGTAGAGGAGGGTGGGGAGGTTGGCGGAGGCGGCGACGGCGAAGGCGAGGGCGACGAGACCGGCGACGTTGAGGCCGCGGGCGAAGACGCCGAGGACGATGGCGACGGCGCCGATGCCGACGGTCGCCCAACGGGCCGCACCGATCTCCTCCTTCTCCGTGGCGTTCCCCTTGCGGATCACATTGACGTAGATGTCGTGGGCGAAGGACGAGGAGGAGGCGAGGGTGAGGCCCGCGACGACGGCGAGGATGGTGGCGAAGGCGACAGCGGAGATGACGGCGAGGAGGACCGCGCCGCCGGTGGATCCGGCGCCGCCGCCGATGACCTCGGCGAGCTGCGGGGCGGCGGTGTTGCCCGCCTTGTTGGCGGCGGTGATCTCCCCGGGCTTGATGAGCGCCGCGGCGCCGAAGCCGAGGGCGATGGTCATCAGGTAGAAGACGCCGATGATGCCGATCGCCCAGTTCACCGACTTCCGGGCGGCCTTGGCGGTGGGGACGGTGTAGAAGCGGATGAGGATGTGCGGCAGTCCGGCGGTGCCGAGGACCAGGGCGAGGCCGAGGGAGATGAAGTCGATCTTCGAGGTGGCGGTGACGCCGTACTTGAGACCCGGTTCGAGGAAGGCGGCGCCCTTGCCGCTGTTCTCGGCGGCGGCGCCGAGCAGCGCGGAGATGTTGAAGTGGAACTTCAGCATGACGAGGAACGTGATGAGCAGCGTCCCGGCGATCAGCAGGACCGCCTTGACCATCTGCACCCACGTGGTGCCCTTCATCCCGCCGATGGAGACGTAGAGGACCATCACGAGGCCGACGAGGACGACGACGAGGATCTTGCCGGTCTCGCTGGTGATGCCGAGGAGCAGGGTGACGAGGGCACCGGCGCCGGCCATCTGGGCGAGCAGGTAGAAGATCGAGACGACGATGGTGGAGGTCCCGGCGGCGGTGCGGACCGGGCGCTGGCGCATCCGGTAGGCGAGGACGTCGCCCATGGTGTAACGGCCGGAGTTGCGCAGCGGTTCGGCGACCAGGAGCAGCGCGACGAGCCAGGCGACGAGGAAGCCGATGGAGTAGAGGAAGCCGTCGTAGCCGGAGAGGGCGATGGCCCCGGCGATGCCGAGGAAGGACGCGGCGGACATGTAGTCGCCGGAGATGGCGAGGCCGTTCTGGAAGCCGCTGAACTGGCGTCCCCCGGCGTAGAAGTCCTCGGCGTTGCGGGTCTGCCGCCCGGCCCAGAGGGTGATGACCAAGGTGGCGGCGACGAAGAGGGCGAAGAGGCTGATGATCAGGGTGCGGTGCTCGCCCGCGCCTCCGGCGGCGAGCGGCAGGGCGAGCGGGTGCGCGGCGGTCATGCGTCGCCCTCCAGTCGGTTCTTGATGGCTTCGGCCTTCGGGTCGAGGCGCCTCGCGGCGTGGCGGGAGTACCACCAGGCGATGAGGAACGTCGTCAGGAACTGCGCGAGGCCCAGGACGAGGGCGACGTTGACGTTCCCGGCGACCTTGACCGCCATGAAGCCGCCCGCGTAGCTCGACAGCAGGACGTAGACGAGGTACCAGAGGACGAAGGCGACCGTGAGGGGGAAGGCGAACGCGCGGTGGCCGCGGCGCAGTTCGCCGAATTCCGCGCTCCGCTGGACCTCGGCGTACGGGTACGGTGCGCGTCCCGGGTCCGCGTCGCCGACGGGCGGGGCGGTGGTGGCCGGGGGCCCGGCGAGGCCGGGCGGTTCCTGCGGCCCGGGGCCGGTGGGCGGTGCGCTGCTCACGGATTCTCCTGACGCGTGGTGTCCGACGGCGGACCCGATGGCAAAGGGAACGTAAGTGATGTGGATCACGCATCGTAGAGGGGGTGCGGACGCGGCGACAGGGGTTGTCGGGGGAAATTCACAGCCCTTAGGGGGCGCCCGGGAGTGCGGCGGGAAGGGGGCGCCCCGGGAGGGGCGGGCACCGCCGCCGCTGAGCATCGGGGCCGCTGCACAGGGGCGTTGACGGCGGGGACCTCGTACGGGCGGGGCGGCGGGCGGCCCGCCCGTACGGCTCGGTACCGGCCCGTTCAGACGCGGACCGGACGGGGCCCGGCGGAGGTGGCCGGAACCGTACGCCCGGTGGTCCGCAACAGCCCCAGGGTGAGGGCGAGTTGGGCGGCCACGTAGGTGAGCATGACCCAGAAGTGCGGGGCGGGCGCCTGGGGCCAGGCGGCAATCCCGGTGGCGATGAGGCTGTCGGAGAGCAGGAAGAGCAGCCCGCCGACGGCGGCGAGCGCCCCGGCGCGCAGGGCGCCGAAGGCCATAGCGGTCAGCAGCAGGCTGTACCCGGCGACCGGGCCCCGCAGGTCCGCCGGGAGGCCGGGCCACAGCAGGACGACGAGGGTCGCGCAGGCGAGGGCGTACGCCCCGGCCGCGGCGGCGGTGCGGGCGCGGGTGGGCGCGGTGCCGTGCCGGGCGAAGAGGACGAGGTAGCAGACGTGTCCGGCGGCGAACGCGGCCATGCCCAGCAGGAAGAGGAGGTCGCCGCCGATCTGCAGGAGGGTGTCGCCGCAGCAGCCGAGGAGCAGCGCACCGGCTATCAGCGGCGGGCCGCCCCGGGTGAGGGCGTACCCGGCGAGGACCGGCATCAGGGCCGGTTTGGTGGCCAGGACCGCGGCGTGGGCGACGGCACCCGCGCCGCTGCCGGATCCGGCGGCGGTACGGACGAGCAGCGCGACGAGGTGGACGGCGGCCAGCACGGTGAACACGGCGAGCAGCGCGCGGGCGACGCGGGGGCGGGGGCGCGTCGGGTTCACGCGGCACCTCTCTTGACGGTGGGCGCGGCGGTGGACGCGGCGGCGATGGACGGGCCGGGAGCCGGGCCGCCGGTGGACGCGATCGCGGTGCCTCCGGTGGGCGTGATCGCGGCGCCTCCGGTGGACGCGGCCACGGGGCCATCCCCGGGCCGGCAGCCCGGCACGTCACCCCCGGGGACGCCCGCGTCGGCAACGGCTCCGGGCGGGGCCGTGGGCTGCCAGCCCGGGCCGCGGAAGATCCGGCCCGCCCGTTCGCGCCAGCCAGTGGCGGCGCGGAGGTCGCGGGCGAGGGCGGCGTACTCGTGGGTGGCGACGCGCAGTGGGTTGTAGGTGGCGATGTTCTTGGTGAGGCCGTAGACGGGCCGCTCGGTCTCCGGGACGAAGGAGCCGAACATCCGGTCCCAGATGATCAGGATGCCGCCGAAGTTGCGGTCCAGGTAGCCGCCCTGCGAGGCGTGGTGCACCCGGTGGTGGGAGGGCGTGTTCAGGACGGACTCGACGGGCCGCGGCAGCTTGCCTATCCGCTCGGTGTGCACCCAGAACTGGTAGACGAGGCTGACGCCGGAGCAGAAGGCGACGGCCACCGGGTGGACGCCGAGCACGATCATCGGCAGGTAGAACGGCCAGACGGTCCAGCTCGTCCAGGGCTGCCGCAGTGCGGTGGTGAGGTTGAACTTCCGGCTGGAGTGGTGGACGACGTGGCACGCCCACAGGACGCGTATGACGTGGTGCCCGCGGTGCGACCAGTAGTAGAGGAAGTCCTGCACCAGGAGCATCGGCAGCAGCGTCCACCACAGCACCGGCACCCGCAGCGGGGTCAGCGCGTAGACGGCGGAGTAGATCGCCACGATCGGGATCTTCCACAGGGCGTCGAAGGCGAGACTGCCCAGCCCCATGCCGACGCTGGTGGCCGCGTCCCTGGCCTCGTAGCCCGCGGCGTCCTCGTCGGGGCGCAGGCGGCAGCTCGCCACCTCGACGGCGGTGAGCAGGAGGAAGGCGGGGACGGACCACAGCACGACATCGGGAAGGTGCGGCATGTCCGGCACGATAAGTGCGGGGCCGGGGGTGCGGCTAGAGGTAGTTACCGAGAAGTATGTGAGACGGGGTGTCAGTTTCTGGCCCGGGGATGCCACCGGTGACGAACCGCTGAAAAAACCTCCCCTTTGATGGATTTTCGCCCGTTTTCCGTTGTGGTGGCCGCCGTTGGCCGGGCGGCAGCGCCCACGGGCGGAGTCCGGCCACGGGGCCGACGGCGGTGCGGTGGCTGTCAGTGGCGGCCCGTATCCTCAGGAACCATGCTCGAAGACCACACAGCAGCCGACCCGATCGCGCCGAGGATCGGGCAGCAGCCGGGCCCGCAGACCCCGCCGGTCCCCTGGCCGGACGCCTACCCCGAGGGGTACGCCGTGGTCGACGTCGAGACCACCGGCCTCGCCCGTGACGACCGGATCATCTCCGCCGCCGTCTACCAGCTCGACGCCCGGGGCGAGTTCCAGGACCGCTGGTACACCCTCGTCAACCCGGAGCGCGACCCCGGGCCGGTGTGGATCCACGGCCTGACCAGCGAGGTGCTGGCCGACGCGCCGCTCTTCCCGGAGATCGTGCCCGAGCTGTCCCGGCGGCTGGAGGGCCGCGTCCTGGTCGCCCACAACGCCATGTTCGACTGGTCGATGATCGCCCGCGAGTACGCCCGCGCCACGGCAGTCGCCCCGGTGAACCGCCGACTGTGCACCATCGCCCTCTCCAAGGAGCTGGGTCTGCCGCTCGCCAACCACAAGCTGGAGACCCTCGCCGCCCACTACGGCGTGGTCCAGGAGCAGGCCCACCACGCGCTGGACGACGCCCGGGTGCTGGCCGAGACGTTCCGGCCGAGCCTGCGGCGCGCCGCACGCGAGAACCTGCGGCTGCCGCTGCTGGCCTGCCAGCCGCTCACCGAGTGGTCCGACACCCCGGCGCCCCAGCGGTATCCGGGCGCCTCGTCGTACCGCTCCGCCTCCTGGCGTCCCGCCCGTAAGCGCCCGGCCTGCCCGTACCCCAACCCGGGGCGCTACGAGAGCGGGGGCAAGCTGGTGCAGGGCATGCGGGTGGCGTTCTCCGGCGACACCTCCGTCGACCGTGAGCTGCTGGAGGACCGCGCGATCGAGGCCGGGCTGCACGTCGCGACGAGCCTGTCGCGCCTCACCAGCCTGCTGGTGACCAACGACCCGGACGCGCAGACGTCCAAGACCGCCAAGGCCCACACGTTCGGCACCACCGTCATCGACGAGGCGGCCTTCATGCAGCTCCTCCAGGACGTCCGGCCCGCCGCCGGGTGATGCCGCCGGTCGGCCCGGTCGTCGCTGCGCCGGTCGGGTGCCGCGCCGACGACCCGGCCCGATGGCCTTGCCCCGCCGCGCCGTGGTCCGCACGATGCGGCGCATGACTCGTTGCGAGGTATGCGGAAACGACTACGACCTGGCCTTCTACGTGGAGACGCAGGACGGGGCGCGGCACGTCTTCGACTCCTTCTCCTGCGCCATCCACCGCATGGCACCCATCTGCGAACACTGCCGGGTCCAGATCATCGGCCAGGGCGTCGAGGTCGCCGGGCAGTGGTTCTGCGGCGCCCACTGCGCCCGCGCCGCGGGAAAGCAGGGCATCGTCGACCGGGTGTGAACCCCGCCGCCACCCTGCACCGCCCCCGGCGGCCCCGCCGCTCGGGGGCGTTCGCGCGCCAGGTACCGTCGAAGCCGTGTACCGCTTCCTGTTGTCCCGGCAATGGGTGATCCTCACCCTCCTGGGCCTCGTCCTGATCCCGGCCATGGTCAAGCTGGGCTTCTGGCAGCTCCATCGCCATGAGCACCGGGTGGCGCAGAACCAGCTCATCGCCCGCAGCCTCCAAGCGAAGCCGGTACCGGTCACCGAGCTGACCTCCCCGGGGCGCGCCCTGCCGCGCGGCGACATGTGGCGCACGGTCACCGCCACCGGCACGTACGACGCCGCCCACGAGGTCGTCGTCCGTCAGCGCACCGCCGCCGACGAGTCGACCATCGGCTACTACGTCCTCACCCCGCTCGACCTCGGCCACGGCCGGACGGTGCTGGTCAACCGCGGCTGGATCGCGGCCGGGGGCGACCTCACCAAGTTCCCGGACGTGCCCGCCGCGCCCCGCGGCACGGTCACCGTCACCGGCCGGATGATGGCCGACGAGACCACCGAGGGCAGCGGGATCAAGGACCGGCAGGGCCTGCCCGACCGCCAGGTCATGCTCATCAACAGCGCCCAGCAGGCGAAGCTGCTGCACCGCCCGGTGCTCGCCGGGTACATCGAACAGACCGCGCCGAAGACCCCGCACCACACCCCCGAGCTGGTCCCGGACCCGGACCACGACAGCATCGGGCCGCACATGGCGTACGCCGTGCAGTGGTGGCTGTTCGCCGCGGCGGTGCCGGTCGGCTGGGTCGTCCTCGTCCGACGGGAGCGCCGGGACCTGGCGGCGGCCGCGGCGGCGGAGCCGGGCACCACCGCGACGGAACCGGACGCAGCGGACGCGGACCCGGCGGACACCGCGGACGCCCCGCCCGCGGACGCCCCGCCCGTGGACGCCCCCGTAGCCCGGACGGCCGCCACCCCCGAATAGCGGCGCCGCCCGGCGGGAAAGCCCGCTGGGTGCCCCCACGCATCGAGGACTACGCGCTCATCGGCGATCTGCAGACCGCCGCCCTCGTCGGCCGCGACGGGTCGATCGACTGGCTCTGCCTGCCCCGCTTCGACTCCGGCGCCTGCTTCGCCGCGCTCCTCGGCGACCGGAACAACGGCCACTGGCGGATGGCCCCCGTCCACCCCGACGCCCGCGCCACCCGCTCCTACCGCGGCGACTCCCTCGTCCTCGACACCGTCTGGGACACCCCGGACGGCTGCGTCAAGGTCACCGACTTCATGCCGCAGCGCGACCGCGCCCCCGACGTCGTCCGCATCGTCGAGGGGCTGCGCGGCCACGTCGAGATGCGCGGCGTGCTGCGGCTGCGGTTCGACTACGGCCGGGTGGTGCCGTGGATGCGCCGCGCCGAGGGCTGCCGGTCCGCCGTCGCCGGTCCGGACGCCGTGTGGCTGCGCACCGAACCCCAGGTCACCACGTACGGCAAGGACTTCAGCACCCGCTCGGAGTTCACCGTCGCGCCTGGCGAGCGCTACGCCTCCGTCCTGACCTGGCACCCCTCGCACCATCCGCGCCCGCGGATCATCGACCCGTACGACGCCCTCGACTGCACCCTCGACGACTGGCACGCCTGGTCGGCGCGGTGCCGCTACACCGGACCGCACCGCGACGCCGTCCTGCGGTCGCTGATCACCCTCAAGGCGCTGACGTACGCCCCCACCGGCGGCATCGTCGCCGCGCCCACCACCTCGCTGCCCGAGGCGCTCGGCTCCGTCCGCAACTGGGACTACCGCTACTGCTGGCTGCGCGACGCCTCGTTGACCCTCACCTCCCTGATCGCCGCGGGCTATCTCGACGAGGCGGCGGCCTGGCGGGACTGGCTGCTGCGCGCGGTCGCCGGTGCCCCCAAGGACCTGCAGATCATGTACGGCGTCGCGGGCGAGCGGCGGCTGCCGGAGGCCGAACTGCCCTGGCTGTCCGGGTTCGCCGCCTCCGCGCCCGTCCGGCTCGGCAACGCCGCCGTCGACCAGCGGCAACTGGACGTCTACGGCGAGGTGCTGGACGCCTTCCACGGCGCCCGCGTCGCCGGGCTGCCGTCCCAGCCGCACGCCTGGAACATCCAGCGCGCACTGGTGGAGTACCTCGCCACCACCTGGCGCGAACCGGACGAGGGCCTGTGGGAGATCCGCGGCCCGCGCCGTCACTTCGTCCACTCCAAGGTCATGGCCTGGGTCGCCGTCGACCGCGGGATCCGCACCCTCGAAGCCGTCCCCGGGGCCCGGGGCGACCTGCGGCGCTGGCGGGAGCTGCGGGACACCATCCACCGCGAGGTCTGCGCACAGGGCTACGACGCGGCGCGGTCCACCTTCACCCAGTTCTACGGCTCCACCGCGCTGGACGCCGCGACCCTGCTCATCCCCCGCCTCGGCTTCCTGCCCGGCGACGATCCCCGCGTCATCGGCACCGTCGACGCGGTCCGCGCCGCGCTCACCCACGACGGACTGGTGCGCCGCTACGCCACCGGCGACGGCGCGGTCGACGGACTGCCCGGCGACGAGGGCGCGTTCCTCGCCTGCTCGTTCTGGCTCGCCGAGGCGCTCCACCTGACGGGCCGCGGGCGCGAGGCCCGCGACCTGTTCTCCCGCCTCCTCGCGCTGCGCAACGACGTCGGTCTGCTCGCCGAGGAGTACGACCCGGCGGACGGACGGCAACTCGGCAACTTCCCGCAGGCATTCAGCCACATCGGCCTGGTCGGAACCGCCTTCACCCTCTTCGGCGGGCCCGAGGCAGACTGATTCCATGGACCTTGGACTCACCGACCGTACCTACGTGGTGACCGGCGCCACCCGCGGCCTCGGCCTCGCCACCGCCCGGGCGCTGACCGCCGACGGCGCGCGCGTCGTACTGACCGGCCGCACCGCGGAGAGCGCCGCCGCGGCCGTCGCCGAACTGGGCGAACGGGCCGTGGGCGTCGCCGCCGACAACGCCGACCCGCAGACGCCGGAACGCCTGATCGCCACCGCCCGCGAGCGCTTCGGGCGCCTCGACGGCATCCTCATCAGCGTCGGCGGCCCGCCGCCCGGCGCCTCCGCCGACCTCACCGACGACCAGTGGCGCGACGGCTTCGAGACCGTCTTCCTCGGCGCGGTCCGGCTGGCCCGCGCGGTCGCCGCCGAGCTGGGCGAGGGCGGCGTCATCGGCTTCGTGCTGTCCGGCTCGGTGTACGAGCCGATCGGCGGACTGACCATCTCCAACGGGCTGCGCCCCGGGCTCGCCGGGTTCGCCAAGTCGCTCGCCGACGAGGTCGGGCCGCGCGGCATCCGCGTCGTCGGCGTCCTGCCCGGGCGCATCGCCACCGACCGGATGACGCAGCTCGACGCGGTCTCCGGCGACCCCGAGGCCAACCGCGCCCGCAACTGCGCGACGATCCCGCTGGGCCGCTACGGCGAGCCCGACGAGTTCGGCCGCACCGCGGCGTTCCTGCTGTCGCCCGCCGCGTCGTACCTGACCGGCGTGATGGTGCCGGTGGACGGCGGGGCGCGCCGGGGGTTCTGACGGGAGGGGGGCGGGGCGGCGTCCGGGCCGCCGGCGCGCGCCCGCCCCTCCCCCGTACGCGACAACCGCCCGCCCTCAACTCACGCGTTCCGCCCGGTGCCGCACCGCCCGCAACCGGATCTCGGCGGGCAGCCGCGACAGCCCCGTGGAGGTACGGGCGTCCGCCACCGCCCCGTCCGACAGGCGCCGCAACACGGCGCCCGGGCCGGCGTGCGGGGCGAGCGCCACCACGGCGCGGAGCTGGGGCGCGGTCCGGCGGCCGCACAGCAGCATGTCCGCGCGCTCCACCCCGTCGAGCGCCCCGGCCTCCACCGCCACCACGTCCTCCAGCGCCCGGCCGTGGACCGAGGCGCCCTCGCCGTCCCCGCTGTCGACCAGGATCTTCCCGAGCCGGCGGCGCCGGAGCTGCGCCAGCAGCCACCACAGGAGCAGCAGCACCACGGCGGCGAGCGCGGCGATGACGGCCGGCCACCACCAGCCGCGGTCCGTGAAGCGGGTACGGTCCGCCGCCGGCAGCAGCACCCCGTCGCTGCGCGACCAGGGCCAGTCGGCGGGCAGCGCGAAGTGCCACGCCGACGGCAGCCCGAGACCTGCCGTGAGCACCGCGGCGCCGCCGCCCAGCAGCACCGCGCCGATCAGCCCCAGCAGTACGCGGTTGACGCCGCGCCGGACCCTGCGCATCGCTCGCTCACCTCTTCTTCGGGCGGCGGACGTGGACGGAACGCCGCAACGGCCGGGCCAGGCCCAGCCCGTGCATCCCCTCGCCGAGCACCGCGTCGAGATCCGCCCGCACCCGGTCCGGCTCCCGGAAGTGCGAGACGGCCGCCACCTTCACCGTGCGGCGCCCGGCCGTCACCTTGACGGACTGCACGCCGGACACCTGCATCGCCCGGTCCCGCAGCACCAGCGCGGCGGCTGCCCGGTCGAGACCGGCCCGGACGTCGGGCGTGGCGCGGCGCATCGGCAGCACCCCGCGCAGCCCCGGCGTGAGCGCCAGCACCAGCAGCCACACGCCGACCGCCATCGCCGCCGCGGCGCCGCCGAGCACCCAGGGGTCGTCGAGAGGGCGGGTGGCCAGCTCGTCGGCGAGGCGTCGGCGCCAGGCCATCGCGGGCCGGCCGGCGCGCACCGCCGCCACGTCGTAGAGCAGCAGCCCCGCCCCGGCCAGCGCGAGCAGCGCCACCACGGCGGACGGGAGGCGGCGGGCGGACCAGAACCGGCGCGCCCTGCCGTGGCCGGGGGCGGCGGGCGCGGGCTCCGGGTCCTTCTCCAGGGTCACCGTCCGCCGGGTGGCGGCGCGTGCGTCGTCGCTCATCGCACCCTTTCCCGGTCCCGTTCCAGCGGCGAGTGCAGCCGTTCCACCTCGACCGCCACCTCGGACACGTCCATCCCCGCCCATTCCCGTACGCGCGCGGTGACCTGACGGCGTACCGCGCCGCACCGCGCGCCGATCGGGGTGGGGTGGCCCAGCTCGACGGTGACGTGCACATGGGCCTCGCCGAACGGCAGCCGCCCGTCCCGGCGCCGGACGGTGACGGTCGCATGGGCGCCGGTGCGGGCGTCGTCGGCCGCGGCGCGCAGCGCCTCGCGGGCCGCCGCCGCGGCGATCTTCGCGACCACCCGGTCCGCGACGCGGGTCGCGCCCCGCTCCCCTCGCGGCACCTCGGCGACGGCCGCCGCGCCGGGCGCCGTCGACGCCGTCGCCACGCTCACCGCCGCCGGTCGTCGCGGGCCCGGGGCCGGAAGAAGTCGCCCGCCTCCAGGTCCCCGTCGAGGAACCGTCCGGCGACGAACCCGATCGCGCCCAGCGCCGCCACCAGGACGAAGGCTCCGAAGCCGCCGAAGTACCCGGCGAAGCCCAGCGCCATTCCGGCCAGAAGGCCGGCCACGGCCATGCTCATCGTGCGCTCCTTCGCTGCCCGCTCCGGCCGAAGCCGCTGCCCGTCTACTGGAGCCGGGGCTCCGGCTCCTCGCCCTCGTCCTCCTCCTCGGGCAGCTTGACGTCACTGACCGCGATGTTGACCTCGACGACCTCAAGGCTCGTCATCCGCTCCACGGCGGAGATCACGTTCTCCCGTACGTCGCGGGCCACCTCGGCGATGGAGACGCCGTACTCCACCACGATCTCCAGGTCGAGCGCGGTCTGCACCTCGCCGACCTCGGCCTTCACGCCGCGGGCGACGGGCGCGGAGCGGGAGCCGCCGGGCACCCGTTCGCGGACCGCGCCGAGGGTGCGGGCCAGGCCGCTGCCCATGGCGTGGACGCCCATCACGTCCCGGGCGGCGAGCCCGGCTATCTTCTCCACGACGCCGTCGGAGATGGTGGTACGCCCGCGGGTCGCGGGGTCACCCCCGCCGCGTTTGCCGCCCGAGATCTTCGTTTCCGAGGCCCCGCCCGTTGAGAGGTCGGTTCGGTTCCACTGTTCGTCCGCCATCGCCGATCGTCCCTTTCCGAGGGGAAGCTTTCACCACTCCACACCCACGCTAGGGGCGCCCGCCCCGCCCCGCCCGGTCTGCTGCGGCACCCGAGTTACGCCCCCGCTCCCCCGGCCGCACCGCCCTGCCGTACGGGTCCGGCTGCGGCAGGCTGGGAGAGCCGGACGACAGACCCCAGGGGTGACGCGGTGGCCGCGACGGAGTGGGCGCACAGGGTGCGCCGGGAGCTCGGGACCGGCCGGGTGCTGCCGCTGGGCGGCCCGGCGGACGGCTGCTGGATCACCGAGGAGGCCGCGGCACGGGTGCTGCGGGCCCGCGCCGCCGCCCTGCCCGGCCTGCGCCTGGGCGCGCTACGAATCGGCCCGGCGGACGGCCACCCGCACCGGCCACCCGCACCGGCCCCGCCGAGCGCGCTGCCGCCGGGCCCGCTGCGGATCACCGCGGACCTCGCGGCGGCCCCGGACCGCCCGTTGCCCCGGACCGCCGAGGAGCTGCGCACGGCCCTGCTGGAGACCGCCGACCGGGTGCTCGGACTGCCGGTGACGGCCGTGGACCTCCAGGTCACCGGCGTACTGGACACCGCGGAAGCGCCGGGCCGGGAGCGGCCCGCGCCCCCCGGGCCGGGCATCGGGCTCAGCCCGCAGGAGGCCGGTGTCCCGGGCCCGGTGGCCGACGCGGCGCTCGCCGTACCCGGCGTGGCGCGGCTCGCCGCCACCCTCGGCGGTACGTCCCGGCCGGTGCGGGAGGTACCGGGCGGGCTGCTGGTCCAGGTGGCGACCGGCCCGGGTCACCGCGTGTCGGAGGTGGCCCGGGCGGTACGCGCGGCGGCGGGCGCGGCCCGCAGCCCGGCGGTGGCCGTGGCGGTGCTGGTCACGGCTGTGGGCGAGAGGTGACCGGGGACCGCCCGGGGGGCGCGCCCCCCCCCCCCCCCCGCGGGCCGGCGCCCCCGCCGCGGTGTCGCCCGCGCCCCCCCCGCACCCACCCGCCGCGGGCGGGGGGCGCCCCCGCGCGCGCCCCG
>NZ_JBHYGX010000029.1:38428-66738 GCF_042739975.1 Streptomyces sp. NPDC059080
GACCCGGGGGGGGGCGCGCGGCGCGGCCCCCCCCCCCCCCCCGCGACGCCCTCCGGCACGGCGTCGCGGGAACGCACGGGGTCATTCGCCGAGGCCCGCCAGGTCACGCAGGCGGCGGCCCTGGGCGGCACGCTCGGCGGCGCGCTGCTCCTCCAGATCGCGGCCGACGGCGCCGGCCAGCAGTGCCTTGGTCTCGATGACGGCGTCGCGCGGCGGGGCCAGGAGAGCGGTGATCAGGTCGGCGACCGCGGCGTCCAGTTCGTCGCCGGGGACCACGAGGTTGGCCAGGCCGATGCGGCCCGCCTCGTCGCTGTGGACGAAGCGCCCGGTGGCGCAGATCTCCAGCGCCCGGGCGTAGCCGACGAGATGGACCAGCGGATGGGTACCCGTCAGATCGGGCACCAGACCGAGGCTGGTCTCGCGCATCGCGAACTGCACGTCCTCGGCACACACCCGCAGGTCACAGGCGAGCGCCAGCTGGAACCCGGCGCCTATCGCATGACCCTGGACGGCGGCGACCGACACCAGGTCGTTCCGCCGCCACCAGGTGAACGCCTCCTGGTACAAGGCGATGAGCGCGTCCATCTCGTGCTCCGGGCCGCGCGCCATGTCGAGGAACGACGGCTCACCGTCGAAACCCTCGGGCGTGAACGCCTGCCGGTCGAGGCCCGCGGAGAAGGACGTGCCCTCGCCCCGCAGCACCACGACGCGGACGCTCCCCGGCAGCAGCGCGCCGGCCTCGGCCAGCGCCCGCCACATGGCGGGCGACTGGGCGTTGCGCTTGGCCGCGTGGGTGAGGGTCACCGTGGCGAGCGCGTCGTCCACGGTGAGCCGCACACCGTCCTTGTCGAGCAGAGTCATCAGAGTGCCTCCGAGTCAGCCGTCACACACCAGCGTGCGTAAGTGACTGAACGGTAACCTCCCGGTCGTCTGCCCGACCGACCGGGGGGACACCCGTCGGAGTCGCGGTCGTCAGGCCGAGGTGGCCTTCTTGCCCCTCGTTGCTCCGCCCCGACCGCGCAGGGACACACCGGATTCACTGAGCATCCGGTGGACGAATCCATAGGAGCGTCCGGTCTCTTCGGCCAGCGCCCGGATGCTCGCTCCGGAGTCGTACTTCTTCTTCAGGTCTGCCGCGAGCTTTTCGCGCGCGGCGCCGGTCACCCGGCTGCCCTTCTTCAGAGTCTCGGCCACCCGTGCCTCCTCATGGGAAGTGCGCTCTGGACTCTCATGATCACCCCTCCTCGCGTTCCTGGCCACCCATTCGGCAAGGTCTGTGGTGAGCCGTCCGAGGCCGTCCGTGTCCGGACAATCTGGCCAAGGGCCTCCGACACCCACCGAAATCGCCGCGCCATCTCGCACACCGTCCGAGAAACCGCAGGTCAGCAGGGGAGAGCCGGGAACGACGGAAGCCGGGCCGCGGGGGCCCGGCTTCCGTCTCGGAGGCTCGCCGGTGTACGAGCCGCTCTCACTCAGATGATGGATCACCCGTCGGCCGAATGATCGATACGCGGACCTGGCCGCCCGCCGCCGGTCACGCCAGCGCGACGAGGTCCGCGTACTCCTGACCCCACAGGTCCTCGACGCCGTCGGGCAGCAGGATGATCCGCTCCGGCTCCAGGGCGTCCACCGCGCCCTCGTCGTGCGAGACGAGGACGACGGCGCCGGTGAAGGTGTGCAGCGCGCCGAGGATCTCCTCGCGGCTGGCCGGGTCGAGGTTGTTCGTCGGCTCGTCCAGCAGCAGCACGTTGGCCGACGAGACGACCAGCGTGGCCAGCGCCAGGCGGGTCTTCTCGCCGCCGGAGAGCACCCCGGCCGGCTTGTCGACGTCGTCGCCGGAGAACAGGAAGGAACCCAGCGTCTTGCGGATGGCGACGAGGTCCATGTCCGGGGCGGCGGAGCGCATGTTCTCCAGGACCGTGCGGTCCGGGTCGAGCGTCTCGTGCTCCTGCGCGTAGTAGCCGAGCTTGAGGCCGTGACCGGGGCGGACGTCGCCGGTGTCGGGGGTCTCCACTCCGGCCAGCAGCCGCAGCAGCGTGGTCTTGCCGGCACCGTTCAGGCCCAGGATGACGACCCGGGAGCCCTTGTCGATGGCGAGGTCGACATCGGTGAAGATCTCCAGCGAGCCGTACGACTTCGACAGGCCCTCGGCGGTGAGCGGCGTCTTGCCGCACGGCGCCGGGTCGGGGAAGCGCAGCTTGGCGACCTTGTCGGCGGCGCGGACGTCCTCAAGACCGGCCAGCAGGCGTTCGGCGCGCTTGGCCATGTTCTGCGCGGCGACGGTCTTGGTGGCCTTGGCGCGCATCTTGTCGGCCTGCGAGTTGAGGGCCGCGGCCTTCTTCTCGGCGTTCTGCCGCTCCCGCCGACGGCGCTTCTCATCGGCCTCGCGCTGCTGCTGGTAGAGCTTCCAGCCCATGTTGTAGACGTCGATCGTGGAGCGGTTGGCGTCGAGGTAGAAGACCTTGTTGACGACGGTCTCGACGAGGTCGGCGTCGTGGGAGATCACGATGAAGCCGCCGCGGTACGTCTTGAGGTAGTCGCGCAGCCAGACGATGGAGTCGGCGTCGAGGTGGTTGGTCGGCTCGTCGAGCAGCAGGGTGTCGGCGTCCGAGAAGAGGATCCGGGCCAGCTCCACGCGGCGGCGCTGACCGCCGGAGAGGGTGTGCAGCGGCTGGGCGAGGATCCGGTCGGGCAGGCCCAGGCTGGCGGCGATGGTCGCGGCCTCCGCCTCGGCGGAGTATCCGCCCTTGGTCAGGAACTCCGTCTCCAGGCGCTCGTACTTGCGCATCGCCTTCTCGCGGGTGGCGCCCTTGCCGTTCGCCATCCGGTCCTCGTTCTCCCGCATCTTGCGCAGGACGGTGTCCAGTTCGCGGGCGGAGAGGATGCGGTCGCGGGCGAGGACGTCCATGTCGCCGGTGCGCGGGTCCTGCGGGAGGTAGCCGACCTCGCCGGAGCGGGCGACGGAACCGGCGGCGGGGATGCCCTCACCGGCCAGGACCTTGGTGAGGGTGGTCTTCCCGGCGCCGTTGCGGCCGACGAGACCGACGCGGTCGCCCTTGGCGATGCGGAAAGAAGCGGAATCGATGAGAACGCGGGCGCCGACGCGCAGCTCAAGGCCGGAAGCGGTGATCACGGAAAAACTCCAGGGCAGGGTGACGGCGGATTGGACGGACGGTCCGAGAGCGGTCTACGCCGTCTAATGAACCCAGAGGAGAACTGCCATGCGGGCAGTCTAACGGTGCCGCGCCACTGGTTTTCCCGGTCGCCGTACGGACCACAGGCTCCCTCCGCGGCCCGTCCGGCGCGGTGGCGTGCGCGGCTGCCGCGGGGGCGATGCCTGTGGTCACCGGTGGACTGTGAGGCAGATCTCATGGCCACCCGCGCGGGCGGCGGGCCGGGGCGTCCGGTGGTCGGCCGCGGCCCGGTGGCGGGCCGCCGGGCCGTGGTGGCCCGGCGGTTTCCGGGGCTCAGACGCCGCCGGTGTGCACCTGGAACGCCGCCCGGCGGACGGCCTTGGCCAGCGCCGGGTCGGGGTGCGCCGCGGCGAGCGCCACCAGGACCTGGACGGTGCGCGGATGGCCCACGGCGCGTACCTCTTCGAGGAGGCGCGGGACGGAGCCCTGGACCGCCGAGTCGAGGTGGCGGATGAGCAGCTGGCTCTCGCCGTGGTCGGCGACGGCCGCGGCGGTGTCCACCCAGAGCCAGGTCGACTCCTCGCGGGTGAGCACGTCGGGGGCGTTCTCCGGGTCGCCGCCCTCGTGCTCGAAGAGCCACAGCAGGGCGTACGGCCGCAGCGCCGCCTCGTCGGCGGCGGCGCGGACGGCGGCCTCGGCCGGGGCACCGACGGCGCGCAGCGCCTCGAAGGCCAGCCCGCGCAGCAGCGCGTCCTCGCCGCGCGCCACGGTCAGCAGCTCCTCGACGGCCGAGCCCACGGAGCGGGCCGCGAGCCAGGCGCGGTACTCCGCGCGGGCCGGGCCCGGGGTGAGCCGGGCGCAGCCGCGGAGCATGGCGGCGGCGGTCTGCTCGATGTTGCCCGCCGGGCTCTGCGCCGCGACGCAGATCTGCTCCAGCTTGACCCACACCGACCAGTGGCCCAGCGGCGTCAGCTGCGCCTCGCGGCCGTCGTCGTCCCCGTCCGGGGCGGGGGCCGGGCCCGGCGTGCCGTCGCCGGGCACCAGCGCGCCGACCGCGGTCAGCGCGGCGAGCGCCCAGTCCAGCAGGGCGGTGAGCGGGGCCTGTCCGTCCTCGCCCGCCGGGTCGCCGTCCGCGGACTCGGTGCGGGGGCCGTACGGCACCTCGCAGCGCTCGGTACGCAGCTCGGCGACGCGCTGTTCGAGCATGTCCAGCAGCGCCTGGAGCCGTACCGGACCGGCCGACAGATGGAGCAGCGACAGCAGCTGCGGGACGGCCTCGACGACCTCGCCGACGATGGCGGGCCCGGCGCCCCCGGGGGACGGCAGCGCCAGCGACCAGGCGTCGAAGAGGGCGACCCAGCCGCGGAGGGCGGCGGTGTCGTCGCGGTCCCAGGCGCGCAGCCGCCAGCCGGCGCGGGCCAGCCCGCCGTGCAGCTCGATCAGTCCGGCGAGGCGGGCGCGGTCCCAGTCGGCGCGTACCTGCGCGGTGGGCAGGCCGAGGGCCTCGGCGGCGCGGTCGACGTCGGCCGCCGGGAGGGCGCCGTCGCGCCCGGCCCGTAGTCCGGCGGTGGCGCCGTCGGCCCAGTGGGCCAGCCGGGACGCGCCGGAGAGCGCGGCGCGGGCCTGGCGCGCCAGTTCCGCGGGCGGCGGGGTGCCCTCGGGCGGGCGTGGGGCCGGACGGGCGGCCCGGGTGGTCACCGCCCGGCGGGCGGCGGCAATCGGTTGCCTGGGGACGAGTCGGAGCCGGGAGTCGCGCGGGGTACGGGACGTCACAGGGGCAGTCTTGCCGCTGACGGCCCGAAAACCCAATCGGACGACGGGAAACGGCCCGCTCAGCGGGGTTCACCCAGGCGACCCATCACGGTTGTGGGGAGTTGTCCCCCCGTACGCCCGCGCGCCGTGTTCCCCCGTACGCGCGCGCCGTGTTCCCTCGCACGCGCGCGGAAGAAGAGCGCCCGGGGCCGGGCGGCTACATCAGCGGGGTCAGGAAGCGGCGCAGGGTCTCCTCGTAGGCGGCGGGCGCGGCGTTCCACATGGCGGCGTGCGGGGCGTGCGGCACGGGGCGGAGGGTGACGAGGTCCGGGCGGCGCGCGGCGAGGGCGCGGGAGGCGGCCCAGGGGGCGAGGGTGTCGTCCGGGCCGTGGAAGAGGAGGGTGGGGGCGGTGAGGGTGTCCGGGTCGACGGCGTCGCCGGGGCGGTCGACGGGGAGTCCGGTGTGGCCCTCGGCGGCGCGGACCGCGAGCGGCAGCAGGGCCCGCGGGACGCGCCGGGCGGCGGCCAGGGCGCGGACGGTGGCGTGCCGGTCGAGGATCGGCGAGTCCAGGACGAGGCCGCGGATGCGGTCGCGCATACCGGAGCGGGCGGCGGCGCGGAGCGCCATGGTGGCCCCGGCGGACCAGCCGTGGAGGACGACGTCGCGGGCGCCGTAGCGGACGGCGTAGCGGATGGCGGCGTCCAGGTCGCGCCATTCGGAGTCGCCGAGGTGGTGCAGCCGGTCCGGGGTCTGCGGGGCGCCCGCGTCGTTGCGGTAGGCGAGGGCGAGGACGGGCAGCCGGTGGCGGTGGAGGAACGGCATGAGGACCATCGGGTGTTCACGGGTGGTGCCGATGCCGTGCACGGTGATCACCCAGGTGTCGCGCACGCCCGGCAGGAACCATGCGGGCAGCGACCCGAGTTCGCCGGGGACGTCGACGTCGGCACAGGTCAGGCCGAGGGCGTCGCGGGGGTTCCCGGCGTACACCTGTGGAGTGAGGCGCACCCGGGTGCCGGGCGGGAGCGTGCCGTGGGTGATCCGCTCCAGGCGGCGCACGACGGTGTCGGCGGGGTGCGGGGTGTGGTGCACCACCGGGCCGACGATCGCATGGCAGCCGGAGCCGGCGAGGCCGTAGGTGCCGGGGCGCAGCGACGCCAGGCTGCGGGTCAGGGTGACCGTCTCGTCGTCGGTGGCGTGGACGGTCAGGCGCGCATCCCCGGGGAACGGCACCTGGGGCGAGGGCCGGAGGGCGACGCCCCCGGCGTACCGGCCGGCCGCCACCGCGGCCGCCCCGGCACCGATCACGGTGGTGGCGGCCGCAGCCGCCGCAGTAGCCAGGCGCACCTCTTCAGTGTGGAGCGGGGTGCCGGGGGCGGCCAGCGGGCGGGGCGAGCGGGTGACGCGGGCGCCGTCCGGGGTGCGGGGCGGAACTCGCGGGGCTACTCCTCCGGGTGACGCCCGTAGCCGCGGAGGCGGGTGGCGGTCTCGGCGAGGTCGGCGGCGGAGAGGAGGGCCGGGGTGCGGCCGGGGACGGAGGAGGCGAGGAGCCAGACCCGGCACATCCACTCCAGCTGGGCGGTGCGGTCCAGGGCCTGGCCGAGGGTGGCGCCGTGGGCGAGCGTGCCGTGGTGGGCGAGGAGGCAGGCGGTCCGGTCGCGCAGCGCCGCGAGGGCGTGGGCGGCCAGTTCGTCGCTGCCGTAGGGGGCGTAGGGGGCGACGCGGACGGGGCCGCCGAGGGCGGCGGTCATGTAGTGGACCGGCGGGAGGTGGCCGACGAGGACGGAGACGGCGGTGGCGTGCGGGGCGTGGGTGTGCACGAGCGCGGCGGCGTCGGTGGCGCGGTAGACGGCGAGGTGCATGGGGAGTTCGCTGGTGGGCGGGAGGGTGCCCGCGCACTGCCGCCCGTCGAGGTCGACGGCGGTGAGGTCGCCGGGGCCGAGGCGGTCGTAGGGGACTCCGCTGGGGGTGACGAGGACGGTGTCGCCGACGCGGGCCGAGACGTTGCCGGAGGTGCCGACGACGAGGCCGTCGGCGACGGTGCGGCGGGCGGTGGCGACGACACCGTCCCAGGCGGCGGCGAGCGCGTCGGCGCCGGGCCGGTCCGGGTGCGGGGCGGGGGCGCCGGTACGGGTCACGGGTTCCTCCGGGGTGCGGGCGGTCGGGGTGCCGTCACCGTACGGGCCGGGCGGGCCGGCGCGGCCGCCCCGGGAGGCCAGTGCGCGCGGTGGTCCGTCACCGTACGGGCCCGGCGTACGGAAGCGTGGGCCGTCGTCCGGCGTACGCCGCGGTCGCACACCGGGGCGTCCTCGGGGACGGGTGCCGGGCCTGGTGTTCCGGCCGCGTCCGCGGGCCGGTCGGGGGGCGCGGGACCGCGCCGGGTCCGGGTGGTCGCCGGGACGGCTCCCGCGCCGTTCACCAGCGGGGTGACGCACCGCGACGGGGCCGTTCGCATGCCGTTCACGCGTCGTGGAACAAGCCGGAATCGGGTCGCGCGGCAGCACATTCGAGCCACGTACAGATGGGGCGGAAGTGACGTGTGAGATACCTCCTCTCGAACACTGCGACGGCGTCATTGCTGCGCCCGGCCGCGTTCACCTCCCGTTCACCCACCCTTCGTACGTTTCCGGCGTCACTGACCTTCGAACTGATTGCCTGGGTGAATGGAACACATCACGCTTCTCATCGGGATCGTGATCGTCACGGCCTTGGTGTTCGACTTTACGAACGGCTTCCACGACACGGCCAACGCCATGGCCACCACCATCTCCACCGGCGCGCTGCAGCCCAAAATCGCGGTGGCGATGTCGGCGGTCCTCAACCTCGTCGGCGCGTTCCTGTCCGTGGAGGTCGCCAAGACCATCTCCGGCGGGATCATCGACGAAAGCGCCGGTATCAGACCTGAAGTGATCTTCGCCGGTCTGGTCGGCGCGATCGTCTGGAACCTCCTCACCTGGCTCGCCGGCCTCCCCTCCAGCTCCTCCCACGCCCTGTTCGGCGGTCTGATCGGCGCCACGCTGGTGTCCGTGGGCACCAACGGTGTGCACGGCGGCGCCGTGGTGATGAAGGTCCTCATCCCGGCCGTGGCCGCCCCGGTGGTCGCCGGTATCGCGTCGATGGCCGCGACCCGGCTGACGTACCGGCTGTCCCGGGGCCGTGACGAGCAGGAGACGGCCAAGGGGTACCGCGCCGGGCAGATCGCCTCGGCGGCGCTGGTCTCGCTGGCGCACGGCACCAACGACGCGCAGAAGACGATGGGCGTGATCACCCTCGCGCTGATCACCGGCGGTGTGGTCGCCCCGCACGCCGACCCGCCGCTGTGGGTCATCGCCTCGGCCGGTCTGGCCATCGCCCTCGGCACGTACCTGGGCGGCTGGCGGATCATCCGCACGATGGGCAAGGGCATCACCGACATCCAGCCGCCGCAGGGCTTCGCCGCCCAGACCAGCGCCGCGGCCACCATCCTGGCCTCCTCCCACCTCGGCTTCGCGCTCTCCACCACCCAGGTCTGCTCGGGTGCGGTGATGGGTTCGGGTCTGGGCCGCAAGGGCGGCGTGGTGCGCTGGTCGACGGCGGTGCGGATGGTCGTCGCCTGGTGCCTGACGCTGCCGGCCGCGGGCCTGGTCTCCGCCGGTGCCGCGCTCCTGGCCGGCCAGGGCGACTGGGGCATCACCGCCGTCGCCGTCCTCGCGCTCGGCATCTGCGGCGCCATCTGGGCCGCCTCCCGCCGCAAGCCCATCGACCACACCAACGTCAACGAGGCCGAGGCCACGGAGCCGCCCGGTGTGGTCACCGTGGCTCTCCAGACGGTCACCCCTCCCCCGGCCGGGACGCTCGTGCCCGCCGAGGGCGCGGAGGCCGCCCACGCCGCGAGCGCCCCGCGCGCCACGACCGCGACAGCCGCCGGCTGACCGCCCGACTCTGAGGAACCGCAGCATGAGCATCGACTGGGCAGCTCTCGGCCAGGTCTTCGGCGTCACCCTGGTGGTGACGGTCGGGATCGTGGGCCTGTTCACGGTCGGCATCGTCGGCACGGCCCGTACCCGGCAGGAGGGCGCGGCCGCCACGGCGGGCGCCCCGAGCACCGGCGCGCGGATCGGCGGCCTCGCCGCGTACGCGGTCTGCGCGGCCGCGGTGGCGTACGGCATCTATCTGATCGTCGCCGCCTGACCCGTCCGGCAGCGCGCGCACGGCGCCCGGTCACCGCAGTTCCGCGGTGGCCGGGCGCCGTGCGTCGTACGGGGCCTGTGGTGTGCGCCACAGGCCGTGCGGTACCGCGGCGTCGCAGGTCACGGGCGAGTTGACGGGGTTGGCGGGGCGTGGTGGACTTCCCACGCCAATCGGCGACAGCAGAGGAAGTCCGGTGCGAATCCGGCGCGGTCCCGCCACTGTCACCGGGGAGCGTTCCTCCGACGAAGGTCACGGTCCGCCTCGTGCACGCCCGACGGGCGCACGCCAGGGCTGGAAGGCCGGAGGAAACGCCGATCCGGGGAGCCAGGAGACTCCTGTCGCCGTCACGTCGAACCAGGGCGCGGACCCTGAGTGAGGACATATCGCCATGCCTGGCAGCCCGTTCAGAGTCTCCCGTGTGTCTTCGGTGATCCGTCGAGGCGTGACGGCGGTCTGATCCGATGCGTGCCGAACACGCCACCTACGCGTGCGGTGCGGCCCTGGGCTTTCTCGGTGATCTGCTCGCCGCCGACCCGCGGCGCGGCCATCCGGTGGCCGCCTTCGGGCGCGCCGCGGCGGCCGTCGAGGCCCGGCTCTGGCGCGACCACCGCGGCCACGGCGCCGTGCACGCCCTGTTCTGCGCGGGCGGTGCCACCGCCGGTGCCGCCCTGCTGCGGCGCGCGGTGCGCGGCCCCGCGCCCGTCCCCTCCCCCGCCCGTACCGCCGCCGCCACCGCGCTGACCGCCGCGACCGTCTGGTCGGTGCTGGGCGGCACCTCGCTGGGCCGGGAGGCGCGGGCCGTCGGCGAGGCGCTGGCCGCCGGGGACCTGGCGGGGGCGCGGCGGCGGCTGCCGCATCTGTGCGGCCGGGACCCGCAGGCGCTGGACGGGCCGCAGATGGCGCGGGCGGTCGTCGAGTCGGTCGCGGAGAACACCTCGGACGCCGTGGTGGGCGCGCTGGTGTGGGGCGCCGTCGGCGGTGTCCCGGGCCTGGTGGCGTTCCGGGCGGTGAACACCCTCGACGCGATGGTGGGTCACAAGTCGCCCCGCCACCGCCGGTTCGGCTGGGCGTCGGCGCGGCTGGACGATGTGGCCGGGTGGCCCGGCTCCCGGCTGACCGCCGCGCTCACCGTGCTCGCCGCCCCGGACCGGCGCGGCGCCGCGCGGGCCTGGCGGCGCGACGGCGGAGCGCATCCGAGTCCCAACGCGGGCCCGGTGGAGGCCGCGTTCGCGGGGGCGCTGGGCGTACGGCTCGGCGGGACGCTGGCATACGGCGGGCGTATCGAGCACCGGCCGCGGCTGAACGGAGCGGGGCGGCCGGTGGCGACGGAGGACATCGCGCGGGCGGTGCGGCTCTCGCGCCGGGTGAGCGTGCTGGCGTTGACGACGACGGTGGCCGGGCGGCTGCTGGCGGGCGCGGTGCGCCCGGCCCTCGCCCGGCGGAAGGGCAGGATCCGGTGACGGGCGGCGGGCTGCTGATCGCGGGGACCACCTCCGACGCGGGCAAGAGCGTGGTGACCGCGGGGATCTGCCGCTGGCTGGTGCGGCAGGGCGTGAACGTCGCGCCGTTCAAGGCGCAGAACATGTCGCTGAACTCGTTCGTGACGCGGGACGGCGCGGAGATCGGCCGGGCGCAGGCGATGCAGGCGGCGGCAGCCCGGGTGGAGCCGTCCGCGCTGATGAACCCGGTGCTGCTCAAGCCCGGCGGGGACCGCAGCAGCCAGGTGGTGCTGCTCGGCAAACCGGTCGGCGAGATGAGCGCGCAGGGGTACTTCGGGCGCCCCGGGAGCGGGGCGCGGCCCGGTGGGCGCGCGGAGTTGCTGGCCACCGTCACCGACTGTCTGGCGGAGCTGCGGCGCGCCCATGACGTGGTGATCTGTGAGGGCGCGGGCTCCCCGGCGGAGATCAATCTGCGGCGGACCGACATCGTCAACATGGGCATCGCGCGGGCCGGGCGGCTGCCGGTGGTGGTGGTCGGCGACATCGACCGGGGCGGCGTGTTCGCGTCGTTCTTCGGGACGACGGCGCTGCTGTCGAAGGAGGACCAGGCGCTGGTCGCCGGGTATCTCGTCAACAAGTTCCGCGGCGATGTGGCGCTGCTGGAGCCGGGCCTGGACATGCTGCGGGAGCTGACCGGGCGGCCGTCGCTGGGCGTGCTGCCGTTCGCGCACGGTCTGGGCATCGACGAGGAGGACGGGCTGCGGGTGTCGCTGCGCGGCGCGGTCCGCGAGAGCGTGGTGGCGCCGCCGCACGGCGCCGATGTGCTGCGGGTGGCGGTCGCGGCGGTGCCGCTGATGTCGAACTTCACGGACGTGGACGCGCTGGCCGCCGAACCGGGCGTGGTGGTGCGGTTCGTGGACCGCGCCGAGGAGCTGGCCGACGCGGATCTGGTGGTACTGCCGGGCACCCGCGGCACGGTGCGGGCGCTGGCCTGGCTGCGGGAGCGGGGGCTCGCCGACGCGGTCGCCCGGCGGGCCGCCGAGGGCCGTCCGGTGCTGGGCATCTGCGGCGGGTTCCAGATGCTCGGCGAGGTGATCGACGACGAGGTGGAGTCGCGGGCGGGCACCGTGCCGGGCCTGGGGCTGCTGCCCGTACGGGTGCGGTTCGCGGCGGAGAAGACGCTGGCCAGGCCCGTCGGCACGGCGCTGGGCGCACCGGCCGAGGGGTACGAGATCCACCACGGTGTGGCCGAGACCGTCGGCGGGGAGCCGTTCTTCACCGACGCCGGCGGGCGGCCGCTGGACGGCTGCCGGTCGGGCGCGGTGTGGGGGACGCACTGGCACGGGTCGCTGGAGAGCGACGCGTTCCGGCGGGCGTTCCTGCGCCGGGTGGCGGCCGACGCGGGGCGGGCGTTCGTCCCGGCGCCGGACACCGGCTTCGGCGCGCTGCGCGAGGAGCAGCTGGACCGGCTCGGCGATCTGATCGAGGAGCACGCCGACACCGGTGCGCTGCTGCGGCTGATCGAGGAGGGCGTCCCGCCGGGGCTGCCGTTCGTCCCGCCGGGGGCGCCGTGAGGGCGCGCGGATCCGGAGGACGCCACGCAAGGGTGCCCGAGGGCACGGACCGGTCGGCCGGGGACGGCCGTAAGCCAGATGACCTGTGTCGTTACGAAGGAGTGATCGCCACATGAGCGCCCGCTATCCGTTCACCGCCGTCGTCGGAATGGACGACCTGCGGCTGGCGCTGCTGCTGAACGCCGTCAGCCCGGCGGTGGGCGGCGTCCTCGTCCGCGGCGAGAAGGGCACCGCCAAGAGCACCGCGGTGCGGGCGCTGGCGGAGCTGCTGCCGGAGGTGGCGGTCGTCGGTGGCTGCCGGTTCAGCTGCGATCCGGCCGCGCCGGACCCCGGGTGCCCGGACGGGCCGCACGGCGCGGCGGACGCGGCGCACCGGCCCGCCCGCATGGTGGAGCTGCCGGTGGGCGCCTCCGAGGACCGGCTGGTCGGCGCCCTGGACATCGAGCGGGCGCTGGCCGAGGGCGTGAAGTCCTTCGAGCCGGGCCTGCTCGCCCGGGCGCACCGCGGTCTGCTCTACGTCGACGAGGTCAACCTCCTCCACGACCACCTGATCGATCTGCTGCTGGACGCCGCCGCGATGGGCGCGTCGTACGTCGAGCGGGAGGGCGTCTCCGTCCGGCATGCGGCGCGGTTCCTGCTGGTCGGGACGATGAACCCGGAGGAGGGCGAGCTGCGGCCGCAGCTCCTCGACCGGTTCGGGCTGACCGTGGAGGTCGCGGCGGACCGGGATCCGGAGCGGCGGGTGGAGGTGGTCCGGCGGCGGCTGGCGTTCGACGACGATCCGGCGGCCTTCACGGTGCGCTGGGCGGCGGACGAGACGGCGCTGCGGGAGCGGATCACCGCCGCGCGGGCGCTGTTGTCGTCGGTGCGGCTCGGCGACGGGGCGCTGCGTCGGATCGCCTCGGTCTGCGCAGGGTTCGAGGTCGACGGGATGCGCGCGGACCTGGTCATGGCGCGGACGGCGACGGCGCTGGCCGCGTGGGCCGGGCGGACCGAGGTGGCCACCGAGGACGTGCGGCAGGCGGCGCTGCTGGCGCTGCCGCACCGCAGGCGGCGGGCGCCGTTCGACGCGCCGGGCCTGGACGAGGAGAAGCTGGACCGGATCCTGGAGGAGTCCGCCCCGGAGGACGACCCGGAGCCGCCCGGCCCGCAGGACGACGGGCCCGAGGGCCCCGCCGACGGTCCGGAGGGCGGGCCCGACGACGGGCCGGACGGCGGCGGCCCGGACGGCGGCGGTCCCGAGGGTGGTGGCGCGCCGCCGCCCCGGGAGGAGACCGTGCCGGGGCCGCGCGAGCGGGAGGCGGAGCCCGCGCCGGGCCGGGACGGCGACGGCGGGGAGCCGGGCGGCGAGCCCGACGGGCGTCCGGCCGGGGCCCCGGCGGCGCAGCAGGCGGCGGTCGCCGCGGGCGAGCCGTTCACCACCCGGCGGCTGGACGTACCGGGTCTGGGCGAGGGCGCGGACGGCCGCCGGTCGCGGGCACGGACCGCGCACGGCCGGACCACCGGGGCGCGGCGGCCGCGCGGCGCGCTCGGCAAGCTGCACCTGGCGGCGACGCTGCACGCGGCCGCGCCGCACCAGCGGGCGCGCGGGCGGCGCGGCCCGGGCCTGGTGGTGCGCCGCGACGATCTGCGGGAGGCGGTCCGCGAGGGGCGGGAGGGCAACCTCGTGCTGTTCGTGGTGGACGCCTCCGGGTCGATGGCGGCGCGGAAGCGGATGAGTGCGGTCAAGGGCGCGGTGCTGTCGCTGCTGCTCGACGCGTACCAGCGGCGCGACAAGATCGGCATGATCACGTTCCGGGGCCGGGAGGCGGAGCTGGCGCTGCCGCCGACCTCGTCGGTGGAGGCCGGGGCGGCGCGGCTGGCGTCGCTGCCGACCGGTGGCCGCACCCCGCTCGCCGAAGGGCTGCTCAAGGCCCATGAGGTGCTGCGGGTGGAGCGGCTGCGGGACGCCTCCCGGCGGCCGCTGCTGGTGGTCGTCACGGACGGCCGGGCCACCGGTTCCGGGGCGCCGTCGCCGCTGGAGCGGGCGGCGCGCGCCGGGCGGCTGCTGGGCTCCGAGGGCGTCGCGTCGGTCGTCGTCGACTGCGAGAGCGGTCCGGTGCGGCTGGGGCTCGCCGGGGTGCTCGCCCGGGAGCTGGGCGGCACCGCCGTCACCCTCGACGAGTTGCGCGCGGACAGCGTCTCGGGGCTCGTCCGGGACTTCCGTGGCGGGCGGGGAGCGTCCGCCGCACACCACATCCAGGATTCCAGGAAGGTCGCGTAATGCCGCAGGGACAGCCGTCCGTCGTACCGAACGACGGGCTCACCACCCGCCAGCGCCGCAACCGGCCGCTGGTCTTCGTCCACACCGGCGTCGGCAAGGGCAAGTCGACGGCGGCGTTCGGGCTCGCGCTGCGGGCCTGGAACCAGGGCTGGCCGGTCGGGGTGTTCCAGTTCGTGAAGTCGGCGAAGTGGAAGGTCGGCGAGGAGCGGGCGCTGAAGGTGCTCGGCGAGACCGGCGAGGGCGGCACCGTCGCCTGGCACAAGATGGGCGAGGGCTGGTCCTGGGTCCAGCGCGACATGGCCTCCAGCGAGGAGGCGGCGCGCGAGGGCTGGGAGCAGGTCAAGCGGGACCTGGCCGCCGAGACGTACAAGCTGCTGGTGCTCGACGAGTTCGCCTACCCGCTGCACTGGGGGTGGATCGACACCGAGGACGTGATCGCGGCGCTGCGCGACCGGCCCGGCACCCAGCATGTGGTGATCACCGGGCGGAACGCACCGCAGGCGCTGGTGGACTTCGCGGATCTGGTCACCGACATGTCGAAGGTGAAGCACCCGATGGACACCGGCCAGAAGGGCCAGCGGGGCATCGAATGGTGAGCGTGGCATGAGCGGCGGGACGATCCCCCGGCTGGTGATCGCCGCGCCCGCGTCCGGGGCGGGCAAGACGACGGTCGCGACGGGCCTGATGGCCGCGTTCGCCGAGGCGGGCCTCGCGGTCTCCCCGCACAAGGTCGGCCCGGACTACATCGACCCCGGCTACCACGCGCTGGCCACCGGCCGCCCGGGCCGCAACCTCGACGCCTACCTGTGCGGGACGGAGCGGATCGCGCCGCTGTTCCGGCACGGCGCGCGGGGCTGCGATCTCGCCGTGGTCGAGGGCGTGATGGGGCTGTTCGACGGCGCGTCCGGGCAGGGCGAGCTGGCGTCGACGGCGCAGATCGCCACGGTGCTGCGGGCGCCGGTGGTGCTGGTGGTCGACGCGTCGTCGCAGTCCCGGTCGGTGGCCGCGCTGGTGCACGGCTTCGCGTCCTGGGACCCCGGCGTGCGGCTGGCCGGGGTGATCCTCAACAAGGTCGGCTCGGACCGGCACGAGGCGCTGCTGCGGGAGGCGATGGAGTCGTCCGGCGTCCCGGTGCTGGGCGCGCTGCGCCGTACCGGCACGGTCCACGCGCCCTCCCGCCACCTGGGCCTGGTGCCGGTCGCCGAACGCCGTACGGAGGCGGTGGAGTCGGTACGGGAGCTGGCCGCGCGGGTGCGCGCGGGGTGCGACCTGGACGCGCTGCTGGCGCTGGCGCGCAGCGCGGGCGAGCTGCCGGACGCGGTGTGGGACCCGGCCGAGGAGGTCGCCGCGGCCGGGGGTCCGGCCGCGGGCCGGCCGGTGATCGCGGTGGCCGGTGGCGCCGCGTTCACCTTCTCGTACGCGGAACACACCGAGCTGCTGCGGGCGGCGGGCGCCGACGTCGTGCCGTTCGATCCGCTGCACGACGAGCGGCTGCCGGAGGGCGTCCGGGGGCTGGTGATCGGCGGCGGCTTCCCGGAGGTGCACGCCCCGGACCTGTCGGCGAACGCGCCGCTGCGGGCGGCGGTGGCCGGGCTGGCGGCGTCGGGCGCGCCGGTCTCGGCGGAGTGCGCCGGGCTGCTGTATCTGTCCCGGTCGCTGGACGGGCGGCCGATGTGCGGGGTGCTGCCCGCCGACGCCCGGATGACGGACCGGCTGACGCTGGGCTACCGGGAGGCGGTGGCGCTGACGGACAACGTGCTGGCCGCGGCAGGCACCCGGGTGCGCGGCCACGAGTTCCACCGCACCGCCGTGGAACCGGGCGCGGGCGCGTCCCCGGCGTGGGGCGTCACGCACCCCGCGCGGCGGGTGGAGGGCTTCGTGGCGGGCGGTGTGCACGCGTCGTATCTGCACGTCCACTGGGCCGCGACGCCGTCGCTGGCCACGCGCCTCGTGGGGGCGGCGGCGGCCGCGGCGGGCGCGCGATGAGCGCCGCGACGGCACCGGCCGTCCTCGACCACCTGGTGTACGCGGCGCCGGATCTGGCGGCCGCTGCCGAGGAGTTGGCGGAGCTGACCGGGGTGCGGCCGGTGACCGGCGGCAGCCACCCGGGCCGGGGCACCCGGAACTGTCTGCTGGGGCTGGACGGCCCGTTCGGCGCCGGGGCGTATCTGGAGCTGATCGGCCCGGACCCGGAGCAGCCGGAGCCGGCCGGTCCGCGCTGGTTCGGCATCGACGCGCTGACCGGCCCACGGCTGGTCACCTGGGCGGTACGGGCCACGGGCCTGCCGGAGCGGGTGGCGCGGGCGCGGGCGGCCGGCTACGACCCGGGCGACGCGGTGGCGATGGGCCGCCGCACCCCGGACGGCGGGCGGATCTCCTGGGAGCTGACGCCGCCGTGCGCGGGCGGCGGCACCACACCCTTCCTCCTCGACTGGGGCGCCACCCCGCATCCGACGGCCGCGGGGCTGCCCGCGCTGACGCTGGAGGCGTTCGCGGTGACCGACCCCGACCCGGCGGCGGCCACCGCCCGGCTGACGGTGCTCGGCGGGCGCTGGCCGGACGCCCCGGCGGCCGCCGGACCGGCCGCGCTGACCGCCGTGGTGCGGGGCCCGCGCGGCGCGGTGCGGCTGGGGCACGGGGCCGTCGCGGTATGAGCGCGGTGGCGGCGGGCCGGTCAGCCCGCGAGGCCGACGACCAGCCAGATGGCGCCCACCCCGGCAACCGTGCAGGCCAGGGTGGGCAGCGCCGGGTGGGCGTGGTGGGCCTCGGGCAGGATGCCGGAAGTCGCCAGGTAGAGCAGGACGCCGCCGAACAGCCCGAGATAGCCGCCGAGCCACTGCTCCGGAAGGGTGACCACCAGCGTTGCGGCCGCCCCGAGCAGCGGCGCCACCGCGTCCGCGCCGAGCATCAGCAGCGCCCGGTGCCGGGCGTTCCCGTACAGACTGGTGATCGTGTACGTGTGGAAGCCGTCGGCGAAGTCGTGGGCGATGACGGCGAGCGCCACGGCCGCGGCCATGCCGTGCCCGGCCTGGAAGGCGAGGCCGATGGCGAAGCCGTCCATGACGCCGTGCAGCACCATCGCGGTGGCGGCGGTCAGCCCCACCTGCGGGATGCGGCCGCCGTTCGGCGCGACGGCCCCGGCGGCGCCCGGCAGGCCGCTGCCGCGGGCGGCGCGGCGGACCGCGAGGAGGCGTTCCAGGGCGTGCGCGGCGAGGAAGCCGAGGACGAAGCAGAGCAGGGCGAGCGGGACGCCGAAGACCGGGCGCCCGGCGGCGTCCAGCGCCTCGGGCAGCAGATCGAGCCCGACGACGCGGAGCATCAGGCCGCCGGCCAGCCCCAGCACGAGGTGGCGGCGGTCGGTGACGCGCTGGGCGACCCAGCCGCCCAGCAGCGTCATCAGCACCGCGCCGAACGCGAGGAGGACCGGCACCGCCGCACCCCTTCCCGCCGGTTCGCCCCCGGCTCTGCCCCCTTCCTACTGACGCGCCGCCCCTCCCGCACCTTCGCGCGGCGCCCGGCCGGGGCACGGTGACGGCGCCAGGCCCCGTCCTCTACGTGGGCGTCGGCGCGGGGCGGGGCGTCGCGGAGGCCGAGGTGCTGGCTCTGGTCCGCGCCGCGCTGGCCGAGGCGGGCGGGACGGTGACCGCGCTGGCGACCGTCGAGGCGAAGGCCGCCGAACCGGGGCTGGTCGGCGCGGCCCGGCGGCTGGGCGTGGCGCTGCGTACATTTTCGGCCAGGGAGTTGTCCGGTGTGCGGGTGCCGGGCGGTGGTTCGGCGGTGGCGCTGAACGCCGTCGGGACGCCGAGCGTGGCGGAGGCGGCGGCGCTGCTGGCGGCGGGGCCCGGCGCCCAACTGCTCGTCCGGAAGCGGAAGTCGGCGCCGCCCGCGGGACCGTCGCGGGCCACCTGCGCGGTAGCGTCGGCGACCGGCCATCACGGCGCGGAGCGGGGCCGCCCCTCGGTTATCGTCGTCCCTTCCCCACCCGGCCCGGCCCCGGACCGGCCCCGCGGACGCACGGCCCCCAAGGAGATCTTGTGACCACCCCTCCCGCCCTGCTCATCGCCGGTCACGGCGACCGCGACGACGGCGGGGCGCAGGCCCTGCGCGCGCTGCTGGACGCGGTCGCCGAGCGCCGCCCCGGGATCCCGGCGGCGGCCGGTTTCACCGGGCGGGCGCCGTCGGCGCTGCCGCTCGCCGAGGCGGTCGACGGGCTCGCCGCCCGGGGCGCGACGGAGATCGTCACCGTGCCGCTGATATCCGAGGGCCCGGCGCGGCGCGGACTGTCCGCGGAGCTGACGGCGGCCGCGGCGCGCCATGCGGGGCTGTCGTTCGTCCGCGGGCAGGCACCGGACGGCCATCCGCTGCTGCTGGGCGCGTGGGAGCGGCGGCTGGACGAAGCGCTGGGCGGCGGCGGGGCACGGCGCCCCCGCGACCGGGCCCGGACCACGGTGCTGCTGGTGGGCGGCGGCTCCGGCGACCCGTACGCCAACGCCGAGGTGGCGCGGGCCGCCCGGCTGCTGTGGGAGGGCCGGGGCCTGGCCGGGGTGGAGACGGCGTTCCTGTCGTACGCGGCGCCGGACGTGCCGACGGGTCTTGAGCGCTGCCGGGTGCTGGGCGCGGCGGTGCCCGGACCGGACGCGCCGGGGCGGATCGTGGTGCTGCCGTGCTTCCCGCTGCCCGGCGATGAGCAGGAGCGGCTGCGGCTGCAGACCGAGGGCTGGGGCGCGGCGCACCCGGAGTCCGAGGTGGCGTGCGCCGATCCGGTCGGCGCGGCCCCGGAGGTGGCCGACGCGGTGGTGGCGCGCTACCGGGAAGCGGTCCGGGCGAAGGAGGAGCACCGTGTCGCCGTCCGCTGAGATGGGTGAGCCCGATCTGCGCCACCACGGGGACGCCGAAGTGCGGGGCGGTGCCGCCGCGTTGACGGACCTGGCGGTCAACGTCCGTACGGGGACGCCCCCGGCGTGGCTGAAGGCGGAACTCGTCGCGTCGCTGGACGGACTCGCCGCGTATCCGGACGGGACGGCGGCGCGGCGCACGGTCGCGGCGCGCCACGGGCTGCCGGTGGCACGGACGTTGCTGACGTCGGGGGCGGCGGAGGCGTTCGTGCTGCTGGCGCGGGCGGTACGGGCGCGCCGTCCGGTGGTGGTGCATCCGCAGTTCACCGAGCCGGAGGCGGCGCTGCGGGATGCCGGGCACACGGTGGAGCGGGTGGTGCTCTCCGAGCGGGACGGTTTCCGGCTGGATCCGGCGGCGGTACCGGACGGCGCCGATCTGGTCGTCGTCGGCAACCCGACCAACCCGACATCGGTGCTGCATCCGGCGGACGACCTGGCGCGGTTGGCTCGGCCGGGGCGGACGCTGGTGGTGGACGAGGCGTTCATGGACGCGGTGCCCGGTGAGCGGGAGTCGCTGGCCGGGCGGACGGATCTGCCCGGCCTGGTGGTGCTGCGCAGCCTGACGAAGACGTGGGGGCTGGCCGGGCTGCGGATCGGCTACGTCCTGGCGGAGCCGGGGACAGTGGCGGAGCTGGAGCGGGCGCAGCCGCTGTGGCCGGTCTCGTCGCCCGCGCTGGCGGCGGCCGAGGCGTGCTCCGGCCCGACGGCCCTGGCGGAGGCGGCGGCCGCCGCGCAGCGGACGGCGGCGGACCGCGCCCACCTGGTGGCACGGCTGGCCGAACTCCCGGATGTGACCGTCATCGGCCCGGCCGAGGGCCCGTTCGTCCTGATCCGCCTGGCGAACGCGGCGGCGGTGCGGGAAGCCCTGCGGGCGAGCGGTTTCGCGGTACGCCGCGGCGATACGTTCCCGGGCCTGGGGCCCGACTGGCTCCGGCTGGCGGTCCGGGACCGGGAGACCACGGACCGCTTCACGGCGGCTCTGGCGGAGGCGGTGGCGAAGGTGGGGGCCGGAAGGGGCGTGGGCTGAGGGGCCGTGGGGCCCGTCGTCACAGCAAGGGTGCGGGGCCGACCGCCACCTGGTCGGCCCCGCACAGGGCGCTGTCCTCCCGCCCTGGTGCCGGTCCCCCTCCGCCAGGGAGGGGAGACGGACCGGAGGCGGGCACGGGGCTGCGGACCGCGCCCTGGCCGCACACCGGGACGGCGCCCCCACGGCACCGTCCCGGCATACGGGGTTGTGTCAGCCGCTCACCGCGGCCTTGCGCTTGCGGGTGTAGACCACCGAACCGGCGCCCGCGAGGAGCAGCACCGCGGCGCCGCCCGCGAGGTACGGCGTGGCGGAGCTGCTGCCCGTCTCGGCGAGGTCGCCGCCGCCCTGGGGCCGCGGGTCGGAGCCGCCGGACCCGGAGCCGCCGGACCCGGAGCCGCCGGAGCCCGAGGCGCCACCGTTGTGACCGCCCGAGCCGGAGGAGCCGCCGTCCTGGCCGCCGGAGCCCGAACCGCCGGTGGTGGCACCGCCATTGCCGCCGGTGGTGGCACCGCCGTTGCCGCCGGCGGTGGAGCCGCCGTTCTGGCCGCCGGTCGTCGCACCGCCGTCCGTGGAACCGCCCGAGCCGCCCGTCGTGGAGCCGCCCGCGGTGCCCTGGCCGGGGTCCGGGGCTCCGGGGGTGGTGCAGCTGGCCTCGGCGAGCCGGACGCGGCCGTTGACCTCGGCGACGTTCAGCTTCAGCGGGTTGACGGCGACCCGGAGGTCGAGCGCGGTGGCCGCCGCGCTCGTGGAGGTGGTCTGCTTCTTGGAGAGGTCGAGGCGGACCTCGCCCACGCCCGGGACCTTGACCTCGGTGGTACCGCCCGCGGTGAGCGTGACGGTCTTGCCGAGGACCTTGACGGTGCCGAGCACGTTCGAGGTGGCGGTGGGGCGCTCGCCCGCCGTGCAGACGGCGTGGGAGGTGACCTTCTCGACCTCGATGAGGGAGAGCAGCGGCAGACCGGGGACGTGGACCTTGGCGTGCGCGAGGTTGCTGTAGCCCTCGGCGCCGTCCGCGTCGGCGGTGGCCCGTGCGGTGGCGACGTCCGCGCGCAGCACCGAGAAGGGCTTGCCGTCGTCGACGCCGTCCAGGTCGACGCTGAGCGCCGTCTTCTTCGCGTCGGCCGGGGCGTGCACGTCGTTGAGGGTGACGTTCAGCGGCAGCGTGACGGCCTTGTTGAGCAGGCTGACGTCCAGACCCGTGCGGAGCACGGCGGCGCCGGCGGTGCCGTGGTCGGCGGCGTGTGCCGGGGCGGCGCCCAGGAGGAGCGTGGGACCGGCGGCGAGCGCGGTGGCGGCCGCGACGGCGGCGAGGCGGCGCGCGGGACGACGCACCGGCGCCGGGCAATCGGGGCCGGTCCGCGGGGAAGCGGGCAGGCCGGACAGACTGATGGAGCTGGTGGACACGTGTGTGGAACCCCCCACAGAGGAATGGAGCCACCGCCCGCACCAATGGGGGACATCTCGACGGCCGGTGACCTCGACCCGTCCATACTGTACGCACACAGGGTGAACAGTCAGCCACGAATGGTGAGTTCATCCTTATGAGTGATTTTCGGATTTTCATTCGAATCCCCTGGTGCAAGGGGCTCATGCACCACAGTTGCTTCACGGAACATCCGCGAACATGGCACCCACCAGCCACATCAGCGCGCGCAGGCGACGCGGGCACGACAGCGCCCCGACGTCCACCATCCGGATCCGTTGCCCTGTACATGCAGATGGCGACTACAGTGCCGCCGTGTCGAACGAGCAGACGAATCCCCCGAGAGAACCCTCCGGCGAGCCGGGCGAGCGGCCCGCCGCGGACACCGTCGAACCGCCCCCGGGCGGCAGCGGCTCCGCGACGGCCCACGGCGATCTGCCCTCGTCCGACCGTGCGGCCCGGCGCGCCGTCACGGTCTTCCCGCTGCTGGTGATCGCCGCCGGTGCGCTGGGGCTGCTGTGGCCGTCGCACTTCACCGGCTGGGCGCCCGCGGTGCCGTGGCTGCTCGGCGTGGTGATGTTCTCGATGGGGCTGACCCTGACACCGCCGGACTTCACCGCCGTCGCCAAGCGGCCCTGGGCGGTCGGCCTGGGCCTGGTGGCGCACTACGTGATCATGCCGGGGCTCGGCTGGCTGATCGCCACGGTGCTGGACCTGCCGCCGCAGCTTGCGGCCGGTGTGATCCTGGTCGGCTGCGCACCCAGCGGCACCGCGTCCAACGTCGTGACGTTCCTGGCCCGCGGCGACGTGGCGCTGTCGGTCTCCGTCGCCACCGTCTCCACCGTCCTGGCGCCGCTGATCACGCCCCCGCTGACGCTGCTGCTCGCCGGGCAGTTCCTGAACGTCGACGCCGGGGTGATGGTCACCGACATCCTCAAGACGGTGCTGCTGCCGGTGGTGGCCGGGTTGCTGGTGCGGCTGGTGGCCGGGCGGTACGTCGACAAGGTGCTGCGGGCGCTGCCGTGGATCTCCGCCGTGACCATCGCCGCCATCGTGCTCGCCGTGGTCTCCGGCAGCGCCGCCGCGATCAAGGACGCTGCGCTGCTGGTGATCGTCGCCGTGCTGCTCCACAACGGTCTGGGCCTGGCGCTCGGCTACGGCGCGGGCAAGCTGGCGCGGCTGGGCCGTCCGGCGAGCCGGGCGATGGCCTTCGAGGTCGGCATGCAGAACTCCGGCCTGGCCGCGTCGCTGGCCACCGCACACTTCAGCCCGGCGGCCGCGCTGCCCGCCGCGGTGTTCTCCGTCTGGCACAACATCTCGGGCGCACTGGTCGCCGCATGGATGGCCCGCACAGGACGCCGGGAGGTGCGGGAGGCGTAGGGGTCCGGCGCGGGAGCGGGCCGCGTCCCCGGGAGGCGCGGGACACGTGGGCGACGGGCCGCCGGACCAATCCGAACGCGGCGCCCGGCCGGACGCGCCCGGCACCGCTCACCGGCCCGCCTCCCCACACGGCACCCTGTGCCACCCTCACCCGATGACCTGCCCGCGCAGCACCACCCGCCGCGGCGCGGCCAGCACCCGGACGTCCGCGCGCGGGTCCTCCGGGTAGACGACCAGGTCGGCGGAGGCGCCCTCGGTGAGGCCGGGGCGGCCCAGCCAGTCGCGGGCGCCCCAGGTGGTCGCGGAGAGCGCCGCCACCGCAGGCAGTCCGGCCTTGCGCAGCTCGGCGACCTCCTGAGCAACCAGGCCGTGCGCCAGCGAACCGCCCGCATCCGTCCCGGCGAAGACCGGCACCCCGGCGTCGTAGGCGGCCCGTACGGTGTCGTAGCGGCGGGCGTGCAGGCGGCGCATGTGGCCGGCCCAGCGCGGGAACTTCTTCTCGCCGCCCGCCGCCAGGTCCGGGAAGGTGGCGATGTTGACGAGGGTCGGCACGATCGCCACGCCCCGTTCGGCGAAGAGCGGGATGGTCTCCTCGGTCAGCCCGGTGGCGTGCTCGATGCAGTCGATGCCCGCCTCGACCAGCGGGGCGAGGGAGTCCTCGGCGAAGCAGTGCGCGGTGACGCGGGCGCCGAGCCGGTGGGCCTCGGCGATGGCGGCGGCGACCTCGCCCGGCGGCCAGCAGGACTCCAGGTCGCCGGTGGAGCGGTCGATCCAGTCGCCGACGAGCTTGACCCAGCCGTCGCCGCGCCGCGCCTCCTGCGCCACGTAGGCGACGAGGTCCTCGGGCTCGATCTCGTGGGCGTAGTTGCGGATGTAGCGGCGGGTGCGGGCGATATGGCGTCCGGCGCGGATGATCCGGGGCAGGTCGGGGCGGTCGTCGATCCAGCGGGTGTCGGACGGGGAGCCCGCGTCGCGCAGCAGCAGCGCGCCCCCGTCGCGGTCGGTGAGCGCCTGCTTCTCGGCGGTGGCCGCGTCGACGGGGCCGTGGGCGTCGAGCCCGACGTGGCAGTGGGCGTCGACGAGGCCGGGCAGCACCCAGCCCTCGACGGTGGTGAACTCCCGGGTGGTGCGCGGGCGCTCCTGGGTGACGCGGCCGCCGACGACCCACATCTCGTCGCGCACGTCGTCCGGCCCGACCAGGATCCGCCCCTTGAGGTGCAGCGCCGCACCTTCGCTCTTCGACGTCATGACGGCACTTTATGCGCAGGCTCACGCCCGCCGTCCGCGCGCCCGCGTGAAGCGGCGCACGCCGGTCGATTTCCGTAAACGGAAGTGTCTTGTGTGCTTTCCTGGCAGTCCATCTCGCGACGCCTGCGGCAGCCTTGCGAGGAACCTTCCGCTGGCAAATTCCCAATTCTTTGGATGCCAGCTTCCCGTATTCTCCTTCCCGCTTTTCCCGACCTCAAACGCCAAGATTCCGATGGCGCCGGGAGTCGGAATTCGGATCGATCTCGGGGACGTTACGGACCTGTGACCGACTCCACAGAACGCCCGCTTCGCCCGATATTTCCGGTACAAAAGCATACATCTTGTCGGGCTTCCGCGCGCTCGGGCGCCCCCGCGCGATAACACAAAGGCCCCCGGCGGCGTAACCCCTGCCCGCGATGCAATTTGCTTTTTCCCTCGGTAAATTTAATTTCCATGACCGCCGCACAAGCAGACCATGCACGTGCCCGAAGCGAAACCAAGGAATTGCCGGAGGGTTTCAAGCTCGACACCCCACGCGTGGAGGACGGAGCCGCGATCTGGCGAATCGCCCGCGACTCCCGGACACTGGACCTGAACTCCTCCTACAGCTACCTGCTGTGGTGCCGTGACTTCGCCGCCACCTCCGTCGTCGCCCGCGACGACGAGGGAGCGCCGGCCGCCTTCGTCACCGGCTACATCCGCCCCGACCGTCCGGACACCCTCCTCGTGTGGCAGGTGGCCGTCGACGACGCGCACCGCGGGCGCGGCCTCGCCGCCGCCCTGCTGGACGGGCTGACCACCCGCATCGCGCGAGAGCACGGCGTGAGCCGCCTGGAGACGACGATCACCGCGGACAACGCCGCGTCCAACCGGCTCTTCTCCTCGTTCGCCGAGCGCCACGGTGCCCCCCACCGCCGCGAGGTGCTGTTCGACGCGGCGCTCTTCCCGGAGCAGGGGCACGAGCCGGAGGTCCTGCACCTGATAGGCCCGTTCACCGCACCCGCCCCCTGCCTCTGACCGCATCACCCCGCGGGCCCCACGGCGGCACCCGGTGCCATCGTCGGGAGGCGCCCGCACCCAAGGCTTCGCAAGACCCCACGCCACTCATCTCCCAGGAGCATGCTGTGACCATCACCCAGCCCGATCTGAGCGTCTTCGAGACCGTCGAGTCGGAGGTGCGGAGCTACTGCCGCAGCTGGCCGACCGTGTTCGACCGTGCGCAGGGCAGCCGCATGACCGACGAGGACGGCCACATCTACCTGGACTTCTTCGCCGGGGCCGGTTCGCTCAACTACGGCCACAACAACCCCGTCCTCAAACGCGCCCTGATCGACTACATCGAGCGGGACGGCGTCACCCACGGCCTGGACATGTCGACGACGGCCAAGCGGGCGTTCCTGGAGTCGTTCCAGAACATCGTCCTGCGCCCGCGTGACCTGCCCTACAAGGTCATGTTCCCGGGCCCGACGGGCACCAACGCCGTCGAGGCGGCGCTCAAGCTCGCCCGGAAGGTGAAGGGCCGCGAGTCGATCGTGTCCTTCACCAACGCCTTCCACGGCATGTCGCTCGGCGCGCTCGCGGTGACCGGCAACGCCTTCAAGCGGGCGGGCGCCGGTATCCCGCTGGTGCACGGCACCCCGATGCCGTTCGACCACTACCTCGACGACACCAGCCCGGACTTCCTCTGGTTCGAGCGGCTGCTGGAGGACGCGGGCTCCGGTCTGAACAAGCCCGCCGCGGTCATCGTCGAGACGGTCCAGGGCGAGGGCGGCATCAACGTCGCCCGCCCGGAGTGGCTGCGCGAGCTGCGCGCGCTGTGCGACCGGCAGGACATGCTGCTGATCGTCGACGACATCCAGATGGGCTGCGGCCGCACCGGTGCGTTCTTCTCGTTCGAGGAGTCGGGCATCGTGCCGGACATCGTCACCGTCTCGAAGTCCATCAGCGGCTACGGACTGCCGCTCGCGCTCACGCTGTTCAAGCCGGAGCTGGACCTGTGGGAGCCGGGCGAGCACAACGGCACCTTCCGCGGCAACAACCCGGCGTTCGTCACCGCCGCCGCGACGCTCGACACGTACTGGGCCGACGGGCAGATGGAGAAGCAGACGCTGGCCCGCGGTGAGATCGTCGAGTCGCACCTGAAGGCCATCGCGGAGGAGCACCCCGAAGCCATCGTCGAGTACCGCGGGCGCGGGCTGGTATGGGGCCTGGAGTTCCACGACAAGAGCCTCGCCAACCAGATCGCCAAGCGCGCCTTCGACCTGGGTCTGCTGATCGAGACCTCCGGGCCGCAGAGCGAGGTCGTCAAGCTCCTCCCGGCGCTGACGACCACCCCCGAAGAGCTGGACGAGGGTCTGCGGATCCTCGCCCGCGCCGTCCGCGACCGCGTCTGACCGCGCGTCGCGCCCGGCACCCCTTCGTCACCGTTCCACAGAAAGGCACCGACTCACCGTGATCGTTCGCTCGTTCAAGGACATCGAGGGCACCGACCGCCACATCAAGGCGGCTTCCGGCACCTGGGAGAGCAAGCGCATCGTGCTCGCCAAGGAGCGCGTCGGCTTCTCCCTCCACGAGACCACGCTGTACGCGGGCACCGAGACGTCGATGTGGTACGCCAACCACATCGAGGCGGTCCTGTGCGTGGAGGGCGAGGCCGAGCTGACCAACGACGAGACCGGCGAGAAGCACTGGATCGCGCCGGGCACGATGTACCTGCTCAACGGCCACGAGAAGCACACCCTGCGGCCCAAGACGGACTTCCGCTGCGTCTGCGTCTTCAACCCGCCGGTCACCGGCCGCGAGGACCACGACGAGAACGGCGTCTACCCCCTGCTCACCGAGGACGGAACGGACGCGCCCCCGGCGTGAACGACGTTCTTGCGTCCGGTAGTTGACGGACGGCACCCGGCATCCACGGAGCACGTACGAGAGGAGAGGAAGGCAACACCATGACCATCGCACCCGAGCGCACCGCCGACCTGTATCCGAGCCGCGACACCTCCGAGGTGATCACCCCGCGGAAGGACCCGGTGGTGTGGTCGCAGCCCGGCCCGGCCGGCCCGTTCCAGCCGTCCGAGCTGAGCGACTTCGAACGCGACGGTTTCTTCGCCATCGGCGAACTGCTGACGGCGGACGAAGTCGCGGTGTACCGCAGCGAACTGGACCGGCTGGTCAACGACCCGGAGATGCGCGCGAATCCGCGCTCCATCGTCGAGCCGAAGTCGCAGAGCGTCCGGTCCGTGTTCGAGGTGCACAAGATCAGCAAGGTGTTCGCCCGGCTGGCCTCCGATCCGCGTGTGGTGGGCCGGGCCCGTCAGATCCTCGGCTCCGACGTCTACGTCCACCAGTCGCGGATCAACGTCAAGCCCGGTTTCGGCGCGTCCGGTTTCTACTGGCACTCGGACTTCGAGACCTGGCACTCCGAGGACGGGCTGCCGAACATGCGGGCCGTGTCGGTGTCGATCGCGCTCACCGAGAACTTCGACACCAACGGCGGCCTCATGATCATGCCCGGTTCGCACCGGCACTTCGTGGGGTGCGCGGGGGCGACACCGAAGGACAACTACAAGCGGTCGCTGCAGATGCAGGACGCCGGTATCCCGTCGGACGAGGCGCTGACGAAGATGGCGGACAAGCACGGCATCCGGCTGTTCACCGGTAAGGCGGGCTCCGCGACGTGGTTCGACTGCAACGCGATGCACGGCAGCGGTGACAACATCACGCCGTACCCGCGCAGCAACGTCTTCATCGTCTTCAACAGCGTGGAGAACGCCGCGGTGGAGCCGTTCGCGGCGCCGGTGCCGCGCCCGGACTACATCGGCGCCCGGGAGTTCACGCCGGTGCGGTAACGCGGCCCCGGCAACACCGCAGCACGCACGCGGCCGTCGCACAGTTTGGGTCTGTGCGACGGCCGCGGGGGGGGGGGCCCCCCCGGGGGGGGGGGGCCCCGCGCGGGGGGGGGGGCCCCCCCGGGCCCACCCCCGGCCCCCCCCCCGGGCGGTGGGGCG
>NZ_JBHYGX010000029.1:66748-76213 GCF_042739975.1 Streptomyces sp. NPDC059080
CGGGGGTCGCGCGGGGGGTGGGTCCCCCGCCCCCCCCCAACCCCGCCCCCCGCCCGGGGCCGCCAGTCTTTGGGGGTGGGCGCCCCCCCCCGCGCCGTGCGCCCGCCAGGGATGGCAGGCGCACGGCGCAGGGCGTCGCGCGCCCCGGTCTCCGGGCGAACGACGGGACTTGACGGACACCCCCTAGCCTGACCGCGGTGTTCGTGCCCGTCCGGCGGTGGCGGGCGCACCGACGACGAGGAGTGAGGACGGGTTCATGAACGTCGACCGGCTGCCCGGGGTGACCCTGACCGACCATGTGCTGGACGTGCCGCTGGACCACGCCGCCCCGGGCGGCGAACGCATCGAGGTGTACGGCCGGGAGGTGGTGGCCGCGGGCCGGGAGGACGCCGCGCTGCCGTGGCTGGTGTTCCTCCAGGGCGGGCCGGGCAACGCCGCGCCGCGTCCGCTGGGCCGGGAGTCGTGGCTGGGCCGGGCGCTGGAGGACTACCGGGTCCTCCTCCTCGACCAGCGGGGCACCGGACGTTCGACGCCCGCCAACCGGCAGACGCTGCAGCTGCGCGGCGGGCCCCGGGAACAGGCCGGGTACCTGGCACATTTCCGCGCCGATGCGATCGTGCAGGACGCCGAACTGTTCCGCCGCCGGCTGGCCGGCGCGGGCACCCCGTGGAGCGTGCTGGGGCAGAGCTTCGGCGGCTTCTGCACCGTCGCGTATCTGTCGCAGGCTCCCGAGGGGCTGCGCGAGGCGCTGGTGACCGGCGGGCTGCCCGGTCTCGACGCGAGCGCCGAGGACGTCTACCGGGCGGCGTATCCGCGAGTGGCCCGGAAGAACGCCGCGCACTACGCCCGGTATCCGCGGGATGTGGCGGCGGCGCGGGAGATCGCGGCGTATCTGCGCGAGCGGGAGGTACGGCTGCCGGGCGGCGGGATCCTGACGCCGCGGGCGTTCCAGGCGCTGGGGATGCTGCTGGGCAGCGGCAACGGCTCGCACGTCCTGCACCATCTGCTCGCCGACGCATGGGTGACGGGCCCGGCCGGGCGGGAGTTGGGCGACGCGTTCCTGGAGGGCGTCCGGGCGCACCTGTCGCACGCCGCGGCGCCGCTGTTCGCGGTGGTCCACGAGGCGATCTACGGACAGCGGTCGGTGGACCCGGGCCCGACGGCGTGGGCGGCGCAGCGGGTACGCGACGGCCTGACGGCGTATCCGCAGTTCGACGTCGGCACCGTGCTGGACGGCGCCGGGCCGCTCTACTTCACCGGCGAGATGATGTACCCGTGGCTCTTCGACACCGACCCGGCGCTGCGCCCGCTCAAGGAGACCGCACAGGAGCTGGCCGAACGGCGTGACTGGCCGGACCTGTACGACGCCGGGCAGCTGGCGGTCAACGACGTACCGGCCGCCGCCGCGGTCTACTTCGACGACATGTACGTCGACACCGCGCACTCCCTGGCGACGGCGGACCGCATCCGCTCCCTGCGGGTGTGGGTGACCAACGAGTGGGAGCACGACGGACTGCGGGTGAGCGACGGGGCGGTGCTGGACCGGCTGTTGCGGATGGTGCGCGGGGAGGTATGAGCGGGCGGCCGGGCGCGGCGTGCGGCGGGGCCGGGCGTGGGCGTCGGCCGGGTGTGCGGCGGGGCCGGGACGCGTGGGTGCGGGCGGGCTCGGGCCGCGCGGCCGGCCGGGCCGGGACGTGTGCGAGGCGTGCCCCGGCCCGGCGCCCGGCGCCCGGCGCCCGTCCGTTCACGCCTCGCCGATGACCTCCAGGGCGCGGTCGACCTCGTCGGCGTCGTTGTAGAGGTGGAAGGCGAAGCGCAGCTGGCCGCCGCGGACCGCGACGCGGATGCCCGCGGCGGCCAGCCGGTCCGCGGCGCCGGACGGGCCCACGACGGAGACGATCGCGGAGCCGGGCGCCGGGCGGGGGTCAAGACCCCGGGCCATCAGCCCGGCCCGGAAGCGGTCGGCCAGCGCGGTGTTGTGGGCGTGCACCGCGGTCACGCCGATCTCGTCGAGCAGGGCGAGGGAGGCGGCGGCGCCCACGTAGGAGAGCAGGGCGTGCGGTTCGTCGTAGCGGCGGGCGGTGGCGGCGGGCCGGGCGATCGGGCCGTAGCAGGACGCGCCCGGGTCCTCCCCCGCGACCCATCCGGCGTGCCGGGGCCGCGGCCCGTCGCCGCCGAGGGCGCCGTCGCCGAACGCCAGGAAGGTGGTGCCGCGCGGGCAGAGCAGCCATTTGAAGGCGCCGCAGGCGAGGTAGTCGAAACCGGTGGGGCGCAGCGGCAGCCAGCCGGCGGCCTGGGTGACGTCGAGGAACGTACGGGCGCCGTGCGCGCGGGCGGCGTCGCGGACCGCGTCGAGGTCGGCGATCCGCCCGTCGAGCGACTGCACGGCGCTGAACGCGACCAGCGAGGTGGTGGGCCGCACGGCTTCGGCGAGACCGTCGAGCGGGGCGGTGCGGAACGTGAGGCCGGGGGTGGCGGCGAGCGGGTTCACCAGCGAGCTGAAGTCACCCTCCGGGACCAGGACCTCCGCGCCCGGCTCCAGCGTGGTGGCGACGAACGCGGAGAGCACCGCCACGGAACTGCCGACGGCGACCCGCTCGGCCGGTACCCCCAGCAACCGGGCGAACCCCCGCCGCGCCTCCTCCGCCGGGCCGAAGTAGTCGCGCCCCATCGTGCCGTACGTGGCGGCGTCCGCCACGGCCTCGCACACGGCGGCCCGCGAGCGGGCCGGGAGCAGCCCGCCCGAGGCGGTGTTGAGATACGGGGTCCCGGGCGCGAACTCGGCTCCGCCGAGTGAGGTGGGTCGCTGCATGAGACCACTGTGCGGGGAGGGGCGCGTGGCGTCCATGGGGCCCGGGGTGGCGGGACCCCTCCGGGCGGCGCACCCCCCGGGCGGCGGGGTCGGGGCGCCGTGCTCGCCGGCGGGGGCTCGCCCGGGCGGCGTGGAGTGGGGCTCCCCCGGGCGGCGGGGCTCGCCCCAGGGCGGGGCGAGGCCCAGTGGGCGGGGCGAGGCCCCGGTGGCGTGCCCTGTACCGCGTACCCCGGGCGCTCGCCTACGCCGTGGGCACCGCGCAACCGTCATCGCCGCAGACCCCGGCGTCACCGGACGCGAGCGGCTGCACAACGCCCTCCTGGTGGGCGCGTTCCAGGGCCTCCCGGAAGACCTCGGCGGGCTGGCCGCCGGAGATGCCGTAGCGGCGGTCGATGACGAAGAACGGGACGCCGGTGGCGCCCAGCTCGGCCGCCTCGCGTTCATCGGCGCGCACCGCGTCGGCGTAGGCGTCCGGATCGGCCAGCACCCGGGCGGCCTCCTCGGCGGGCACCCCGGCCTCGGCGGCGAGCGCCACCAGGGTCTCCCGGTCACCGAGCGGCCGCGCGTCGGCGAAGTTGGCACGGTAGAACGCCCCGAGCAGGGCGTCCTGCACCCCGTGCGCCTTGGCGAGGTGGAGCAGCCGGTGAAGGTCGAAGGTGTTCCCGTGAACCCGGTCCGACCGGTACCCCAGCCCCTCCCCCCGCGCGGCGTCCGCGACCCGCGCCTCCATCGCCTCGGCCTGCCCCCGGCTGACGCCGTACTTGGCGGCCAGCATCTCCAGCACCGGCACATCGGTCGGCGCGGGCGCACCCGGGTCCAGCTCGAAGGACCGGTGCACCACCTCAACCCCGTCCCGCCCCGCAAACCCGGCCAGCCCGGCCTCGAAGCGGGCCTTGCCTATGTAGCACCAGGGGCAGGCGATGTCGGACCAGATTTCGACGCGCATGGGGTTTCTTTCCTCGTACGGGGACCGGATCCGGCACAACCCGGATGAGCGGTGGGTTATTCCGCGGGCGGGTCGGCCCCGTAGGCGGGTCGGGAGGGCGCCGGGCCGTGGGGCCCGGCGCCGTCACCGGGCGGGTCCTACACGGCCGGTTCCCGCCACATCGTCCAGAGGGTCGGGCCGCCGCCCGGCAGGGCGAGTTCCTCGCGGACGGTGAAGCCGAAGTGCTCGTAGACGGGGAGGTTGGCCGGCTTCGAGGATTCCAGGTAGGCGGGGAGGCCCGCCGCGTCGGCCTTGGCGAGGCCGGAGCGGAGCAGGGCCGCGCCGTGGCCCTGACCCTGGACGGCCGGGTCGGCGCCGAGGAGCGCCAGGGACCAGTGCGGCTCGGCGGGGGTGTGCGCGGCGGCGGCCTCGACCGCCTCGCCGAACAGGCCCGCGCGGTCGCCGAGGATGTTCTGCAGCTCTTGGATGGTCTCCGCGTCGGGCACGGCCTGGGCCTGCGTCTCCGGCGGCACCCAGAACGACACCGCCGCGCCGGTGCGCTCACACACCCCGGCGTGGGCGTACTGCCGGGTGAAGAGCGTGGTGAAGTACCGGCCCAGCGACGCCTCACGGGTGGCGTCGTCCGGGAAGAACCAGCACATCATCGGGTCGTCGTCGAAGGCGCGGACCAGGGTACGGCTGATCAGCGGGGCATCGTCGAGAGTGGCCGCCAACGGCACGTTCGATATCGGCATACGGGTCATTCTGTACCGGGTGATCTTGGGCGGTACGGCGGGCCCCGGGTACGGCCGACGGCCCGCGAAGTCCCGCCCCGTGGACGGGCGTCCGGGCGGATGGCGCGGTTCCGCGGGCACTTCTAGGGACTGTCGTCCCGAAGCCGCAGCGTCAGCGTGAGGTGGGTGGCGTCGGGGACCGGCCCCCGGGACGGATCGGGGTGCCAGCCGCGGGCGGTGTAGAAGGCGCGGGCGCGGCGGTTGTGCCACAGGACGTCGAGGCTGGCGGCGGTGTGCCCGGCCGTACGCCACGCCCGCAGGCATGCGGTGTGCAGGGCGTGGCCGACGCCGGTGCCCCAGTGGGCGGGGTCGACGTGGAGCTGGTGGAGGACGACGGTGCCGGGCGCGGCGGCCGGGCCGTGACAGGCGGCGCCGACGACCGCCCCGCCCCGCTCGGCGCAGAGCATCCGGGCACCCGGCCCGGCCAGCGCATGGTGCCAGGCGTGGTGGGCGGCGGACCGGTGAGCGCCCGGATCGGGATCGGCACCGGGGTGGCGGGCCCGGTCGTACGCGACGCGGGCGCGGGCGTGCAGCGCTGCGACGGGCTGGAGATCCGCGGCGCCGCCCGCACGGATGGTCAGGGTGCGCGCCTCGTCAGGAGTCACCGGGCGGGCCCCATCCGGGCACAGGCGTCGGCGGGGCTCACCGGGCGCGCCCAGGTCAGGGCACGCGCCTCGTCTGGGTTCACCCGGCGGGCCCGCCCAGGGCACGCCCCTCCGTCAGCACTCATCAGCCGGCCCCCTCAACCCAGTTCGGGCCGCCCGTCCACCCACCGGGGCAGCCCCAGCGGATTCCCCTCCCGCAGTTCCGCCGGAAGCAGCTCAGCCGGAGTGTCCTGGTGGACGACCGGGCGCAGCCAGCGTTCGATCGCGGTGGCGCCGACCGAGGTGGCGGTGGAGGTGGCGGCGGGGTAGGGGCCGCCGTGGTGCTGGGCGGGGGCGACCGCGACGCCGGTGGGCCAGCCGTTGACGACGATGCGTCCGGCGAGCGCGGTGACCTCGGCGAGCAGCCGGGCGCCGCGGGCCGCCGGGTCCTGGCCGGCGCTCTCCTCGGCGGAGAGGTGGAGGGTGGCGGTGAGGTTGCCGGGCAGCTGGGCGAGGACCGCGGCGGCCTCGTCGTCCCCGGTGTGGCGGACGACGACGGTCACCGGGCCGAAGCACTCCTCCAGCAGGAGAGCGTAGGCGGCGGGGTCGTCGAGGAGGCGGGCGGCGGGCAGCGTCAGGAATCCGGCGCCGACGGTGTGGTCGCCGCACGCGCCGGGGGTCACCGGGGCCTCGACGCCGGGGAGTTCGGCGCGGGCGCGGACGCCGTCGACGAACGCGTCGCGCATCCGGTGGTCGAGGAGAACGCCCGCCCCAGTGTCGCTGACGGCCGCGGTGAGCGCGGTCAGCAGCCGGTCGCCGTCCGGTCCCTCGGGGACGAGGGCGAGGCCGGGCTTGACGCAGAACTGGCCGACGCCGAGCGTCATCGACGCGGCGAGCCCGGCGCCGATCTCCTCAGCGCGTTCGGCGGCCGCCGCCTCGGTGACGACGACGGGGTTGAGGCTGCCCAGCTCACCGTGGAAGGGGATGGGGTGCGGGCGGGCGGCCGCCGCGTCGAAGAGGGCGCGGCCGCCGCGGACCGAGCCGGTGAACCCGGCGGCGGCGATCAGCGGATGGCGCACCAGCGCGACCCCGGCGTCGAAGCCGTGGACCAGGCCCACGACGCCCTCGGGCAGACCGGTGTCGGCGGCGGCGCGGCGCAGCAGCGCAGCGACCAGTTCGGAGGTGGCCGGGTGATCGGGGTGGGCCTTGACGACGACGGGGCACCCGGCGGCCAGGGCGCTGGCGGTGTCGCCGCCGGGCACCGAGAAGGCGAGCGGAAAGTTGCTGGCGGCGTAGACGGCGACCGGCCCCAGCGGGATCTTGTGGCGGCGCAGATCGGGGCGGGGCGGGGCGAGCGACGGGTCGGCGTGGTCGATCCGTACGTCGAGGAAGGCGCCCTCGTCGACGGCGTCGGCGCAGGCCCGCAACTGGTAGGTGGTGCGCGCCAGTTCGCCGGTGAGGCGGCCGGGGCCGAGCGCGGTCTCGGCGTCGGCGGCCTCGATGACGCGGGCGCCGGTGGCGTCCAGCAGGTCGGCGGCGCGGCGCAGCAGGGCGGCGCGGGCGGCGCGGGCGGCGAGGGCCGGGCGGGCGGCGTGGGCGGCGCGGACCGCCGTGTCCACCTCGGCGGCGGTGGCCTCCACCGCGACCTGTTCGCGCCGCTTCCCGGTTCGGGGGTCGACACTCCAGACTGGTGCTGCCGTCGCTGTAGCCACCGCGTATTCCTCCCGAGCGTTCTCTTGCCGCAGGCCGGACACCGTTCGATATGGTGAACAGCGTCCTGGGTGCTGAACCTCTGGGACTCTAGGGCGGGCCGATCAGAGGGGTCAAGGGCGATGTCAGCTGCGGAGACGGGTGGAGCACAGGTCAAGTCCGCGGTACGGACGGTGGAGCTGCTGGAGTACTTCGCGGGCCGCCCCGGTATGCACAGTCTCGCCTCCGTCCAGGAAGCCGTCGGCTACCCCAAGTCCAGTCTCTACATGCTGCTGCGCACCCTCGTCGAGCTGTGCTGGGTGGAGACCGACGCGACCGGTACGCGGTACGGCATCGGGGTCCGCGCGCTGCTCGTCGGCACGTCGTACATCGACGGCGACGACGTGGTCGCGGCGGCGCGGCCGACGCTGGACCGGCTCTCCGACGACACCACCGAGACCATCCACCTCGCGCGGCTGGACGGCGTCAACGTGGTCTACCTCGCAACCCGTCAGTCCCAGCACTACCTGCGGCCCTTCACCCGGGTCGGGCGGCGGCTGCCCGCGCACTCCACGTCGCTGGGCAAGGCGCTGCTGGCCACCTACTCCGACGAGCAGGTGCGGGAGCTGCTTCCGGCGAAGCTGGCGGCGCTGACCGCGCACACGATCACCGACCGCGAGCGGCTGATCGAGGAGCTGCACGCGGTCCGCGAGCAGGGGTACGCGGTCGACCGCGAGGAGAACACGCTGGGGCTGCGGTGCTTCGGCCTCGCGATCCCCTACCGGACCCCGGCGCGCGACGCGATCAGCTGCTCGGTGCCGGTGGCGCGGCTGACGCCCGATCACGAGCAGCTGCTCAAGGACACCCTCTTCGACGCCCGCGACCGGCTGCTGCTGGCGACCCGCAGGCTCTGAGTACGGCCGCGGGGCGCGCCACGCCGTGCCACCTGCGGGCGGAGCGGCGGCGCGCCCGTGGCGGCTCACCCGTTCACCCCAGCGTGCCCCGGGCGGTCCCGACACGCCGTTGACACGCTGTCCGACCTGCGGAGATCACGGATTCGGCGGGCGGCGGGCCGGGCGGGCGGGGGCGTTCTGACATGACGTCAGCAGGCTCGCGACGCGCCGGGCGGTTTATCTCGGAGGGAGCAGGTACGGAATCCGACGTTCCGACGGCGCACGGGGCGCCGCGTCCGTACCTCGGAGGTTCGTCGTGTACGCCACCTGCCCGCACATAGGCACCGCACCGGCCGTCACCGGCCCGGGGCGCGCGCCTGACGCCGCGCGCCGTACGGCCGCTCCGGGGTGCTCCGCCGGTGTCCGCGGGCCGCGCCGCCGCGCCGCCGGGCGGGCCTGACATGTCCGGCGCGCCCGGGACCGCCGGGGAACGACGGCGCAGGCCGCGCGGCCGGACGGGCAACGGCGTGGCGGTGCTGGCGCTCGCCGCGGTGGGTGCCGGGGGCTGGCTGATAGCCGTCGGCGCCCGGGCCACCGCACCGCAGCGGCCGCCCACCGCCCAGGGGCTCGGCGGCCCGGCAGCCCGCGCCACGTCCCGGGGCACCGCCCCGCTGCCGCCCTCCCCGCCGGTCCGCGTCCGGATACCGGCCGCCGGGATCGACGCCCCGCTGACCGGACTCGGCCACGACGCCCGCGACGCGCTCCGGGAGCCGCCCGCCGACCGGCCCGGACTGGCGGGCTGGGACCGCGACGGAGTGCCGCCCGGCTCCCCCGGCACCGCCGTCGTCACCGGACGCGCCGCCGCCACGGCCGGGCCCGCCGCCTTCCAGGGCCTGGCCGCGCTGCCGCCGGGCGGCACCGTCGAGGTCCGCCGCGCGGACGGCCGGACCGCGCTCTTCACCGTCGACGCGGTCGCGCCCCATGAGCGGGACGCCGTCCTCGACGGACGTGCCCACGACCTGACCGCCCGGCCGGAGTTGCGCCTGCTGACCTGCGGGGACGCGGAGCGCGGCGTCGTCGTGTCCGCCCATCTCACCGGCGCCGGATAGCCACCGCCCAGGGGGGCCACAGACGGCCGGGGCGGCCCGCGGGAGCCGCCCCGGTCCAGCCGTACCGTCAGCGCGCCGACAGGGTTTCCAGCGCGGCGCCGACGGCGGCCAGGTCCCGGTCGCTCGCCAGGCCCGCGTGGTAGAGGCGGAGTTCCCCGGCGCCCAGCGCGGCGGCGTGCGCGGCGTCCGCGGCGAGAGTGACGGGGCTGCCGCCCATGCCGGAGACGACGGTGAAGTTGGCGGCGAGGGTGGCACCGGCCGCGTCCGGCGCGGCGGCGAACGGCCCGAGTGCGTCGGCCCGCTGCGCCGTGTCCGGGCCGCACGGCACCACCACGCCGTCGGCGTATCCGAACACCCCGGCCGGGTCGGTACCCGCGTTGGCGCCGCAGCGGTGCGCGGCCGGGTCGGCGTGGAGCAGCACCCGGAAGCCGGGGGCGGCGGCCTCCCGGACGGCGGCGACGGCGGCCCGCCGCAGCCCCCCGGCCGCCCGCGCGCGCCAGGCCCGCACCACGGCGGCCCGGTCGGCACCGAGCAGCGCCTCGACGGCAGCCCACTCCCCCGCCCGGGGGGGGGGGGGGGGGGGGGCGGGCCCCGCCGCCGCCCCCCCGCCCCCCCCCCCCCCGCCGCGCCCCCCCCCCCACCCCCACGGCGGCCCCCCC
>NZ_JBHYGX010000030.1:0-20664 GCF_042739975.1 Streptomyces sp. NPDC059080
GGGCCGGGCCGGGCCGAGCCGGGCCGGGCCGGGCCGGGCCGAGCCGGGCCGAGCCGGGCCGAGCCGAGCCGGGCCGAGCCGAGCCGCGCCGGGCCGAGCCGCGCCTCTGCCTATTGCGCTGCTGTCGCCTTGAGTGGGTACAGCTCGGGCACGGAGACCTTGATCGGCTCCTGCGTGGTCCGTGCGATCACGACGACCACGGGCTCATGCGGGTCGGGATTCTCCTCGCGATGCGGGACGAACGGGGGGACGAACACGAAATCGCCGGGGTCCGCGGCGATCCTCACCTCCTGCACACCATCGTGGAAGACGAACACCGGGTGACCGCTGACCACGTAGATCCCCGCCTCCGACTCTCCGTGATGGTGGTTGTCCGTCGCGCTCGACGGCGGGTTCTCCACCCGGCCCATCCAGAGCTTCTTCGACCCGACAGTGCCCCCGCTGATCGCGGCGTAGCCGTCCAGCTCGCCGGATCGAACGTGGCGGACGCGGTTGCCCAGCGGTGCGCTGTCGTCGCTGCTCAGCGTCGTCCCGACGACGCCTTCATGGGTGGTCATCACGCGGCCTCCTGAATCTCTTCGACGGCCTTCGGCCGGACACCACACTGCGACGCTCGCCCGCCAGGTGACAACTACTGTTGCCGTCATGGCAACTCGCGCGGTGGCCAGGGCCGTTCGTGGCCCAGGCCCGCCCCGAGGCGTCAGAGCGCGAGCAGCGGGCCGAAGGTCTGTGAACCGATGTGTTCGGCCTGGGCCTGGTCGACGAGGTGGCCGGGGACGCCCGGATGTCCGGCGATCCAGGTGCGCGCGGTGGCGTCGCCGGTGAAGAAGTTCACCGCGTCGCAGCAGGCCGTGGCGGCGGGCCCGCCGCCTTGCCGCTGCCCGACGAACACCACGGCGCTCTGCGGCTTCCACACCGTTGTCCCGCCGCGGTGGGTGACGGTGACCGGCTCTCCGGTCACCGGGTCGGCGGAGGAGATCACGACGTCGGTGTCCAGCATGGCGGGGATGCCGAGCGCGTCGATCGCGCACATCGACCACACCGTCACCCCGCCCGCGAGGGCGACGCGGTGGCGGGTGGGTACGGCGGAGAACGGGTACGCCGCGCGGATCCGCCCGCTCGCGTCCAGGGTGAGGAAGTCCTCGGCGGCCAGCTCGGCCAGCACCTCCCCGGCCGTACGGCCCGAGGGTGCGGCGACCGGCTCCAGCGCTTCCGCCGTGGGGGCGGTGCCGGTGGCGGCGAAGTGCCGCAGCACCGCCTGGTGCACTGCTCGCAGGCCCCGTTCCGCGGGCGCGCGGCGCCCCCGCCCGGCACGGCCGACCACGTCGAACGCCTCCTTCGTCGCGCAACGGCCGGCCGTGTCGCGCGCCTTCTCCGTCGCGCAACGGCCGGCCATGTCGCGCGCCTTCTCCGTCGCGCAGCAGCCCCCCGGCGCAGGCGCCTCCGGCCCGTTGGCGCCGTCGTCGAGGGCCGCGCGGAGTGCTGCCACGCTCGGGGCCCCGGCCGCCGTGCCGTCCCTGTCCCGGTACAGGCGGCACGACACGCTCGGTACCGCCCCGGCCGGCGCGAACGGGTCCCTGCCGTCCAGCAGGATCGTCGGCGAGCCGTTCATTCCGTGCGCGGTGGCCTGCGCCTGGTCGTGGACCTCGACCCGCTCCACCTCCGCCGTCCGGCCCGCCAGCGCGGCGGTGACCCGCTCCATGGCCAGCGGGGCGTTCGGGCACCCCGGAACCGTCAGTACCGTGATCCGCATCCTGCTCGTCCTCCCGGCTCGTCCGGCGCCCGCACGCGAGACCTTCCCGCGCGCGGGAAGGTCACGTCGCGGATCTGCTTGTCGATCCGCTTCAGCCGGAGACCTTCCCGCGCGCGGGAGGGGCACGTCGTAGCATCAGGTCAGCGCCCAGTGGTGTCAGTCGACACTGATGTGACAGTATCAGCGCATGATGACGTCAGTCGACACTGACCTGATGCGGGTGCTTGCGGACCCCCTCAGGCTTCGGATCGTGACCCTGCTCGCCCACGAGACCCTCTGCACCACGCATCTGGTCGAGGAGACCGGGGCCCGGCAGACCAACCTCTCCAACCACCTGCGCGTCCTGCGTGAGGCCGGTGTGGTGGAGACCGAGCCGTGTGGCCGCTTCACGTACTACAAGCTGCGGCCCGACGTCATCGAGGCGGTGGCCGAATCGTTCGCGAACCTGGCCGCCGTCGCCCGTGCCACCTATGCCGCCGACAAGAAGCGGGCCTGTCCGTGACCCCCGCAGAACGCTCCACGACGACGGAGGCGACACCGGAGGCCGAAGCCAAGGCCGTCGCCAAGCTCTCGACCCTGGACCGCTTCCTGGCCGTCTGGATCCTCATCGCGATGGGCGTCGGCCTCGGTCTCGGCCGCCTGATCCCCGGCCTGAACGACGCCCTGGCCGAGGTCGAGATCGGCGGGATCTCACTGCCGATCGCCGTCGGCCTGCTGATCATGATGTATCCGGTGCTGGCCAAGGTCCGCTACGACAAGCTCGACGCGGTCACCGGTGACCGCAAGCTGATGGTCTCCTCGCTGGTCATCAACTGGGTTCTCGGCCCCGCGGTGATGTTCGCGCTCGCGTGGATCTTCCTGCCGGACCTGCCGGAGTACCGCACGGGGCTGATCATCGTCGGGCTGGCCCGCTGCATCGCCATGGTCATCATCTGGAACGACCTGGCCTGCGGCGACCGCGAGGCGGCGGCCGTCCTGGTCGCCCTGAACTCCGTCTTCCAGGTCATCGCCTTCGGCCTGCTCGGCTGGTTCTACCTGGACCTGCTGCCCGGCTGGCTCGGCCTCGGCAACGGGCAGCACCTCGACATCTCCATGGGGAAGATCGCCCTCAACGTCGTCATCTTCCTCGGCATCCCGCTGATCGCCGGCTTCCTCACCCGGCGCCTGGGGGAGAAGAGGATGGGCCGCGACGCCTACGAGTCGACGTTCCTGCCGAAGATCGGGCCGTGGGCGCTGTACGGCCTGCTGTTCACGATCGTCATCCTCTTCGCGCTGCAAGGGAAGACGATCACCTCGCAGCCGCTGGACGTCGCCCGGATCGCGCTGCCGCTGCTGGCCTACTTCGCGCTCATGTGGTGCGGTACCTTCGCTCTCGGCAAGGCTCTCGGCCTGGCCTACGACCGCACCGCGACCCTCGCCTTCACCGCGGCGGGCAACAACTTCGAACTGGCCATCGCCGTCGCCATCGCCACCTTCGGCGTCACCTCCGGCCAGGCCCTCTCCGGCGTCGTCGGCCCGCTCATCGAAGTCCCGGTCCTGGTCGCCCTGGTCTACGTGTCGCTGGCGTGGCGCAAGAAGTTCGCCGCCTCACAGCTCGGTTCATGACACCGCCCGTCGATGTGGTGGTGGCCGGCGGCGGGCAGGCCGGGCTCGCCGCCGACCTCTCCCTGGTCAGCTGCTCGGCGAGCTTGCGGGTGGATTTGGTGGTCCAGCGCAGCGGCGACGTGGGATCTCCGCGGACGTCGGGCTCGACCAGCGCGAGGAGTGCTTCCCGAACGGCCGGGTTCAGGTCGACGACGCGCTTGCGGCCACCTCCAGGCCGACGAATACGTCGCAACGGCGCCTGCTCGGAGTCGAGTTCTCGCATTCCGGCAGGCACAGTGCCTTCACGGACACCGGCGGCACGGGCGACCGCTCTGATCCCGCCATGGCCGAGGGACTGGGCCTCCGCCCCTCCCAACAGGCGACGCTGCCGCTCGTCGAGGTGCGGCAGAATCGCCCTGAACTTGGCTGCCGGCACGGCCCGTTGCCCTTCCAATCCACTCATGCCAGACCAGCGAACCACCGAGCGGAAAGCCACGAGTTAATGATCTGCACGGCCTTAAAGGCCCTGCGGGCGGGACAGTCTGCGGCGGCTCGTGAGCGATGCCCGCCAGTCCGTTGACTGCAGCGTCGATGACCTCCTGAGGGCGGCATCGTGCGCGCTTCGCGGCGTCCCCTGTCGCGTCTACATCCGGGCTCCCGCCTTCACCGCCGCATCCAACCAGCAGCAAAGTTCATCCAGTGCATCCCGTACGCGCTCATCGTCGCCCGTGGTGAGATAGTCCGCCTGGAGGCTGGAGAATGTGGCGTTCAGCATGGTCGCCGTGATCAGTGCCATCCGTTCGGACACGCCGCGCAGCATCAGACACGAAGCAACGAACTCAGCCCTTCCCCGTATGAAGTCCGGTACGGCAGCTGGTAGTCGGCCCGCCGCAGCCAGTCCTTCGATCTCGCGGATCAGTCGCGTCATGGGTAGTTCTGCCTCGCCCAAGTTGCGCTCCCAGGCCGACCGAACGACGGTGCTGACTGGTACGGCGGGATCTTCCCACCCCTTCGTCGTCCGTAGTGCGTCGTGCTGCTGTTCGTCCAGGCGCTGCATGACGGCGGCGAGAAGCTCCCGCTTGTCCGCAAAGCGGTGCGTCAGGACGCGGGTGCTCTGGCCCAGCGCAGTGGCGATGCCGCGGAGGGTGAACTGGCCGATACCGGTGAGGGCGAGATGCTCTATCACGGCGTCGAGCACCTCGCGGCGGCGGTCCGGGTTGACCGGTCTGGGCACGGCGTTGGCCCTCCTTTCTCGGCGGTCTCCGGGGCGCCCCCAGGACCCTCGGCGTAGGACACTGTCTCATTTCCGCTCTCACGCACCGTAAGGGAAACATCTGTTACCTTTATTTGGTGAGTGTAACTGTCCGTCAAATTCCCCTATGGCTCTGTACTTTGACGCTCGCCGCCTTTGCGGTGCAGACCGACGATTTCATCATCATCGGCGTCCTCCCCGACCTCTCCCGTGACCTGCACGTCAGCGAGGGGACTGCCGGGCAGCTGGTGACCGTGTACTCCCTCGTCTACGCGCTGGCCGCCCCCGCTTTGGCGCTGCTGCTCGCGCGGATCGACCGCAAACGGGTGCTGTGCTGTGCGCTCGTTGTGTTCATCGCCACCAACCTGGTGGTCCCGTTGGTCACCTCCTTTCCGGCGCTGATGGGCCTGCGCGTCTCTGCGGCGCTTGCCGCGGCCGTCGTCCTGCCCGCGGCCCTCGCTGCGGCCACCGCTGCAGCACCGCCCGATCGGCGAGGCCGTTACCTCGCCACGGTCATGACCGGACTGACCGGTGCGGTGCTGATCGGTGTCCCCACCGGTACGTACATCGGCGACGCCGTCGGCTGGCAGGCGACCTTCGTGTTCGCCGGTGTACTGGGCGCGGTGGCGCTGCTGCTCTCCCTCGTGACCGTTCCTCGCACCCCGGCCGCAGTCGAACCAGCGGCAGGCGTAAGGGAGGTGCTGCGTCCTGTCCTGAACCGAGCCGTCCTCGCCGTCCTCCTCGTCACCGTGGTGACCGTCGCGGGCAACCTTGCCTTCCAGACGTACCTCGCGCCCTTCCTGGCTGACCTTGCCTCTGTGACCCGCAGGCAGCTGGCTCTCCTGCTGGTGCTCTCTGGCGCGGGCGGGATCCTCGGGACGCGCCTGTCGGGACGCTTCGTTGACCAGTACGGATCGCTGCGTGCCCTCGTCACAGCGGGTGGGCTCTTCTGTGCCGGGATGGCCGCATTCTGCGCGCTCTGGGTGTCCCGTCCGGTCCCGCTCGTGCCCGTCGCCGCCCTGCTGATGTGGTGGTCGGCGGCGGCCTGGGCCGTACCTCCCGCCATCCAGGCCCTGATGGTCGACCGGGTAGGCCCCGAAAGCGCCACTCAGGCGATGGCCCTGCAAAGCAGCTCCGCATACGTCGGAGCGGCGGTCGGCGGAGGACTAGGGGGCGCCCTGGTAGCGGTCGACGCCGGACTCCTCCCGGCGGTGGCCGCAATCCTGGTAGGACTCGCGCTCGGGGGCGCATGGTGGGCTGTGCGGTCCGCCCCCACCACGGTGAACATCTCGGGTGCATCAGCCGGGCCCGGGGAGGCGGCGGGGGCCGCCGCGGGCGAACGCGGTGCGCGCACGGAGCGGGGCCACTGATGCTGGGGGCCGGAGAGTGAGGCGACAAGCGTGGTCGGGAACGGTGACGGGACGGTGTCGTGGCCATTCGTCGGCCCCTCCGTCCCTGCCGCACCCAGGAGGCACAACTCTCCTGGGTGCGGCACAGCCCGAGCCCCGTCGCCTTGCCCGGCATCCGGAACCCCTCAACGGTGGGCTCCTTGGCCTCCAGCAGACGGAGCACTGACAAGCCCAGCTGGCTGACCGGAAGTTGTGGACCCGGTCGCCAACCCGTACGAGTTCGCCCGCGTGGATGTCGACGATTGCGTGGCCGCTTGCCGCCGCATCCTGGCAAGGCCCGGTCCGCACGTCTATGAGATGCCCGAATGGGCCTGTTACGAGCAGACGATGAGAATCCTGCCGGGGTTGGTCGAGGACATGGCCCAAGGGCACCGGCCCGTGCCCGCGCCGGTGCGCCAGGAGGGGCCGCGCCCGCTCGACATCGGACGCCACCCCAAGCCGGTGGCCGCCCTGCTGGAGCACTACGGCCTCACCGACGCCGGCACGTTCCTGCAACGGGCCGATCAACTCGGCCTGTTGAGCCAGAGCGACCCGGGAGAGCGGCGGCTGCTGCGCGATCTGCACAACGAATTGTTCACCGTGATGGAGAGCGAGACTGCTCACGTCGGAGGGGATACGTGACACGCGAGCGACGGCCCAACTCTAGGCAAAGGGGTGCTCAGATGACCGACTCGCCGACCGGTGAGAACGCGTTCCTCAGAGCTGGATCGGCCTACGACGTGGTGCGCTGGACATGGACACACGGCATGCGGCGGCTGTGGGAACGCATCGAGTCGCCGCGCAGGGCGGCACCGGAGGAACGTATCGCCGCAGAGATCGCGGCGGACCATGCCGAACTGATCCTCAGCCCCAGGCTCAGGAGGAGAAGGATTACGCTCGCCTTACCTGGAACCTCATCCTTAAGCATGCCCTTGACCTCGGGAAAACCGGGATGTGCGTCGCGCCGGACGTTCGCCCTGCCTTCGGCTAGTAGTGGTTTTACTGTGCCTGTCCCGACCTTTCAGTGCTCCCGTAGGAGAATGCCTAGACCTCGCCGACACCCAGGAATGGTGCGCTTGCCTGTTGGGACCCGTGAGACGGCGGTCACACTGAGGTTCACTTCAGAAGGCTTTGTTCGCGTTAAGACCAACGGGGACCACAGAGGGGAAATGTCTCTTCAATGACCCATTTTCTTTGACCAGGGCGCTTGGTAACCAAGGCGATGTGATCGACGTAAATCTTTTCTTGAAGGATCCCGTCCATCTGTTGCTGGATGGAATCGACAATTCTAGAAGTCGCCCCTTCCGGGCATGAGCCGCACACGGTGAAATGGAGCATGAAATTGTCCAAGACGAATGGCGACCCGTAACGCTCCAACATCATCTGGGCTCGATGGTCACCAGCGGGAAGTGCCTTAGTGGTCTGTCCTGCCAGATAGGTTGAAGAGACAGCAGTCCGATAGACGCGTGACACCAGCTCATGGTGGATAGACTCAACTGTCCCACTGGAGTCTTGAGCTCGAATGATGACCGCCCGACTATCATGCGGACTTACCGCAGGCTCAAGCCGATCCAAATGGAACGGCTTGAATTCTTGCGACAGAAATCTAACTTCTGCCCTAACTCGCTCGATCTGCTGTTCAGAGGAGTAGTAGAGAGCATCGGCTAGCGTTGCATGGAACCCGTATTCGGCGGACTCTCCCACACAGTCACGGGCGAATGCTAGGTTTTGTGGTGCCGGAACTGGTTGCGCGTGGTAAATATCATAGCCTAGGACGGAAGACCCGAACTGATAAATGGAACTGTCTCGCGACGGGATGATATAGACAGCCGCGAGGATCCAATTATCTGAGCGGAAGCGACGATTCTTCCTCACCGAGATGAGATCGTTTGCAGGAATGGAGTCAGACACGATTTTTCGCGCATTCTCTAGAAAGAAGTTAGCTTGGTCACTTCCGTCATTTCGGACGTGGAAGATCGGACTCACGTTCCCAAGGGACTGGTAGCCGTAGGGGTAAATGAATAAATCATCATCGAAAATTAAAGTGGCGAACGTCGGATAGTGCTCGAATAGTACAAATTTGAAGTTTTTAGGATTTCCCGAGACGTGTAGTCGCTCAACTAGTGCTCTGATGTTCCTGTCGATTCCCGACCTGCCTACCTGTGGGCGGTTCCATTCCATTTCCTCCTCGATAAACCTGTCTTCTACGTGTGGGCTCGCAGTGTTCCCCATGCATACCGTGACGTGACAAGTGCCTTCCTGTGCGCGCCGAATCAACATGTCCGCGATGTGCTTCTCCCAGAGGAGATTCAAACCCACTGCAATCAGCGTGATGTTTTTGGATTTTGGAATCAGCTCCTCGACCTCGGAAAAGAAGTTCGGGTGCTGGCTCCGTGGATGTGTCTTGATGTAGAACGCATCGATAGCGTTAGCTTCAGTCCCTGTGTCGCCCGCCGCGAGAGCCTCTCGATTCTGCGCATTTTTTAAGTTGAAGAGGCCGTAGAATAAGGCGATGACCGAAATTCCTACTTCCCCTACGAAGATCTTTGTGATGAGATTCTTGTCCTGAGGGTTCCATCCATTTAATGAGAAGAAAATGGCCCAGACTGTGGAGCCGACAATTAACACGAAGAGGGTTATGAAAACATAGAAAAGAATCCACCGCATTTTTTCTAGCTGAGTCATTTGATTCTCCCTGGTCCGGTAAATCTAATCCTCGTTCGAGCGAGGGGTGGTTGTAACCGAGCATATCGAAGGTCATGTGATATGGATACGCAGAGTGTGAAACTCGCCAATCCCATGCGGCGCTCTGGTCACTCATGTCTTGGAGTGCGCCACCGCTCTCGTTTCCCGCCTACTCGTAAGAGCCGGGCTCCACGGCCGGCTCCGCCGTACGACCCGAATCTTTTGCTCGGCGTCAAGGGGGACGAACCCAGCGCACACCGCAACGACTACGTCGCCGACGGATCCTGCCCGCCATTTCCTGCGAGGGACTCTCGAACATCAAGGGCATGTGCAAGCTCCTTGATGTAGTGGAGCAGACCTTCGCCCTGCTCCACTACATCAAGTTCCTCGCCATTTGCCGGGAACGCCGCACCGAACTCCACGATGCCTGCATCTCCCTCGTCTGCGGCCTCACCTGCTTGAGATGCCTCAAGAAAGTCCGCCCGCGATCGTGTTACGAGCTCGAAGGGGAGTTGGTGAAAGCTCTGCTCTTGTCAGAGCGCTGTGCAGCAAATCTCGCTGCAATACAGCGAGCAAAAAACTCTCTGGTCGCGTTTTTGAAGGTCAGAGAGTGGGTGTTAGCGGTGTGATTTGAGCCAGTTAAGATGACGCTGAGCCTTCACCTGGACCGCCACCGCCGACGAGATCCTTGCTATGGTCCGCCTCGTCCAGACCAGCGTGAAGGAACCCGTCAACAAATGCTCGAAGTGACGCAATTGGGATCGCGAGGAACTAGAAGTAGTCCGCGCCTGCGACAAGGATTGATGTGAAATACAGGGGAAGGCCGTCTTCTTCGCGGGGGATGTCCTGGCCGGTTTCGCGGGTGAAGGCGAGGGTGACGTTGGGGATTATCGGGCTCTCGGGATCGGATTCATCCACGGTGCGACCTCGTTCGGATTGCTGCCGCAGTACTTCTCGGGCCGGGGTGCGGAACACGTCGACGTCGTCAAGCAGGACCCGCACATCCGGAACGTCGTTTTCGAAGCGCCACAGCTCGATGGCCGATACGGCTTCTGCATCTTCGAGATGGGCGACGATGTCCATGCTGTGGTGGTCTACCCGGATCTTCACCGTAGAGGTGTGGGCGTAAGGGCCGGACACACTCGGTGGGCCCCAGGTGGAGATTGCTTCCAGGGCTTGCTCGTAGGTCATGCCGATCTGGAGCGGGGAGACGCCGTTCGGCGGGTCGATGAGGAAATCCATGGACATGCCTTACTTCAAAAAGTCGTAGTTGATGGTCCAGCCGTGTTCGTTGAGCAGATTCTGGAACCCCTTGTTGTCCGGAAGGGTTTGGACCATATCTTGGATGTGCTGGTCGTACTTGCTGCCGAAGCGGGCTCGGATGTCGTCGATGTCCATCTTGATGGCCTCGTCGATCCTTCCCTGATCGATAAGGGCACGCTGCTGGGCCTGCCAGGCTTTGGCCTCTCGGCTGCTTCCGGTGCTCATGACTTCTCGGTGATCGGCTCGATCCATTCGGATGGCCGGCCCCATGTGTTCGGTGAGCCTGGGGTCGGCCAGGTGTTTGTACGCCGACTTGGCAGGGATGTGGTTGATTTCGTTTCCTGCGCGCGCCGGCTGCAGCGCGCCGTACCAGCCGCCCTTGTCCGTACACGCGGCGAGTCCCAGAGGGTCGAAGCCGGCCGTGGGGTTGTCAAGGTAGGCGTAGTGGTTGGGAGCGGGGACGAGGCCGAGGGGGTCCGGAGAGACGTAGCGGGCGGTGTCGGGGTCGTAGTGGCGGAAGTAGTTGTAGTGCAGGCCGGTTTCGGGGTCGGCGTATTGGCCGGGGAACCGGAGGGGGCAGTTGGCAGCGCTTGCGGTCTGGGATGAGGAGGGAAGCGGAGCGCCCCATAGCGTCGTGCGATGCCGCCAGGTGATGTGCCCCTCGGGTGTGACCAATTCGGTGGGAGCGCCGGTCAGGTCGGTGATGACGGCGTGGAATTGGGGAGTTTCGGCCGGGGTGTGACGAGTGGTCTGGCTGAGAGGGCGGTACGTTCCGGGGGCGTAGTCCCAGGTGGTGATCTGCCCATCAGGGGTGATCTGCCCGTCACGGGTGGTCTGTTCGGCCAGGCGAGTGCCGTCCCAGGTGAAGGTGACGGATGCGCAGACCGTTTCGTCTTCGGCGACTAGATGCTTGGCGGTGCGGCGACCGAGCGGGTCGTAGGCATAGCGCCACGTCTCGCCCTCGGGGGTCGTCACCTGGGTGAGGCGGTCCTCGGCGTTCCAGGCGTAGGTCCAAGTGCGGTGCTGACCGTTGAGGAGGCGGAGAGTCTTGCGGGTCAGACGGCCCTGGGCGTCATGTTCGTAGGTGGCGCGGCCCGCGCGGCGCAGGAGTGTGCCGGTGAACTCGCGGTCAGTGCCTTCGTTGTGGGCGGGCGTGGTGGCGTGGGTGAGGTTTCCTGCCGTGTCGTAGGCGTAGATCTCGATCCAGCCGTGGGCTCGTACGCCTGTGACGCGGCCTGAGCGGTCGAGGTCGAAGAGGAGTGTGCCGCCGACGAGTTCATGGATCTCGGTGAGGCAGCCGTCGGGGCGGTAGGCGTAGGTGCGGTGCTGGAGGAGCAGGTCCTCGCCGGGTATGTGGTGGTGGGTGAGGGCCTGGCTGGTCAGGCGGCCGGTGGGGTCCCAGCTCTGGGCCAGGCGAATGTCCTGGCCCAGGTGGCGTTCGGTTTCCCGGCCTGCGGCGTCGTAGGCGAAGGTGAGGCTTTCGCCGCCGGTGGTCAGGGCGGTGGGGCGGCCTGCCGCGTCGTAGGCCCACCGGGAGGTGAGGCCGGTAGGAGTGGTGCGGCTGGTGCGGTGGCCGAGGGCGTCGTAGCTGTAGGTGCTGGTGTGGCCGTTGACGGTCTCGGTCAGGATGCGGCCGAGCGGGTCGTGCTGCCAGGCGATGGTGGCGTCGCTGTTGGCAGCGCGTATCAGCTGGCCGGAGCGGGCGTAGGCGTATGTGGTCTGCGTGCCGTCGTCGGCGGTGGTGGAGGTGGTACGGCCCATGGCGTCGTGCGTGACGGCGAGGGCCTGGCCTGCGCCGTTGGTGCGGGACGTGAGTCGGCCGGCCGCGTCGTGGGTGTAGCGGACGGTACGGTCGTCGAAGTCTGTCTCCGCGGTGAGACGCCCGGCCGCATCGTAGGTGTAGGTCCAGCTGAGCCCCTGCGGGTTGGTGACCTGGGCGAGGCGGAGTTCGGAATCGTAGGCGAACGCGTAGGTCGTGCCGTCGCGGTCGGTGCGGGTGACGGGCAGATCGAAGGCGCCGTGGCTATGGCGGGTGGTGTTGCCTGCCGGGTCGGTGTGGGCGAGGAGATTTCCCTCGCCGTCCCAGGACCAGGTCTCCCGTGTCCCGTCGGCCGCCTCGCGCCAGGCGGGATTGCCGCTGGGTGCCCAGCCCAGGCGGGTGGTGTGGCCCAGCGGGTCGGTAACACAGGTGACGCGCCCGAAGGCGTCGCGATCGATGGTGGTGGTCTGCCCCAGAGGGTCGGTGACCGCAGTCGGCAGCCCGGCCTGGTTGTTGGCGATGTGGCGGGTGTGACCGGCCGCGTCGGTGGCGGCAACCAGGTGCCCCGACGCGTCGTAAGCGTAGGAGATCTCAGCGCCTGCCGGGTCCGTGGTGACCAGCAGGTTGCCCGACGCGTCATAGGTGTGCTGCCAGAGGGCGCCACCTGGTTCGGTGACCCGCGTCGGCAGATGGGGACCGTTGTAGGTGGCCTGGCCGGAGGTGCCGTCGGGGAGAGCGATCCGGGCGAGGTTGCCCACCTCGTCGTAGGCGTAACGGGTGAGGTGGCCCAGCGGATCGAGCGTGGAAACGGCCTGGTCGAAGCGGTCCCACTCGGTGCGAGTGGTGTGGCCCAGCGGGTCGGTTTCCGCGACGATCTGCAGGTGTTCGTTGGCCAGGTAGGTGCTGGTGTGGCCGAGGGAGTCGGTCAGGCGGGTGCGGCGCAGGCCGGTTTCCGGCTCGCGGTCGTAGGCGAAGGCGGAGCGCAGGTGCCCGGCGGAACCGGCCTGGGCGGTGCAACGGTCCCGGTCGTCGTAGGTGTAGTCGAAGCGGGAGTCATTGGTGTCGGTCCAGGCAGTGATCCGGCCCTGCGCGTCGTTCTCGAAACGGAGCGGGACCTCACTGGCCGGGGTGGTGACCGTGGCGAGGTGCCCCATCTCGTCGTAGCCGTAGGCCGCGAGCAGCTGGTCGCCGCCGTCCGCGCCGGCGCCGGCCAGGTGCAGGGCGGTAACCCGGTGGGCATGGGCGGTCAGCTTGAGGCGGTAGCCGCCGCTGTGGGTGATCTCGGTGGGGGCGCCGGTCTCGTCGTAGGTGAAGGTGATCCGATGCCCGTTGCGGTCCTCGACCTCCTCCAACAGCGCCAGGCCCGGGGTGTGCTCGGCAAAGACGCGGGTATGGCCGGTTGCCGGGTCGGTGAGCTCAAAGTCACCCGCCTCGGTGCGCCGCAACATCTGGCGCGACCCCGTCTCGGGCTGCACGTCCGCGCCACCCGGTTCCGGGTGCAGGTAGGGACGCAAGGTGCCATCCGCGCCGACGTGGACCACGCCCTGCTCGTCCATCTCCAAGCGCTCGTCGACGGTGGAGGCCCAGGTGGGGCCGAACCAGTGGCCGGCCCGGTAGGAGGACTCGAAGCTGCGGGTGAAGGCCAGCGGCAGCGCCCCGGGCAGGACGGTATCGGCCTGCGGCAGCACCATCCGGCCGGTGGCCACGTCCACCGGGTCCTTCTTCAACACCCGGCAGGTGAAGTCGCGGCCGAAGTTCCGCAGACCGTTGGTGAAGCGGTCCAGAGAGGCACGGCCGGTGCCGGCCAGTTCCAGCCGGGGCACGTTGATGTCGCGCAGCGCGCCCGCACCGCGGGCCTCACCCAATGCCTGGGCGGTGCGGCCGGCCGCACCGAGCGCGCCACCCAGCAGAAGGCCGGACACACCGGCGTCCTTGATTTCGGCGGCGTTGATGCCGTGCTGCTCGCCCAGCAGGTTGCGCCCGCCCTGGGCCACCACCACATCCACCGTGATGGCCTCGACGCCGCCGATGGCGGCGGTGGCCAGGACCGTTCCGGCGATCTCGGCGACGGTGGCGGAGACGGCAACGCCCGCTGTACTGGCTGCCGCGACGATCGCTTCGGTGGCGCCGGCTGCGGCGACCTCGCTGATGCCTCCGGTGAAGAGGGCCAGCGCGGTCCCCGCGACCAGGACCGCCCCGGCGATCTCCAACTCGTGCTCGATCTTCGTCTTCGCCTCGGCGATCTGGTCGGCGAACTTGTCCAGCGCCTTGGCCATGTCCCGCGCGGCGGAGGCGACGTCGTCCAGGTACCCCTTGCCGCCGCCGTGGTACTTCTTCCAGAAGTCGCCGAACGCCTCGATCGACGTGCCTTTGTTGTTGTCGATGACGTCCTGGGCCTGCTTGTGGCAGGCGGCCGTGCAGTCCTCGACCTCGTCGGCGAAGGTGCGCCAGGCGCGGGCGGCTTCCCGTAGCTCGTCCTCGTCGCCCTCCGGCCACCACATGCCGGTCAGATCCTGGACGATCTCCTTGGCCTTGTCGGCAGCCCCCATCAGCTACCGCCCTCGAAACCGGATTTGGCCGAGCGGTCAGCTTCCTCGTGGTTGGCGGCCATATCGTTCATGGCCTTGGTGATGCTCGACAGCCCCTTGACCAGGGCTTCGGTCGCCTTCTCGATCTGCGCTCGGTGCGGTGCGTAGATGTGCTCGAACTTCTTGCCCTGCTCGTCAGCGCCCCAGGGTTCCCCCAGCCCACCTAACGCATGCCGAAGCTTGGACGCCGCCCGCTCCAGGGCCACGGACTCCCGATGGAACGTCGGAGCAGCGGACTTCAGCTGATCGGTGTCCACCTCAAAGCTGTCGCCGGCCATGCTCTGCCTCCCCCTTGACCAAGCGCTCGCCACCGTTGCGAGCGCTGACAGCGCTCCCGGTTCACGCGCAGCGACCATGACATGCAGCACTGACAATCACCCTGGTGGGAGCACATTTCAGCCACGGCGTTGCAGCACCCGATTTTGCCCATCGGTGCCAGCTGGTAGCCGTCGAGCGTCCCGGCGCTGTCGTTTGACGGGTCTTCCCGGTCGATGCCGCTGCCGGGAAATCCGTGCCCGGCGCCCGAGACGCATCGCGGATGCCGCGCTCTTGCATCCGGGAATTCCCGCTCACCCGTGCGGGGAGCTGTGGGTGCCGGTCCCACCGAGGGCTGCTTCAGAACCCCTTGCCTGTAGGGGAGTTGCCGACAGGTGTGGTCTTGTCGGAGGCCCTGTGCAACACATGTGTTGCATGTACAACACGCAAAACACCCCCCTGCCCACGTTTCCGCAGATCAGGGGGGTGTTTATGAGCGGTAGCGGTGGGATTTGAACCCACGGAGGAGTTGCCCCCTCACGCGCTTTCGAGGCGCGCTCCTTCGGCCGCTCGGACACGCTACCGAGAGAGAGCTTAGCCCAAGGGGGGCCGTGTTCCGAAATCGGATCCCGGGGGCGGTCAGCGGGAGCGGAAGAAGGCGGTGAGGGCGGCGGCGCAGTCGGACTCCAGGACGCCGGTGATGACCTCGGGGCGGTGGTTGATCCGGCGGTCGCGGACCACGTCCCAGAGGGAGCCGACCGCGCCCGCCTTCGCGTCGTAGGCGCCGTAGACGACGCGGTCGACGCGGGCGAGGACGATCGCGCCGGCGCACATCGTGCAGGGCTCCAGCGTGACGACGAGGGTGCAGCCGGTCAGCCGCCAGTCGCCGGGGCGGCGGTCGGCGGGTCCGGCGCCCGCGCCCAGCGCCTCGGCGGCGGCGCGGAGTGCGAGGACCTCGGCGTGCGCCGTCGGATCGCCGGTCGCCTCGCGCGCGTTGTGGCCGGTGCCCAGGACCGTGCCGTCGGCGGCGAGGACGACGGCGCCGACGGGGACATCGCCGGTCGCCGGGGCGAGCGCGGCTTCCGCCAGCGCCCGCCGCATCGGTCCGGTCCAGGGATCTCGCAGCGGATCGGGCACGGCGGCGGGCGGGGGAGCGGGGGGTGACGCGGTCATGGTCCCAGTGTCGGGGACGCGGCCACGGGGCGGGACCCGGCCAGGGACCCCGGGCCGGGTCCCGGACCCCGGGCCGGGTCCCGGACCCCGGGCCGGGTCCCGGACCCCGGGCCGGGCCAGGGCCCCAGGGCCGGGCCCGGGGCGTGTACGGCCGCCGCTCAGCGCAGCGCTTCCCACACGTCCGTGCACCTCAGCGCAGCGCTTCCCAGGGCGCAGCCCAAAGCGCGCCTCGGAGCGCCCCTCAGCGCACCGCCTCCAACACCTCCGTGCACCCCAGTGCATCGGCGATCTGGGCCAACGCGTCCGTGTCGAGCACCAGCAGGTCCTCAGGCGCCACGCCCAGGTCCGTGAGGAGTTCGACGTCGCCCAGGGGGCCGGGGGGAACGGGGCCGGAGGTGGCCGCGTCGCTCAGGTCGTTGTCGTCCGGGTCCGGGTCGGGTTCGCCGTCCTCGGTGCCGTCGAGGTCGAGGCTGTCGAGGTCGGACGCGCCGTCGTCGTCGGAACCGAGCAGTTCGTCGGTGAGCATGGCGCCGTACGAACTTCGTGCGGCGGCGGCGGCGTGGGAGACGAAGACGCGCGGGTCGTCCTCGCCGTCCACGCGGATGACGCCGAACCAGGCGCCCTCCTGCTCGATGTACGCGACCACCGTGTCGTCGTCCACCGCTGCCTCTCGGGCCAGATCGGCCAGATCGGCCAGGGTCTCCACATTGTCGAGCTCCGTATCGCTCGCTTCCCACCCGTCTTCGGTGCGCGCGAGCAGTGCGGCGAAGTACACCGTGACTCTCCCACTGGTCTTGGGCTGCCGGGCCGGGCGGGGCGGCGCGGATGCGCCACTGGTCCCGCCCCCGTCGGAATCGTGGCAGAAACAACGCGTCCGCGGGGGGTCTTCGGCGCTGCGTCGTGCGGAGGTTGTCGGAGAAGTCGCTCGCGTGCCGGAGCGGCGGCGCCGGAAAGCGGGATGTTCCGGGCGCGGACGGCGGCGGGCCGCGCCCTCCCGTACGGGTGCCGGGCTCTGACCCGTACGGGCCGCCTACCAGCGGAATGTGCGCATCCGTAGCGCTTGCCGCATCCGGGCGGCCCGGGCGCGGCGCGGCTGGACCCGCTCCCGCAGCGCCTTGGCCTCGTGCAGTTCGCGCAGGAACCGGTCGCGGCGCCGACGGCGCGCCGCGTCGCTCTCCGGGCCGGGCGCGGCGCCGGGCCCGTCGGGGTACTGGGGGTCGGACACGCGGCACACCACCTCGGGCGGGGACCGGCCCGGGCGGGCCGGACGGACAGGCGTCCGAGGCCCACTCTCCCGCGCTCCGGGGCGGTCGTGCCAGTGCGCCCGGGGCCGGGCGGACGCCTCCGCCCGCACTCTCGGTTACTGTCGAGGGATGCGGATCCACGTCGTCGACCACCCGCTGGTGGCGCACAAACTCACCACACTGCGCGACAAGCGCACCGATTCCCCCACGTTCCGGCGGCTCGCCGACGAGCTGGTCACCCTGCTCGCGTACGAGGCGACCCGCGATGTACGGACCGAGCAGGTCGACATCGAGACCCCGGTGACGACGACCACCGGCGTCCGGCTGTCGCACCCGCGGCCGATGGTCGTCCCGATCCTGCGCGCCGGTCTCGGCATGCTGGACGGCATGGTGCGGCTGCTGCCCACCGCCGAGGTCGGCTTCATGGGCATGGTCCGTAACGAGGAGACCTACGAGGCGCACACCTACGCCACGCGGATGCCGGACGATCTCTCCGGCCGGCAGGTCTACGTCGTCGACCCGATGCTCGCCACCGGCGGCACGCTGGTCGCGGCGATCCGCGAGCTGATCAAGCGCGGTGCGGACGACGTCACCGCGATCTGCCTGCTGGCCGCGCCCGAGGGCGTCGCCGTCATGGAGCGGGAGCTGGCCGGTACGCCGGTGACGGTGGTCACCGCCGCCGTCGACGAGCGGCTCAACGACGACCGGTACATCGTGCCGGGTCTGGGCGACGCGGGCGATCGGATGTACGGCACCGCCGGCTGACACCCCTGGCCCCTCCCGGGGCGCCCGCCCGAAACGTTCTGGGCCCCTGCCGGTTTCCGGCGGGGGCCCGCGACATGCCCACGGTCAGCAGGCGGGGGCCTTGGGGCGCGGCGGGTGGGCGAGGGCGGCCAGGGCCTTCTCGGCGTCCTTCGCCTTCGTCAGGTCCTGGAACGTGTCGCCGATGATCAGGTCGACGGAGTGGTCCTTGCGGCCGTCGGTCTCCTGGCGGGTCCCGGCGAGCTGGGTGGCGAGGACCTTCAGCGGGCCGTCGGCGCCGGACGGGCCGAGCAGCACACCGTTGTTCTTGACCTTCTTGTCGTAGGCGGCGGGGGCGTTGCCGACCTTGCCGATGTCGAAGCCGCGCTTCTCCAGCTCGTCGGCGGTGTGCTTGGCGAGCCCACCGCGCGGGGTGGCGTTGAGGACGTTGACGGTGATGTCGGACGGCGCGGGCGGCTTGGCCGCGGCGGGCCGGGTGGGCGCGGGGGTCGCGCACTTCTGCTTGGCGTCCGCGCCCTTCTCGGCGGCCTGGGCCTTGCCCGAGGTGCCGCCGAAGACGTCGATGAGCTGGAGGGTGCCCCAGCCCACCAGGCCGAGGGCGCAGACGCCCGCGGCGGCGGCGAGGACGATCCGGCGGCGGTGGCGGGGGCGGCGCATCCGGGGATACCTGTCGCCCGTCACGCGGTACTTCTTACCGCCCTTGCCTGGGGGCGTCAGCATGCTCATGGCCGCAGCGTAGTGCCGCCCAGGATGTGTGCCTACTAGATGATCAATGGATGCCGGGTGAGGCGACCCGAAAGGGGCAACGGATCCGTACGGACGGCGGAACGGGCCGGGCGGCGGGCGTCAGCCCAGTTCGAGGACGCGGGCGTGGAGCACCTGGCGCTGCTGGAGCGCGGCGCGGACGGCGCGGTGCAGGCCGTCCTCCAGGTAGAGGTCGCCCTGCCACTTCACGACGTGCGCGAAGAGGTCGCCGTAGAACGTGGAGTCCTCGGCGAGGAGGGTTTCCAGGTCCAGCTGCTGTTTGGTCGTCACCAACTGGTCGAGGCGTACCGGGCGCGGGGCGACATCCGCCCACTGACGGGTGCTCTCCCGGCCGTGGTCGGGGTACGGACGCCCATTTCCGATGCGCTTGAAGATCACACGGAAAGCCTACCGGGCGAGCGGCCGCGGGCCCAGCCATGTCACGGGTATCGGCCACTCCGGGCCCGGTGCGGCACCCCGGGAACCTGCGCGCGGGGGCGTGCGCCGGGGTGCGGGCGGACCGGGGAGGGCACCCGCCCGCGGCCCGGAGGTCCCGCCCGTCGCGGCCCGTCCTACGGCCGCTGCCCCGCTGCCGGGGACTCCGACGGGCGGGACGTCGGCGTGGCCGACGGCGTTCCGGACGGTCTGCCCTGGGTGCGCGGGGCCCGGCCGTCGACGCTCGGGGTCCAGTCCTCCCCGGCGCCCGGCGGGCGATCGCTGGGCGACACGGTGCGGCCTTCCGACGTCCGCGAACGGGTCGGGTCGGGCGTCTCGCGGCTGCCCGGGCCGGTCGGGGACGGGATCGGGTGGCCGTCCTGCGTGGTACTGGGCAGCGGGTCGGGCGTGGTGGCGGGCATGGGGCGCGGCGGTGCGGTGCCGGGGGCGAACACCGCGTAGCCGATGGCAGCGGCGGCGGCCGCGGCGGCAAGGGGCAGCGCGAACCGTCTCCAGGAGGCGCCGCGCAGCCACGACGTGCGGCGGGCCACCCGGGGCGGGGCCGCGGGGCGCAGATCGCGGGGTTCGACGGTGGTGGCGCGGGCGGCGAGGGCGGCGCGCAGCCGGTCCTCGACGGGCCGCCCGGGGCCGCCGGGGGAGGGGCGGGCGGTCCGGTGGTGGTCGCCGGTGCTCATGACCGCTCCTTCAGGATTTTCTCCAGCGCGTCCAGGGCGCGGCTGGCGAGGGACTTCACCGCGCCCCGGCTGATGCCGAGGGTGCGGGCGATCTCCGCCTCGGAAAGGTTGCCCCAGTAGCGCAGGACGAGGACCTCACGGCGGCGGGCGGTGAGCTTGCCGAGCGCGGCCAGGACCTCGCGGTGCTCCTCGTTGAGGACGATCCGTTCCTCGGCTGACGGGGCGTCGGCCTCGTGCGGCGGGGTGTAGTTACGGGCGCTGCGGCGGCGCCGCAGGACCGAGCGGGCGGCGTTGACGACGGCGGTGCGCAGGTAGGCGAGGGCGTTGTCGACCTCGTCGAGGCGTTCGCCGTGACGTCGGCAGAGCGCGGTGAACGCGTCCTGGACGACGTCTTCCGCGCTGGCCCGGTCGTCGACCAGCAGCACCGCGAGGCGCACCATCGCCAGCCGGTGCGCGTGGTACAGCTCGCCGATCGACGGCCGCTCCGGCATCCCCGTCCCGTACGCGGACGGGGTGGCGGAGGCCCGGGCGCCCGAGGGGGCCGCCGGGTCGGCGGGCCGGGTGGCGGACGCGGGCCGGGCGGCGCGGGTCGCTGTACGGGCGGCGCGGCGCAGCCACTGCCACCGGGGACGCCGCAGCCCCGGCAGGGCGAACCCTGCCGGGGCGAGCGGGAGTACGAGGGTTTCCATCGGTTCCCTGGTGCCGGGGAGGAGGTGTCAGGCCCGGTTGCGGCGGACCGCGTACAGGGTGCCACCACCGGCGACGAGCAGGGCGGCGGCGCCCGCGCCCATGAGGAGGGTGGTGGTCTCGGAGGCGCCGGTGTGGGCCAGTTCCCGGTCGGAGGTGGCCGCGGGGGTCGCCTCGCGGCCGCGGGTCGAGCCGGGCTCCGAGCCGCGCTCCGAGCCGCGCTCCGAGCCGGGGTGGCTCACGCTCGGTGCGGTGGAGGAACGGTCACCGGGGGGCTGGGTGCGCTCCTCGGACGCCCCCCCGGCCGGCCGGCGCCGCCCCGGGCCGCCCCGGGGCCCGGGGCCGCCCGCGGGCGGGCGGGCGCCGCCCGCCGCGGGCGACAGCGCGCGGGCGGCTG
>NZ_JBHYGX010000030.1:20674-67683 GCF_042739975.1 Streptomyces sp. NPDC059080
GTGTCACCCGCGGGTGGGGGTGGTGGCTTGGACAGGGGGGGTTTGGGTGCTGCCCGGGGGGGGGGGTGGCGGTAGGGGCGCGTCCGCGTCGCGACCGGGCATCGAGGGCACGGCGGTGGGCCGGTGGTCGCTCGGCGCGGTGACAGTGGGCTCGGGGCGGGTGGTCCGCGTGGAGTCGGTGTCGTCGGCGTACGCGGAACCGGCCGTGGAGAGGGCGGTGATCGCGCAGGCGGCCAGCAGCCCGGCGGTGGCGGCGCCGCGTATCCGGCGGCGCGCGGCAGGGGCGGGGGACTGCGTGGGGGCGGTGCGGAAGAGGTTCACGGGTACTGCTCCACGGTCGACGGGCGGCGCCCTGTGGCGCCCTCACCCTTCACGACGTGCGGCGGGGGTGGGGGTTGCCGGGGGTGGAGAAGTTTTTTTCGGAGCCGGGGAGATCGTGGTGCGCGCGGCCGTGCCGGGAGCGTCGGGGCTGGGGTCGGGGCCGGTCTCCCGGGGCACGCGCCGCCCGCTTGCTACCGGCAGTCCGGGTAGTTGACCGCCCGCAGCCATTCGTCGACAGGTTCGCCTTCTCCGGCGCCGCATTTGGGGCGGGGGTTGTCGGTGCCGACGAGTGCGTGGACGCGTAGGACGTCCTCGCCGACGGTGCCGGAGCGGGGTGGTGTGCGCGGAGTATCCCTGTGCTCAGGAAGGTCGTCCACGGCTACCTCCACGGGTCTTCGGCGAGGATGTGGAGCGGGTGGCCGAGTCCGCCGATGCGGTGCCGGAACGGCTCCGGTGGTGCCTGACCTGCGTCGCCGGGCGGCTGGCCGGGCCAGATGCTCAGCGTGTGGGTGCGGTCGGCGTCCGGGACGGTGACGAACAGCGCGTGCCCGCGCTTGATGTGCTCCCGCGCCGCCCGTTCCTCACCCGCGTCCCACGCCCACGCCCTCACCTTCGCGGCGTGATCCAGTACGTCGCCATCTGCTGCCCCGCGCGTCAGCCATGCCCACGGCGACCGCACCGGCTCGGGCTCGACCCGCTCCGCCAGGCGCAACGCCTGCCCACGCAGCCACCGCACGGCCAGGACGGGAGAGACGGTCCACAGCGCGCCGACGGCGTGTGCCGCCCCGCCCCCGGACGCCGACGTCCGCTTTTCGAGGCGGACTTCGGCGAGGTAACCGGTCACAGGATCTCCCCCCGGCTGCGCGCGTTGACCAGGGCGATCCCGGCGATCAGACGCTCGGCACGGGAGGCGCGGCGGATGTGCGCGGCGTCGGCGACCCACTCCACGCCACCCGTCACCGACCGCAGGGACCACGCCCCGCACCACTCCCCCTTGACGACGCCGAGACAGCGGCGGTCGGCATCCCCGACGAGTTCCCCGACCTCCGGCCGGTAAGGGACCTGATCGCGCGCCTCGGACCCACGTTCGACAGACACGATCGTTCCTCTCTGTAGCCATTCCACTACCAGGGGGATGCAGCGTGGCTTAGGCTGTGGCACATCTTCAACTTGCGTGATGTGAGCGGGGAGTTGAACTTCTGCATGGTGAACCGCAAGGACTTGGACCCCGAGAAGTCGCCCGGCGCGGCGTTCGGGCAGCGTTTGCGCATGTTGCGCGACGAGCGCGGCTGGACGCAGGACGAACTGGGCCAGCGGATGGGGTACTCGGGGACGCACGTATCCGCCGTGGAAACTGGTCGCAGATCTCCAACTACTCACTTTTCGCACAGTGCTGACAAGGTGTTTGGCACTGGTGATCTGCTTGAGCGGCAGGGGCGAGCGGTTCGACACACTGCGCTGCTGGAGGGGTTTCCGGAGTACGTCGGGTTCGAGGGGCGTGCGGTCGAGCTTCGACTGTTCCAGATCGGGATCGTTCCCGGTTTGCTTCAGACGCCGGAGTACGCCGAGGCCATCACGATGGGTGCAGTGCGACGTGGAGCGATCACGGAGCTGCAAGCCGAGGAGCGGCTGACGCTCCTCGCGCGGCGTCAGGAGTCCCTGAGGCGGGATCCTGTGCCGCTGATCTACGCCGTCCTCGATGAGAGCTGCATACGGCGTGTGGTCGGTGGCCCCGATGTCATGGCGGCGCAGCTGGACCAGCTCAAGGAGTTCGCTGCACTGCCTTCTAGTGTGCTTCAACTGGCCCCGTACGACCTCGGGGAGCGACGGGCATTCGACCTGCCCGTAACGCTGTTGATCCTCGCCGATCGGTCTCACATAGCGTATGCAGAGTCCGCCCAGCAGGGGCGGCTGGAGCGTGATACGCGGTACGTTCAGCCGATGATGACGGCCTACCATCAATTGCAGGCCGAAGCGCTGTCTCAAGCGGCGTCAGTGGCGATGATCGAGCAGTTGCGAAAGGGCTCCCCGTGACGACCGACTCCCTCCCCCTCACCTGGTTCAAGTCCTCGTACAGCAGCAACGGCGGCGACTGCATCGAGGTCGCCGCGAACCTCGTCGCCTCGCGCGGCACCGTGCCCGTCCGCGACTCGAAGGACCCGCAGGGCCCGGCGCTGAGCGTCGACGCCGCCGCATTCGAGTCCTTCGTGGCGGGCGTCAAGGCGGACACGTTCCGCGCCTGAGCTGGTCTGCGTACGGCGAAAGCCCCGTCCGTTCTTCCGCGTGGGAGGACGGGCGGGGCTTTTCCGGCCCTCTCGCCGTGCCACCGCCAGGGTCCTACCCTCGGACGGAACCATGAGCGCGCTGACAAGCCTGCGAAAGGGTATGCCGTGACGACCGAATCCCCCCGCTGGATCAAGTCCTCGTACAGCGACAACGGCGGCAACTGCATCGAGGTGACCGCCGTCCTCGTCGCCTCGCACGGCGTCGTGCCCGTCCGCGACTCCAAGGACCCCCACGGCCCCGCTCTGAGCGTTCCCGCCACCGCGTTCGCGTCCTTCGTGGCGGGCGTCAAGGCCGGCGAGTTCCGCGCCTGAGCCGGTTGTAGGTTCCCCAACGCTGTCCCCTCCACGGCCACCCCGGGCGAGCCGGGGGTGCGGGCGTTGGAACAGTGCGGCGGTCAGGCGGTCGACCTGGTCGATGTCTGAGGACCAGCAGGAGGGCATGACCTCGTCGGCGCCGATGCCGATGAAGGCGTCGCGGATGTTGTGCGGGCCTGCCACGCTGCCTCACGGAGGCGTCCGGAAGGCGCGGGTGAGGTGATCCTGGAGCCGGGCGTGGCGGAACTGGTAGACCGCGCCGGCCTGGCGCAGCACGCCTCGCCGATGGGCGTCCTTCAGGAAGGCGCTCACCGCCCAGGGCAGCCGCCCCGTCAGCGGCAGCCAGATGCGGGACAGAGCCACCCATTGCCCCCAGGCGGTCAGGCTGAGCCCGTACGCAAGCCCGCCTCCCAGCCCGCCCACGACGGCGATCGCGATCCAGTCAACGATCCTGGCCCGCTGCATCAGGCACAGAATCCCGCCCGCGGCTCCGACGGCGAGCCCGAACACGAACAGCTGGAAAAGCACAGTCGTGCGGTTGGTACTCAACAGCTCAGAGGGACTGACGGCGGTTTCGATGTCGATGGGGGCTTCGAGCCCGGCCATGAGCGCGTACACGAGCCCGGCAATGGGACCGATGCCGAGCGCGCCGAGGAGCCCCTGCTGCAGCCCGACATCGAGCCACGCCATGAAGCCAGGCTGGGCCCCCGAGGCGAGTCCGGCCACGACGGTGGATACGGCAGTGGCCAGGAACGTGAAGCCGAATCCGCCCACGAGTCCGACCACCAGTCTGGGGACGAACTTTCTGCGTATCTCCTTTGGGCTGCCGAGGAGTCGTACGCGGACGCGTGACGGCTCACCTGCTGCGTCCCCGTATCTGAGCCCGTACACGAGCGCGAAGACCAGCCCGGACGCGGATCCGAACGCGAGCCCGTTCACGAGGCCGTTGACGAGCCCGTTCCAAAGTCCTGACCCGAACCAGAGCCAGTTCATGAAGCACATGAAAAGCCCGTCCACGAGTCCGAAGGCCAGACCGGTCAGGAGCCCGATCACGCGCATGCGCGACGAACGGCGAAGCGTGCTGCCCAGCTGCCACCAGGCGAGGTCGCGGGTGCCGAGCTGGTTCAGGTGCTGGGCGAGGTAGCCGAGCCGGTGCGGGATGCGTTCGCGGAGAGCGGGGGGCTGGTCCCGGTAGACCGTGGAGACGAAGTTGTCCAGGAGGTGGTCTTCGAGAGCGTCGGGGGTGCTGAACCGGTCGGTGTCCAGCAGAGCCGACGGGTCGCGGTCCGAAGTGTCGCTGTAAATGGTGCGGACGAGCGCGACCATCAGCGGAGTCGTCAGCACTGTGGAGAGCTGGATGCTGGCCGGGTGCAGAGGACGGTCACGCAGGTGCTTCAGGACGGGGCTCCACACGGTCGCGCGGGTGGTGCCCGTGTCCTTGCCTTCGGAGGCCGCCTTGCGCGTGGTGGTGCGCGGCAGGTAGCTCTCCAGGTCGGTCAGGGAGAGGTTGGCCAGCTCAATACAAGCGGCGGAGGTCAGGACACGGGTGCACGGCACGGCGGCGGCGTATTCGGCGCGGCGGCTGGTCAGCAGCAGCGGCCTGGTGAAGTCGTTGAGCTTGTCCAGCGCGCCGCGGTGCAGGCCGTCGGCGATCTCGTCGAACCCGTCCAGGACGGGCAGGATGCGGTTGCCGTGTACCAGCGCCGCAGCCAGTGTCGGCCCATCGGGGCCGGGCTCCGCCAGGCCGGGATGGTCTCGCTCGAGTTGGCTGACCAGCCAGGCGCGCAGGGGGGTGGCAGGGTTCCACGATCCGAGACTGAAGATCACCGGCACGAGGGAGACGGAGGCGGTGGGAGGTCCCAGCAGGTCCAGCACGAACCGCATGGCCAGGACCGACTTTCCCGACCCCGCCCGGCCCAGCACCACCAGCCGTCCGGACGGTATCCGCAGGTAGACGTCCGCGATCTCGTCCAGCCGGCCGGCCAGGGCCGGCGGGCGGGAGACGGCCCCGTCCTGAGAGCGGCAGATGTTGGACCAGTGGTCCGTCAGGTCATCGGGCGCCGATTGCCAGCGGACCGGCAGCGGGATCGGGTCCTGTGTCCTCCGCTGTTCTTCCTCACACAGCCACTGCTTGCGGACCGACTCCGCAAGCCGTTGTGCGGCATCGTCCACCGTGTCCTTGAGACGTGGGGGAGCTCGGACCCCGATGTTCACTTGGCCGATCTTCCCAGCCTGGACCACCGAGCCGGTCGTACTGTCGCTCACCGTGTTGTACGTCGAGCCCGCGCGCAGCGTCCGTCCCCCGCCGGATCGGAGACGGTGCACCCCAACGATGACGACCGCCGTCGCCAGCCCGATGACCACGCCCCGGGCCCACGGTGCGTACCCGCCCGGTACCAGACCGCCGCCCGTCGCCGCACCACTGGCCAGCACCAGCACGACGGGGACGATCTTGCCGAGGGCCGTCCTGACCGACGACGGCCGCCTCACGCCGCGGCTCCTCCGTCATCGAGCGCCGCCGGGCTGCCTGCCGTCACGGTCATGGGTGCCGCAGCCGCTTCATGATCAACTTCACGAAGTCGTTCATGTCGGCCTGCAGGCAGACGTCCTGGCTGTGTTTGCCATGACAGCCCTTGGCCCACGTGCTGCCGTCGCCGTAGTCGGCGAAGCGGTACGGAATGCCTGCCGTCCTGAGATGGTCCGCGGTCGTCACGGCCGTCTGGCGGTCCAACCTCTCGGCCACCGCCAGGACCGGGTCGACCGTCAGATCGCCGCCGTTACCGGCATACATCGCGACGCCCATGCCGCGCAGCGTTCCAACGTTTTGGGCGGGGCTCGCCTTGTTCCATGCCTGATCCAGGGGCCACACCGGCGGCCCGAAGATCGCGTCGGGCGCGGCGAGCGGCGTACCGATCGTCGGCAGGAGCCCGCTGCCGACAACGGCGGCGCGCATCAGCGGATTCTGGAGGTCGAGGACGCCGGAGAAGCTGCCCACGTAGCTGAAGAGGCCCGGCCGGTCCTCGGCGTAGTGGAACGCGCCGAAGCCGCCCATCGAGTGGCCGGTGATCGCCCGGCCCGCCCTGGCCGGGATGGTCTTCAGGTTGGTGTCGATGAACGGGATCAGCTCATCGAGGTGGAACGTCTCCCAGTTCTGGCGGCCCCGGGAGTCGGGGTGCACCCAATTGGTGTACCAGCCGTGCCCGCTGCCGTTCGGCGCCACGGTGATCAGCGGGACGCCCTTGGTCGACCGCTCGGCGAGGGTCTGGTTCCGGGGGGAGTTCGGGTACTCCGGGCTGCCGTGCAGGTAGTAGAGCACCGGGTAGCGGGTGCCGGCGGTGCCGTCGTACCCCCTCGGCAGGGTGACCATGATGACGTGCTCGTCGGAGACCTGGTCCTGCATCACATCGTAGGCCGGGACCTGAGCGGACTTCACGGTGACGACGAACGTGCGCTCGTTGACGTCCGCCCACTTCGGCTGGCTGACTACGGTGAGGCCGAAACCGTTGGTGAAGTGCGGTGGTGCGGTCGCGGCATGCGCGGCGGTCGCGGCCGGTCCAAGCATTCCGAGCGTTGCGACAAGGCCGACGAGTGTGGCGGCCCAGCCGCGTAACACGGCCCTGGGCAGGATCTTCATCTGACTTCTCCCCGTTTTCGGCGTCGGGCCCACTGTGATCTGAGCGAGCGGGTTACGGCTGAACGCACGCTCCAGCGTGGAGCGTCCGTAAACGCCGGCGGTGCGGCGTTGTGCGGTAGTCCGGTGGCCGACGCGACCTGGCTTCAGAGCGTGAAGCGACCGGTTGGGGGTGTCAACACCGCCTTGTCTGCGGGGGTGGCCTTAGCGACGGCGGCGTGGTGTCTCGCAGAGTGGAAGATCTTGCTCGTCGGCCGCCCGAACGCCTGGAATAACCACAGGTCACTTGAGGCCCACTGGACTCGACCTGGGAGAACCTGCACCGGTCCGCGTACGGCGAAAGCCCCGTCTGTTCCTCAGTGTTGGGGCCGGGCGGGGCTTTCGCGTCGTAAGGCACCGGTGGCGGCGTCCGCCTCAGTGGAAGAAGAGCACCGAGCGGAGCTTCAGCCGGTCGGTGGCGTGGCCGCCGTCCGGGCGGAGGGTGAAGGAGTCGCCGTCGCAGCCCGGGCCGGTGAACGCCGTCACGAAGTCGCCGGTGTCGTTGCGCGGGGTGTGCGCGGGCGCCACCCAGTCCTGCGCCACCTCGGGCAGCGTCATGCAGATGCCGCTCGGCGGATCTGCCAGGGTCCCTACGTGTACGGCGCCGTCCTGGGCGTCGATGAGGTACGTGAACGAGCCGGTGGCCGCCTGGGCGGACGAGGCGGGCAGGGCGACGGCGAGCGCGAGGGCACCGAGAGCGGCGGCCACGGTGTGGCGAAGGCGCATGGGTGTTTCCTTCCAGGAGCGAAACGCGCCCCGTAGCGGGGCCCGTGCCGGGAGGAACTGCCCATCCCGTACGGCGTGATGTGCGCCGCCGGGGCGCATCACACGAAGGAGTGCGGGGGGCGGAAGGCCGTACGGGGGCGGGCCCGGCCGGTGGGGCGAGGGCGCCCGGCGGCCCGTACAGCGGCGGGCCCGGCCCGTACGGCGGCGGGCCCGGCAGCTCGTACGGTGGCGGCGCCCCGACTGCGGGGCGGGACGCCGTCGTTCCGTCCTCACGTCACCGACCGCGCCGCCGTCTCCCGGCTGCGCAGCACCGCCGCGATCCGTTCGCACCAGGCGCGGGTCTCGCGTTCGAAGGTGAGGCCGCGCAGGCAGGTCAGATACGGGCCGATGCGGGTGGAGCGGACGAGGAAGGTGGCCTCGTCGAGGTCGCCGCGGAGCCGTTCCAGGACCCGGCCGAAGATCTCGGTTCGCCCGTCGGCGATCCGGGCCCGCTCGGTGAGCTGGGCGATCACCGGGGCGGCCGGGAGTTGGTCCACGGCCTGCACCTTGACCAGCAGGTCGTCGCGGAGGAACGACGGCCGGACGGTGGCGGCGGCGAACCGCTGGAGCTCGCCGATGCCCGCCTCGGTGACCGTGAACAGCCGCTTGTTGGGGCGCATCTCCTGCACCACCTGGCGGCCGGTGACCAGTCCGTCCCGCTCCAGCCCGGACAGTTCGGTGTAGAGCTGCTGCGGGCGGGCGTACCAGAAGTTGGCGACGCGGGCGTCGAACTCCTTGGCCAGTTCGTAGCCGCTGCACTCCCCGTCCAGCAGCGCGGCGAGCACGGCGTGCCGCAGGGTCATCGCGACTCCTCTCCGATGCGGCGGGGCGGGCCGAGGCCGTGCGGCCCGCCCCGCCCGGTCAGACGCGTTCGGTGGCCTCCTCCAGGGCGATGGCGGCCGCGGGGCAGACGGAGGCGGCCTCGCGGACCGCCTCGTGCAGCTCGGCGGGCGGCCGGGCGTCGAGGAGGACCACGATGCCGTCCTCGTCGCGCTGGTCGAAGACGTCCGGTGCGGACAGCACACAGCTGCCGGCGCCGCAGCACTTGTCCTGGTCGACGGTGACTCGCATGACATTGCTCCTCGGGTGGGGCCGGGCGGCGGGCCGCCCGGTGCCGGTGATGGCGCGGCGTCTCGGACCGGCCGCCGTGCCGGTGGGTGGATCGGTGGTACGACGAGCCGAAGTGCCGTACGCGGTCGCGGGGTTGGCGGGGCATGGGGCCTCGGCCGGGACGGGTGGGGCGGCCGGTACCGGAGGCCGGTGCGGGGGAGGTGGGCCGGTCACCAGCCGACCGGGAGGGCGTGGACACCGTAGATGCCCATGTCGTGGCGGAACGGGACCTCCTCGAAGGGGACCGCGAGGTGCAGGTCCGGCAGGCGGCGCAGCAGCGTCTCCAGGGCGATCTGCATCTCGATCCGGGCCAGCGGCTGGCCCAGGCACTGGTGGATGCCGAAGCCGAACGCGACATGGCGGCGGGCGTCCCGGGTCACGTCGAGGGCGTCGCCACTGGGGAAGACGGCCTCGTCGCGGTTGGCGGCGTTCAGGGTGCAGAGCACGCCCTCGCCCGCCCGGATGGTGGTCCCGCCGACCGTGACGTCTTCGGTGGCGGCGCGCGGTACACCGTTGTGGACGATCGTCAGGTAGCGCAGCAACTCTTCCACCGCGCCCTTGATCAGGGAGGGTTCGGCGCGCAGCCGCTCCAGTTGGGACGGGTTGCGCAGCAGCGCGAGGGTGCCGAGGGCCGTCATGTTCGCGGTGGTCTCGTGCCCGGCGATCAGCAGCAGCCGGCCCATCCCGGCGATGTCCTCGTCGGAGAGTTCGCCGCGCGCGGCCAGGCGGCTGATGATCCCGTCGTCCGGCTCCCGGCGCTTCTTCGCCGCCAGCCGCTCCAGGTAGTCGAGGAGTTCGTTCTGCGAGGCGCGGACCTCCTCGGGGGTGGAGCGGAGGGAGAGCAGGACGCGGCTGCGGTCCTGGAAGAAGGTGTGGTCCTCGTACGGGACGCCGAGCAGCAGGCAGATCACCAGGGACGGCAGCGGCAGCGCGAACTCCGCGACGAGGTCGGCGGAGGCGCGGCCGTCGGTCATCCGGTCCAGGAGGCCGTCGGCGATCTCCTGTACCTGCGGCCGCATCGCCTCCACCTTTTTGATCATGAAGTCGGCGGTCAGCATGCGGCGCAGCCGGGCGTGCTCCGGATCGTCCTTGCGGATGAAGCTGAACGAACGGTCCTCGGCGAGGACCCGGGCACCGGCGGTGAGGAACGGGAACCCGGGGCGCCGGGCGTCGGCGCTGAACCGCGGGTCGCCCAGCACGTCCCGGACGTCCTGGTACCGGGTGACCAGCCAGACGGGCGAGCCGTCCCACAGGGTGGCCCGCACGACCGGCGCCTCCTCGCGGGCGCGGTCGACGGCGGGCGCCGGGTCGAAGGGGCAGCCGGGCGCGCGGGTGGCGGGGACGGCGACGGGGTGCGGTGCGGTGGTTGTGGGGTCGGTGTGCGGTGCGGTGTGCGGTGCGGTGTGCGGTGCGGTCGTCATGGCGGGTCCTTCCACGTTCGGGCACGGGGCGCCGCGGTGAACGGTGCGGGTGACGCCGTCGGCGCGCGGGCGGTACCGGGTGACCGGTATCCGACTGCCGACTGCCGACTGTTCTCTGACGTGAGTTACCTGGCTCGGCTCTTACCGGCTGCCTGGCTCGGCTCTTACCGGCTCGACTGTTACCTGACTAAAGCAACTATCGGGGCTCACGCTAACTCTCCCTCGTCGGGGGCGTAAGGGCACATTCCGGCCGCTTCGGCGGTGGCCGATTCCCGTTCCGTAAGGGGTCGTTGGCGGGGGACGGTTAGGGTTCCTGCATGTCGGAGCCCGTGCCGGACCAGGAGCCCATCGTCGCGCTGCAACGGGCGCTGGTCACGCTGTCCTACCTGCTCACCCGCTCGCAGGCGCACGAACGCCTCGCCGAGCGGGCCGGGGTCTCGGCCCGGCGGTCGGACCTGTGGCTGCTGATGGCGCTGGAGGGCGTCGGGGGCGTCAGCCGGGTCGGCGATCTGGCGGAGCACCTGATGGTCGAGCCGTCCCACGTCACCCGCCAGATCGGCCGGCTGGCGGCGGAACGCCTCGTCGAACGCACCCCGGACCCGCGCGACCGGCGGGCCCGCCAGGTGGCCATCACCCCGCACGGCCGCACCGTCCTCGGCCGCCTCCAGGACGCCCGCCAACTCACCCTCCACCAGGCCCTCGAAGGCTTCGACGCCCGCGATGTGGCGATCACGGCCGAGCTGCTGAACCGGCTGACGGAGCATGTGCGGGAGCGGGAGGCGGGGGAGGGGTGAGGGCGCCCCCCCGGGCGGGCCCGTTCCCGTACGGGGCGGGGTCTGCGCGAGGCCCGTTCCCGTACGGGGCGGGGTCCGTACGAGGCCCGTTCCCGTACGGGCCCCGTAAGCGGACCGGCCCCGCCCAGCCTCCGTCGAACGGGGCCGGACGGGGCCGAACGGGGCCGGACGAGGCCGAACAGGGCAGGTCGGCGGCTACTCGACCCCGATCCGGCCGTCGTCCCCCGGACGCCGGGAGTCGGCCGACGCGCCCGTCCGGGGCTCGGCGTCCCCGGCCTGCTCCCCGGTGGCGTCGGACGCGCCCAGGTTGCGGCGGACCGAGTCGAGGATGGTCAGGCCCTGGCCGACCAGACCGGCGGCGATCTCGCCGAGGCCGTCCGCGCCGTTGAGGACGTTGACGTTGGCGCCGGACAGGCCCGCCGACGCCTCCTTCACGATCTGCGGCAGCTGGTCGATCAGCATCCGGTCCAGCGCCACCCGGTCGTACGACGCCGCCGCCTCCGCCTGGATCTTCATCCGCTCCGCATCGGCCAGCGCCAGCAGCCGGATCCGCTCGGCCTCCGCCTCGGCGGGCCTGACGACCTCCGCGACCAGCTCCTGCCGGCGCAGCGACGCGGCCCGCTCGGCCAGCTCCGTACGGGCGGCCAAAACCTCCTGCTGGGCGTGGGCATTGGCCAGCGGACCCGCCTGCGCGGCCTGCGCCTGGGCCCGGTCGACCTCGGCGCTGTACTGCGCCTGGACCACCGCCGTCTGCCGCGAGTACTCGGCCTGGTTCCGCGCCGCCTCCTGCTGCGCCTCGGCCGACGCCTGGGTGGCCCGCGCCTGTGCGATCTGCGCCTGCCGCTGGATGGCGGCCTTGTGCGGCGCGGACATCGCCTCGATGTAGCCGGTGTCGCCGTCGTCGATCGACTGGATCTGCAACGAGTCGACGATCAGGCCGATCTTCGCCATCTCCGTCTTGGAGGTCTCCAGCACCTCGGTGGCGAGTTTCTGCCGTTCGGTGACGATCTCCTCGACGGTCATCGAGCCGATGATGGACCGCAGATGACCGGCGAAGATCCGCCCGGTCAGCACGGACATCTGGTCTTGGTCGGACAGGAAGCGCTGTCCGGCGTTGACGATCGACTCGGTGTCGTTGCCGACCTTGAACGCGATCACGGCGCGCACGGTCAGCGCGATGCCCTGCTTCGTCACGCAGGTCTCCGCGACCTCCGACTCGCACATCGCCAACGTCAGGAACCGGGTCTTGCGGAAGACCGGCAGCACGAACTTGCCGTGGCCGATCACCACGCGGAACGGGGCGTCGCCGTGCCCCCGCCGGCCGCCCGAGATCAACATGGCCTCATCCGGGGCCGGTACGCGGTAACCGAACATCTCTCGTCTCCTCAACCGGCGCCGCCGGTCCAAGGGGTGGTTCGCGGCGCGTGGCGCACGCGAAGGGAGGCCCCTCTAACCGTTCAGCGCGTCCAACGGATCGGACCAGGCGAGGACGTCCACCTGCCGGGTGCCGCGCGAGGCGATCACCAGCACCTCCGTGCCGGTCGCCAGCGGCTCCGCCGACCAGGCCAGAAACGTCTCGGACCCGCCCCTGACCCGCACCTGGACCTCGCCGGGCCCGGCCTCGCCCCGGGTGCCGATGAGCAGCACCCCGGTGCAGCCGATCACGGCCTCGTCCCGCGCCATCGACGGCTTCCCCCTCGCCTTGGTGGTTCTGCTGCCGACCTTAGCCTCCGGCCAGGGGCTTCACCCATGGGGGAGCGGGGCGCGGGGCGGGCATTACCTGACTGTGACGTGGGAGGGGCGGGTGTGCGGCGTCAGGGCGGCGGCTCCGTCACTGCCCGGTCAGATGCCCACGCGGCCTGAGCGCCGGAACGCCCGCGCCACGGAGCGCCACGGAGTGCTGCGGGGGGGGGCTGAACGCGGCTCCGGCGCCAGGCCGGGGCGCGGGAGCCGGTACGGCCCGGCGGAGATCACCCGCCGGGCCGCGTCCGTTCGTACGAACCGGGGTCAGCCCAGCACCTTCCCCAGCGACGCCAGCGCCCCCTCCAGGTCCTCCCGGGTGATCGTCAGGGGTGGGGCGAGGCGGATGGTGGAGCCGTGGGTGTCCTTGACGAGGATGCCTTCGGCCATGAGGAGTTCGCTGATGTGGCGGCCGGTGCCGAGGGACGGGTCGATGTCGATGCCCGCCCACAGGCCGCGGGAGCGGAACGCGACGACGCCGCGGCCGGTGAGGGCGGACAGCCCTTCGCGCAGCACCTCGCCCAGTTCCGCGGCGCGGCGCTGGTACTCGCCGGTGGCCAGCAGGTCCACAACGGCCGAACCGACCGCGGCGGCCAGCGGGTTGCCGCCGAACGTCGAGCCGTGTTCGCCGGGGCGCAGCACCTCCATCACGTCGCGGCGGGCGACGACGGCGGAGACCGGGACGATGCCGCCGCCGAGCGCCTTGCCCAGCAGCAGCACGTCGGGGACGACGTCCTCGTGGTCGACGGCGAGGGTGCGGCCGGTGCGGCCGAGGCCGGACTGGATCTCGTCGGCGATGAAGAGGCACCCGGCGCGGCGGGTCGCCTCACGGACGCCGGTGAGGTAGCCGTCGTCGGGGATCACGACGCCCGCCTCGCCCTGGATCGGCTCGATCAGCACGGCGGCGGTGGTCTCGTCGATCGCCGCTTCGAGGGCGGGGAGGTCGTTGTACGGGACGATGCGGAAGCCCGGCGTGAACGGGCCGAAGCCGTCGCGGGCGACCGGGTCGGTGGAGAAGCTGACCAGGGTGGTGGTGCGGCCGTGGAAGTTGTCCGCGGCCACCACGATCGTCGCCCGGTCCGCCGGGACGCCCTTGACCTCGTACGCCCACTTGCGGGCCAGTTTGATGCCGCTCTCCACCGCCTCGGCGCCGGTGTTCATCGGCAGGACCATGTCCAGGCCGGTGAGGCGGGCCAGCCCGGCGGCGAAGGAGGCGAGCTTGTCGTGGTGGAAGGCGCGGGAGGTCAGCGTCAGCGCGTCGAGCTGGCGGTGGGCGGCCGCGGTCAGCACCGGGTGGCGGTGGCCGAAGTTGAGGGCGGAATAACCGGCCAGCATGTCGAGGTACCGGCGGCCCTCGACGTCCTCGACCCAGACGTCCTCCGCACGCGCCACGACCACCGGCAGCGGGTGGTAGTTGTGGGCGAGGACGGGCGTCTCGGCGGCGATGACGGACGCCGAAGAGGGGGCGGCACCGGACGCGGGGCCGGTCTGTGCGGGAGCGGTCATGAGCGGATCTCCTGGGTGCAGCATTTGATGCCGCCGCCGGCCTTGTGGAACTCCGACAGGTCGACGGGGACGGGGACATAGCCCTCCTGGGCCAGCCGGCCGATGAGCCCGGTGGCCTGCGGGGCGACGAAGACATGACGGCCGTCGGAGACGGAGTTGAGGCCGAACGCCAGCGCGTCGTCGCGGGTGGCGTGCACCGCCCGCGGGAACAGCCGCTCCAGCACCTGACGGCTGCCCGCCGAGAACGCCTCCGGGTGGTACGCGACGTTCTCGTCGTCGAGGGCGAACAGTGCGGTGTCGAGGTGGTAGAAGTACGGGTCGGTCAGGTGCAGGGCGATCGTCGGGACGCCGAAGAACTCCTGGATCTCGGCGTGCGCCGCGCGGCTGGTGCGGAAGCCCGTACCGGCCAGGATCAGGCCGCCGACCGGCACCAGATCGCCCTCGCCCTCGCACGACGACTCCGGGCGGCGCACCGCGTGGCCGTCCGCCGCGAACCACTTCTCGTACGCGGCGGACTCCGGGCGGCGCTCCGGGGCGTGGAACGACGAGCCGAAGACCTTGCCGTGCAGGCAGAGCGCCGCGTTGGCGGCGAAGACCATGTCCGGCAGGTCCGGTTCGGGCGCCACGGTCTCGACGGTGTGGCCGCGCGCCCGGTAGGCGGCGGCCAGTGCCTCCCACTGCCGGGCGGCGCGCGCGGCGTCGACGGGCGCGTCGCCGCTCATCCAGGGGTTGATGGCGTAGCGGACGTCGAAGTGCTCGGGCGGGCACATCAGGAAGCGGCGCGGGCGGGCGGTGCGGCGGGGGGCGGGGAGCGCGTCCACGGTGGCGCGCAGCGTGGCGTCACCGGACAGTGCGGTGTCACCGCGCAACGTGGCGTCACCGGACAGCGTGGTGCCACTGCGCAACGTGGTGTCACCGGCCGGGCCGAGGGTGCTGGTGGGGCCGGTGCCGGTGGGACCAGTGCTGGTGGGGCCGGTAAGGCTGGTGGGGCCGGTGGGGTGCGTCGCCACGGCCATCCCGGTGGCGGGGTCGGGCGGTGCGGGCTCGTGGCTCTTCGGGGCGGGCGCATGACTCGTCGGCACGGCAGGAACCTCCGCTTCCTACGGGGCACAGCCGGTCGGCCCGCGGCGGGCGGCCGCGGGACTGCCGGATACGTCTCCACGGTAGGGAGCGCCCGACGCGCGGGACAAGCCGAACATGCTGCGCAACGACGCAGCATCGCTGCGTGATCAGGCCCCTCTGGGCAGGATCGTTGCGTCGGCCGGCGGGTCGTCGGGGGCGGCCTGCCGGGCGCCCGCCTCCGGGGAGTCGGGCAGCAGATGGGACAGCACGAGGTAGCTGATCGTCTTCCGGATGAAGGGTTCGTCGCGGATCCGCTCCAGCACCTCCTCGAAGTGCGCGACGTCGGTGGCCCGGACGTGCAGCAGCGCGTCGGCGGCGCCGGTGACGGTCATCGCGGCGGCGATCTCGGGGTGGTTGCGGACCACCTCGGCCAGCCGTCGGGGCGGCGCGGCGCTGTCGCAGTACACCTCGACGTACGCCTCGGTCCGCCAGCCCAGCGCCGAGGGCCGCACGGTCGCGGTGAACCCGGTGATCACCTCGGCGTCACGGAGCCGGTCTACGCGCCGCTTGACCGCGGTGGCGGAGAGGCCGATCGCCGTACCGATCTCCGCGAAGCTGGTCCGGGCGTTGTCGATGAGGGCGGCGACGATCTTCCGGTCGAGCTCGTCGAAGGAGGCGGGGCGGGGGGTGGCGCCTGGGGGCTTCCTGGCGCTCGTGGCGGCGCCGCGTGTGGCGTCGCGTGTGGTGCCGTGTGTGGTGTCGTGTGTGGTGGTGTGGGGCGTGCCGTTTCTTGTGGGCTTGCTGGTCACGGGGCCTCCCGGTGGGTGGTGTCGGGGCACGGTATCGAGAGGGGCGGGGCGGGGCCTTGCGCGGAGGGTTCGTACAGGGAAGCTTCCTGTGCATTCCGCGGCGTGCGGCCTTCCGGGACGCTGCGTGGGCGGCTTCGTACAGGAAGGCTTCCTGTACGTTCCGCGGCGTGGATGCGTGAGGACGAGGAGACGGGCCGGCGCGCTGCGTGGCGGCGGGTTTCGGAGGGATGAGGTGCGGGATGGGGCGGGGCTTGCGGGTGGCGGGGCGGGTTCGGCGTGACGGCATGCCGTGGGGCGCGGTGCGGCGATCGGGCGAGGGGCGCCGCCGGGGGGACGTTGTCCGGCCGGGCCGGCCGTGGAGGCGGCGGCGGGTGGCCGGGCCCGCGCCCGTAGGGGGTGCCCGGTGAGGGTCTGTCTGCTCACGGATAAGCCGGGCCATCCGTTGTTGGCGGCGGCGTCGGCGTTGTGGGCCGAGCGGGGCACGGTGGTGGCGTACGACCCGGATGCGGAGGCCGTATCCGTACCTGTCCCCGTATCCGTCCCCGCACCCGAACCCGTAGCCGTACCTGGCCCCGTACCCGTACCCGTACTCGTACCGGATGAGGGCGCCGCGAGGTCGGGGGCGTCGGAGGGGGCGAAGGTGGACGGCGAGGTCCCGGTGGCGGACGGGGTGCCCGCCGCCGACGTCTACCTCCTCAAGGCCCACACGCCCCGTGCGCTGGCGCTCGCCGCGCGGCTGGAGGAGGGCGGCGCCGCGGTGGTCAACTCCGCGGCGGCGACCGCGTTGTGCCAGGACCGTACGGAGATGGCGGCGGTGGCGCGGACGGCGGGGCTGCCGTTCGCGGCCACCCGGACGCTGGACCGGCTCGGGCCGTTGGCGGCGGCCGGGGAGCCATCCGTTCCGCTGGTCGTCAAGAGCCGCCGCAGCCGTCGCGGCGACCTCGTCGCCCGCGCCGATACCGCCGCCGACCTGCGTGCGCTCGCCGCGGCCTGGCCCGATGAGCCCGTCGTCGTCCAGGAGTTCACGCCGAACGGCGGCTGGGACCACAAGCTGTGGGCGATCGACGGGCAGCTCTTCGCCGCCGTCCGCCGCTCCGAGCTGGCACCTGGCGGCCGCGGCGGCACCACCACCGTCGGTCTGAGCGAACTGCCCGCCGGCTGGGCCGAGTTGGTGCACCGGGTCGGTGAGGTCTTCGCCCTCGACGTCTACGGCGTCGACCTCCTGGACGCGGGCGACGGGACCCCGGTCATCGTGGACATCAACGCCTTCCCTGGTGTCCGCGGCCAGGCGGGTGCCCCGGAGGCGTTGGCGGCGCTGGCGCTACGGGCGGCGGCGGGAGCGCGGGCGGTGCGGGCACCGGGGCGCGCGGCTCGTGGACCGGCGACGACCGGTACGCGACCCCCAAGTGCGACCGCTGACGCCCGCGCCCGCCATGGCTGAACGCCGTCCGCATCTCGCCTCCCTCGACGGGCGCGCGGCTTCGCGAAGCGCGGCCCCTCAGGCGCCCCGCCCCGCCTCCGGTTCCGTCGTCGCGGCCGTCCCGGGTGCCGCCCGCTCCCCGGCGGGCTCCGGCCCGGCGGCCGGCCGGAGGCGCCGCAGCGTGACCGCGCTGACCAGGGCCAGCGTGATCAGGGCGAGGCAGTACAGCGTGACGCCCGGCCAGGCGGCGGCCGCATAGGCGACGCCGCCGACCGTGCCGCCGACGGCGCTGCCGATGTAATAGAAGAAGAGATAGACGGCGGCGCCCTGCGCGCCCAGGGCGGTGGCCCGGCCGCCGACCCAGCCGCTGGCCACCGCGTGCGCCGCGAAGAACCCGACGGTGAAGACCACCAGCCCCGGGACGACCGCGCCCAGCTGCGGTACGAGCATCACCACCAGCCCCGCGACGGTGGTCAGCAGCGCCGGGATCAGCACCCGCGGGCGGCCGAACCGGTCGACGAGACGGCCCGCCGCCGCCGACGAGAACGACCCGGCCGCATACGCCACGAAGAGCAGTCCGGCGGCGGTCTGGGAGAGGTGGAACGGCGCCGCGATGAGGCGGAAGCCCAGGTAGTTGTAGACGGTGACGAACGCGGCCATGGCGACGAAACCGATGAGGTACAGGCGCAGCAGTCCGCTGTCCGGCAGCGCCCGGCCGATCCCGGCGGCCAGCGTGCGCGGGCGCGGCTCGCGGCGGACGAAGCGGACCGACGCCGGGATGGTCAGCCGGAAGACGACCGCGCAGACCGCCGCGGCCACCCCGACCGCGCCGATCGCCCATCGCCAGCTGCCGGTCACCTCCAGCACCCCGTCGGCGACGAGCCGCCCCGCCATGCCGCCGATGCCGTTGCCCGCGACGTACAGGCCCATCGCCTGGCCCAGCGACGCGCGGTCCACCTCCTCGGCGAGGTACGACATCGCGGTGGCCTGGAGCCCGGCGAGGGAGAGGCCCTGGAGGACGCGGATCACCAGCAGCGCCGGGAAGGTGGGGGCGAAGGCGGCGGCGATGCCGAGGAGGGCGGCGCAGCTCAGCGCGAGCGTCATCATGCCCGTACGGCTCCAGGCGTCGGAGACCGCGGTCAGCGGCACCACGGCGAGCGCCATCGACGCGGTCGAGACGGAGACGGTCAGCGACGACGCGGCGGGGGAGAGGTGCAGGTCGAAGGAGAGGGCGGGCAGCAGCGCCTGGACGCAGTAGAGCGTCATGAAGGTGGTCAGCCCGGCCGCGAAGAGCGCACCGGTGGCGCGCCGGAAGCCGGGGGTGCCTCGGGTGTGTGCGGCGGGTATCGGGGCGGCGTCGGTCACCCGGCGACGGTAGGCACGGGGTAAATGATGCGTCCAATGCATGGATCGGCGAGGTATGTTCCGGATATGGAACAGATGAGCGAGTGGGGTGGCGGGGTGTCGGCCGGGCCGCTGGCGGCGGTCTGCCCGGACCTCGTGCGGTTCGTGGCGGTCGCCCGGCTGGAACATCTCTCGGCCGCCGCCGACGAGCTGGACGCGCCGCAGTCGACGGTCAGCCGCGGCATCGCCCGGCTGGAGGCGGCCGTCGGCACCCCGCTCTTCGACCGCGAGGGGCGCGGGCTGCGGCTGACCCGGCACGGCCGGGCGTTCCTCGCCCGTGTCCAGCGGGGCCTGGCGGAGATCGCCACCGGCTGCGAGGAGTTGCGGCTCGCCACCGACGTGCCCGGCACCGTCGCCCTCGGCTTCCTGCCCGCGCTCGGCGCCGCGCCCGTTCCGCTGCTGGTCAGCTGGTTTCGGGAGCGGCATCCGCAGGCCCGGTTCCAGCTGGTGCAGGACAACGCCGAGGGGCTGCTGGCGCGGCTGCGCGCCGGTGAGGTCGATCTCTGCCTGACGTCACCGCTGCCCGACGAGGCGGGCATCACCACCCTCCCGGTCGCCCGCGAACCGCTCCGCCTGGTCGTCCCCGCCGGTCACCGCCTGGCCGCGCGCGAACGGGTCCGCCTCACCGACGCCGCCGACGAGGATTTCGTCATGGCCACCTCGGGCTACGGCCTGCGCCGCCTGGTCAACGGCCTCTGCGCGGACGCCGGGTTCACGCCCCGGGTGGCGTTCGAGGGCGCCGAGATCGCCACCATCCGCGGCTTCGTCGCGGCGGGCCTGGGCGTCGCGGTGCTGCCGCCGTCCCCGGTGCCCGTGCCCGGCCTCGTCGACCTCCCGATGGACGAACCGTCCGCGCACCGCACCGTCGGCCTGACCCGCGTCACGGCCCGTACGCCGACGCCCGCCGTCGCGGACTTCATCGCGCTGCTGGAGGCGCGGGCGCAGGAGTGTTTCGGGGTGGGGGCGGGCGTACAGGGGTGAGGGTGGCCCGGGTGTCCTCGGCCTGGAGACACCAGTGGCGCACCGTGACCGGCCGGTCGGCACTCAGCTCGCGGCCCGGCCGGACGCTCCGGGTGCCCGGCGGTCCCGAGCTGCTGGGCAAGGCCGTAAGGCGGTGGCCGTGGTGGCTGCGCGTCCGACCAGGAGGTTCAGCCGTCGCATCTGGTCCGTCGCCTCCGTCGTCGGCGCACAGGGCGATCAGCCACGCCACCGGGTGGTGAGGGGAGTGATGAGGCGGCGTGCGGGGCGCAGCCCTACGCGCGCGGTGCGCGTATCACCGTGCCCCGCTGGTGTCAGGCGGGGCCTTGCCAGCCGTGTTCTGACAGCGGGGCTGCGTCGGCGAGGTACCCGTCGATGCCTTCCTTGGGGTACTCGATGATGTCGTCGGGCAGCTCGTGCACGGAGAACCATTCGAGGCTCATGCACTTCTCGGGCTCCCGGTTCACCGGCTCTCCGATCCACGCTGTGGCCTCGAAGAAGAACCCGATGCGCTCGACGGTGGCGCTCTGCTTGTGGTGCACCACCTGCACGAGGCGCAGGTCCCCGGGGCCGACGTGGATACCGGTTTCCGCGAACAGCTCGCGAACGGCTCCGACGGTCAGCGGTTCACCCTTGTCGAGCTTGCCCGACGGAACGTGCCACCGGCCGTGGCCGTAGGGCCCGCCGCGCTGGGAGAAGAGGATCTTGTCACCGTCCCGGAGGATGACGTGGGTGTCGATCACGGGCTGCGCTGGTTCGGGGCTCATGGTTCCTGCTGTGTCGTCGGTGCGTCGGGGCTTGACGGTACAGGCGGCTCGGGCAGGGCGTCGCGATGGCGGGAGGGGCGAACGGGTAGGGGGGAGCCCGCGGTGGTAGCGGATGTTCAGCTGCCGGGCGCGGGTGATGAGGTGCGCGGCGGAGGCGGCGCCGGTGGACTCGCACAGTGCGCGGATGTCCTGCTCGACCTTGATGACCGGCACGTGGGAGCGTTTCGATATGCCCGAGGCGGTCGCCCCCAGGGAGATCAACCAGATCAATGCGACCTGAGAGGTGGAGATCCGCAGGGCGACCTGGCGTGAGGCCGGTTCCGGCATGGGGTTGGGCAGGGCACCGGTGACGTAGGCACGCTCGACGGCCGCGGCATCCGTCATAGCGCGGCAGGTCAGCTTGTCCTTGGCGCTGGACAGCAGGACTCGGACCGTCTTGAGCCGCATGGCGGCCTGCGTCGCGACCTCCTCCACGGACATGCCGTAGGCGACGCCCAGCAGGACCTTCACCTCCAGGCCCGACAACTCGACCCCGGCCATCAGGCGTCGCCTCCCGCGGGCTTCGCCCTGCGGATCAGGGCCCCGGTGAGACGGCGTACGACGTCGGGTTCCAGCGGCAGGTAGCGCAGTCCGGCGTCTCGGTCACAACCGACGCAGTACGGGATCAGATCGCCGCGGATCCCGTGGCCGATGGCGTCCTTGCTCGCCGCTTCGAGGCGGCGGCACACGTCATGTGCTTCGGGCCATCCCGGGTAGTCGGTGTCGACCAGGCCCGGCTGCGCAGGCGCGCCCAGGGCGAGGGCGAGAGCGTCGACCTGCGCGAGGGACCACTCGCCGAGACGGACCCGCCCGTACTCCACGACGGGCCTGGTACGGATCCCATGAGCCGTCAGCGCCACGCACAGCTCCTCCACCACCGAAACGAGGCCGTCGTGCAGGCGGTTGGCGAGCAACTGCACGTCGTCCAGGGTCAGACGGCTCAGCGTGATCTCGCCATCCGCGCTGATGGACGCCTCCGCGGGGATGCCCGCGGCGCGGAGCCCGTCGGTCAGCAGGTCGGTGGCGAGAGACGGGAGGGGCGCCGCAATGTTAGCCAGGTTGAAGGCGGGCTTCGGCATCAGAAGATCCGTTCAAAGTGGGTTAGTTGGTCACGGTCGAGGGAAGAACGCGGCGCCGTACCGGGCCCGCCGAGTCGCAGCAGTGGGAGGACGGCAGTGAAGCGGGGCACCGCCCGGCGAGGGGCAGGAGAGCGCCGACCGGCGCGGCGCTCCAGGACCAGCGGCCGGACGGTGTCGTCACGGCGAAGCGCACGGGGCGCCCCTGGAAGAGACCGGCCGCGGAGGCGTCGGCGGCACGGTGATTCCCCAGCCATCCCCACGCGCAGTCGAAACCGGCGCGGTCGAGGTCGAGCAGGGCCCCGCGGACGGATTCGCGCATCCACTCCAGGGCCACGTCGGGGCTCGACGCCACGAAGCTGTGCGGGGCGGGCCGACCCTCGGAGTCGATGCCGACGGCCTGGCCGTCGGCATCGATGTGGTCCAGGTGCGCCCAGTAGGCGGGCGGCAGCGGCGGAATCATGCGCACCGCAGCTCCCGGGGGAGTGGCTCGAACGTGGGCAACGGCGCGGCGTCGTCCGGCTCCAGGTGGTCGAGGAGGTCTTGGGCCGCCATCGCCATCCGACGGACGTGCGCCTCATCGGTGCTGACAGCAGCGGCTGTGCCGGTGCGGAGGCGGTCGGCGCGGTCGATGGCCGTGGAGAACCCCGGTCCGGGGCGGCCACCGGCCCGTGCGCGAGCGATGTTGATGAGCTGCGCCAGGAGGCGGTCCAACCGCCTCGCGCGTCCGGAGATCGCCACCACGTCGAGGGACGGTGCCTGACTGGGCGGAGAGCCGAGGGGGCGACGACGAAGTCCCGGAAGCAGTCGCCTCCGCTGGGGAGGGCGAGCTCCCGCGATGCCCTCCGGCCCTGCGGCAGCCCCGAGTACGGCGTCCAGGTCGTCGTCGTACTCCCCGAGATAGGCGTCGTGGAGCCTCCCCAGGAGCTGCCGCATCGTCGCCGCGCTGCTGTCGACGTCGATGGGTGGGAACGCGCTGCTCATGCCCTTACCTTCTGAGCAGGGGGCGCAACGGCAGCGGTCAGGATCTGCAGGAGCGCGTCGGCAGTGACGCGCGCCTTTACCAGTGCACGCTCGATGTCCATGAGAAGACGGTAGGAGCGTGTTCAGAGAAAGTGGGACACAGATTGTGTCCCCTTGCTCAGGTCCTCAAGAGGCCAATTCGGGCGGCGAGTTCGCACGCACGTCGGCGACGCGCCGGGGCCTTGGCTTCGGTCTCCTCCAGGACGATCCGGCGGGCGTAGCCGTTGTACTGGATGGTCTCCGGTGCTGCCTCGTACGCGTGGGCCAGCGTGGCGAGGGCGACGTCGGGTTGGCCGTCGAGGTGGTATCCACGGGCTTGCTCGATGCGGTGTCGTGCTCGGCGGGGCCTTGACGGGATCGCTGCGGCTTCAGCTTGTGCCGCTTGTCGCACGGATTCGGTGCCGGAGTGCAGCTCGACGGCGATCGTGACGGCGTGTGCACCCATGATTGCTCGGGAGAACGAGGTCACGGGATGGTAGTAGTCGGCGGGTAGAGCTTCGGCGATCTCGCGGGCCGAATCCCAATAGCGCCATGCGGTCCCGGTTTCCCCGCGACGTGCCGCCGTGTATCCCACCTCAAATTGAAGTGCGCCCGTGATGGCGCGAACGTCGTCTGCCGCTTCGTTCAACATGGGTTCGAGGAACCGGAGCGTGGCCAGGTTCACTTCGTCGGCGGCGTCGTAGTGGTGCGGTCCGGAATCCCGGTGCGCTTGGCCCGTGAGCCAGGCCGCTACCCCGATGGTGTGGGGGTCTTCGGATTCCTGGGCCGCGACGATCCCTCTCTCGGCCACCCTCCACAGGAGGGACGCGTCCGGTTGGTAAGCGAGGAAGAACTGACTGAGGCTGTACACCTCGGACAGGCTTGCCTGCGCGGCGCGGCGTTGGACGGCGGAGTTCGCCTGCCTGACGGAGAGTTGGGCGTCGGTGATGAGGCCCGGAAGCAAGGACCCGATGACTTCCCTGTGGTTGGGGGCTGAATGCCGTGCCGCCCATGCTCGCGCGAGTCGGGCACGGATGTGCGTGGGGGACGGGGCAGGAGCGGACTGTGAGCCCACAGGGAAACGGTTCACGGCGTCGGCTACGGCTGCGAGTCGTGGGTGGCCAGGGCCCGTGAACAGGGCGATGGGCATGGATTTGCGTCCTGTGAGTTCCGCGAGGTTGCTTACGCGCAAGACCTCGGCGATTTGGAGGATCATGTCCAGGCCGGGGGTCTGAAGCTGCCCGTTCTCCACCCGTTTCACCCAGGATGCTGACATGGCGACCAGCCCTGCGAGCACCTGTCGTGACATGCCTCTGCGCTCCCGGAGGATTTGCAGCCTCTGGCCGAAAACCAATGGTGTGGCGTACGGGTCCGGGGCGGCATCTTCACTGGACACGGCCTTGTCCCTCCCTACGACTCGACATGGTCAGAGTATGGGCAAGGGCGATTCCGTGACCACCGTTCCGTTGTTAAATCCCCTGTTCGGTAACGGTCTTGGCCTCGGATGCAGTGCGCAGCTTCGGCGCAGTCGCCATACCTGTGTACGCGGCTGTCCCTGATCTGGGAGCCGCCGCCGGGCGGTGCCGGCCACGCCAGGCCAGGGTCACTCCCTATGTATCCGGTCAGCCGTTGTGGTAGCCGTGTGGAGTTGCGAGAACTCACGGACCGCGATGTTGACGCGGTGTGCGCGATCCATGGAAGCGGCAAGGCGTTGGCTTTGGGGTCGGCGGCGTCCTCGGATTGCATCGAATCTGGGACGCCGGATAACCGCTAAGAATTCTCGAATACGAGTGGAGTGGTATGAGCAGCGGAGAGTGAGTGGATTCCGAATTCCCTGGAAGGATCGGGGAGGATCTCGGAACTGCCCACGGTGCCTTCCTGGCCTTCCGCCACCCGGCCCGTGTCGATGCCGTCCCCGGCCCGCTCACCCCTCCACCCCTTCGAGCGCCTGCTCCGTCCACACCGTCTTGCCGGTCTGCCCGTAGCGGCTGCCCCAGCGGGTGGTGAGCTGGGCGACGAGGAAGAGGCCGCGGCCGCCCTCGTCGGTGTCGCGGGCCTGGCGGAGCCGCGGCTGACTGTTGGACGAGTCGGTGACCTCGCAGACCAGCACCTGGTCGCGGACCAGCCGGACACCGATCGGGCCGCGCGCGTACCGCAGCGCGTTGGTGACCAGTTCGCTGATGACCAGTTCGGTGCTGAACACCAGCGCGTCCAGGCCCCACTCCTGCAACTGCTCGGTGGCCAGCTCCCGGGCGAGCGCCACTGCCGTGGGCCGGGCGGGGAACTGCCAGGCGGCCACCGAGGTCGCCGGGATCGCGCGGGTGCGGGCCAGCAGCACCGTGATGTCGTCCGGCCGGTGCGGCGCCGCCCGGACCGATGCCACCAGCTCCTCCCCGATGGCGTCCAGCGACCGCTCGGGGCCCGCCGCCTCGGCCAGCCGCCGCAGCACCGCCGCCTCCGCCTCCTCGTGCGACGCGGACGTGCCCCGGCGCTCCGCCTCGATCAGCCCGTTGGTGTACAGCGCCAGCACACTGCCCGGCGGGATCTCCACCTCCGTCACCTCGAACGGCATCCCGCCGACGCCCAGCCCGGGCCCCGTCGCCACATCGATGAACCGGGCCGTGCCGTCCGGATGCACCACCGCGGGCATCAGATGCCCGGCGCTCGCCACCCGGCACCGGCGGTCCACCGGGTCGTACACCGTGTACAGGCACGATGCGCCCATCGTGTCCGGATGCTCGGCCTCCTCCGCCATCCGGTGCACCAGGTCGTCCAGCCGGGTCAGCAGCTCGTCCGGGCCCAGATCGAGGTCGGAGAGGGTATGCACGGCGGTGCGCAGCCGCGCCATGGTGGCGGTCGCGCTCAGCCCGTGGCCGATGACGTCGCCGACCACCAGCGCGGTCCGCAGTGACGACAGCGGTACCGCGTCGAACCAGTCGCCGCCCACCCCGGCGTCGCCCTCCGCCGACAGGTAGATGCCCGCGGACTCCGCCGCCGCCGTGGAGCGTGACACCGGCGGCAGCAGGCTGTTCTGCAGCATCACCGACATCCGGTGCTCGCGGGTGTAGCGGCGGGCGTTGTCCATGCCGAGCGCGACGCGGCTGACGATCTCCTGGAGCAGCTTGGCGTCCTGCCCGTCGAACGGGGCGCTCTGCCGGGCGCGGTACACCTGGACGTAGCCGAGCACCAGGCCCCGGGCGACCAGCGCCGCCCCGATGGACGCGCTCAGCCCCTCCGGCACCATCCGCGCCGCCGCCGGGCCGGCGCCGAGGATCGCCGCGTACGCGTCCGGGTCGTTGACGACCAGCACCTTGCCCCGCTCCAGATCGCGGAAGCCGGGCCCGTTGGGGATGTCGGGCAGCATCTCGCCCGCCTGGATCAGCCCCTCCGGCCAGGGACCGTGCGCATGCTTGACGGCCAGCCGCCGGAAGTCACCGTGCACGCCCTCCACGCTGCGCGGCGGCTCGCCCCCGCGCAGCGTCGCCTCCGCGATCTCCACCGACGCCAGGTCGCCCATCGACGGCACCAGCAGATCGACGAGGTCCTGCGCGGTGCGCTCCACCTCCAGGCTGCCGCTGATGGACCGCGTCGCCCGGTAGACGAGGTCGAGGCGGCGCGCGGAGCGGTACCGCTCGGTGACGTCGACGAGCGAGGTCAGCGCGCCGTTCGGGCGGCCCCACAGGTCGTGCAGCGGCGCCGCGGTCAGCGAATACACCAGGTCGTGGCGCCCGGGCGACGCGGCGCGCAGCACCCCCGACGCGTCCACCACCGGCTCGCCGCTCTCCATCACGTGCCGCAGCAGCTCCGCGCCGGTCCGGCCACCCTCCAGGCCCGGCATCGCGCACAGCGGATCGTGGCCGTCGGCGGTCAGCCGCCCGGCCCGGCCGACCGCCGGGCTGGCCTGCCGGATGCGCAGGTCCAAGCCGTGCACGGCCAGCTGCCACAGGTCCTGGGAGAGCAGCGCCCGGCCCACCGCCGTCTCGTCGTCCCACGCCGCGAGCGCCGCCGCGGGCAGCCCCAGGGCGAGCACCCCCGCACCGGCCAGCGGCAGCAGCCGCACCCATACGGGGACGGCGTGTCCGTCACGGTGGCGCAGCGGGAGGACGCGGCCGCCGGGGGCGCCGGACAGTTCGCCCGTACGGGGGACGGGCCGCGCGGACCGCGGCATGACCAGCGCGCGGGCGGGCGTGCCGAGCACCGCGTCCGGCTCATGGCCCAGCAGCTGCGCGGCGGACCGCGTCCAGTGCGTGACCAGGCCGTTCTCGTCGATCACGACCGCGACGACGCCATTCATCGGCGCCGGCGGCTCCGGTCGTGGCACGGCCATGGGGACACTCCGTACGTCGAACGGACCGATCACCTCAGTGTGCCCTCCTCCCACGGATCGAACGAGTGCTGGCAGCCGGTCGGGAACGCGCCGGGGCCCGGCGGGCTGCCGCCCGCCCCCGGCGCGCGGGGCTTGGGCGCGCGCCCCTGGCCGCCCGGCGTGCGGAGCCGCGGCCCGCGCCCCCGCCGCCTGCCGTGCGCCGTCCGCCCCGCCGCACTGCTCCATCCGCCGTCCCCCTGCCCGCGCCGCCGTTGCCAGGGGCGTGCCGCTGCCTACGCTCGGCCCGTGGCCACCGTGACCGGACTGTTCAAGCGCCTTCTCCTCGGCCGGGCCCGGCGTAGTGAGGAGCTGGGCGAGACGCTGTTGCCCAAGCGGCTCGCGCTGCCGGTCTTCGCCTCCGACCCGCTGTCGTCGGTCGCGTACGCCACGCAGGAGATCCTGCTGGTCCTCACCCTCGGCGGGCTCGCCTACGTGTACGTCACGCCGTGGCTCGCCGTCGCCGTCATCTGCCTGATGACCGTGGTCGTCCTCTCATACCGGCAGGTCGTGTACGCCTATCCGAGCGGCGGCGGCTCGTACGAGGTGGTCTCCACCAACCTGGGGCCGTCGGCGGGGCTGGTGGTGGCCGCGTCGCTGCTGGTCGACTACGTCATGACGGTGGCGGTGTCGGTCGCCTCCGGTGTCGACAACGTCATCTCCGCGCTGCCGGCGCTCGCCGGTCACCGGGTGCTGCTGGCGCTCTGCTTCGTGGCGCTGCTCACCGCCGCGAACCTGCGCGGCGTCCGCGAGTCCGGCCGCGCCTTCGCCGCCCCCACGTACCTCTTCGTCGGCGCCGTCCTGATCATGGTGGGGACGGGCCTGATCCGGTACCTCATGGGGGACGCGCCGGTCGCCGAGAGCGCCCGCTACGGCATCGAACCCACCCCCGGCTCGGCTCAGCTGACCGGCCTCGCCCTCATCATGCTGGTGCTGCGCGCGTTCTCCTCCGGCTGCACCGCGCTGACCGGCGTCGAAGCGATCTCCAACGGCGTCCCGGCGTTCCGCCGCCCCAAGCCGAAAAACGCGGCGGCCACGCTGGCGGCGATGGGCGCCATCGCCGTGGCGATGTTCGCGGGGGTCACCACCCTCGCGATCGTCGCGAAGGTCCATATCGTGCAGGATCCCTGCCGGTTGATCGGCCTCGCCGACTGCGCCGGATACACCCAGCGCACCGTCATCGCCCAGCTGGCCTCGTCGGTCTTCGGCGGGCCGGACTCCGTCGGCTTCTTCGTCGTGCAGACGGCCACCGCGCTGGTCCTGATCCTCGCCGCCAACACCGCGTTCAACGGGTTCCCGCTGCTCGCCTCGATCCTGGCGCAGGACCGCTACCTGCCGCGCCAGCTGCACAGCCGCGGCGACCGGCTGGTGTACTCCAACGGCATCCTCGTGCTGGCCGTCGTCGCCGGACTGCTGCTGTTCGGCTTCAAGGCGGACGTCACCAGCCTCATCCACCTCTACATCCTCGGGGTGTTCACCTCCTTCACGCTCTCCCAGACCGGCATGGTCCGGCACTGGAACCGCTGGCTGCGCACCGACCCGGACCCGGCGCTGCGCCGCCGCCGTCACCTGGCGCGGGCGGTCAACGCCTCCGGGGCGCTCGTCACCGGTCTGGTGCTGGTCGTCGTGCTGGCGACGAAGTTCCTCGAAGGCGCCTGGCTCGCCGTCCTCGCGGCGGTGGTGCTGTGGCTGATGATGCGCGCCATCCGCCGCCACTACGACGCCGTCGCCGCGGAGCTGACCGTCACCGATCCGCGCGCCGACCTCACCCCGCCGCCCCGGGTGCTGGCGCTCGTCCTCGTCTCCACCGTCCACAAGCCGACGCTGCGTGCCCTCGCCTACGCCCGTGCCTTCCACCCCGACCGGCTCCAGGCCCTCACCGTCGACGTGGACCGCGCCGCCACCGCCCGCCTGAAGGAGCAGTGGCAGCGCCTCGACACGGACGTCCCGCTGACCGTCATCGACTCGCCGTACCGGGAGATCACCGGCCCGGTCATCGAGTACGTCCGCCACGCCCGCCGCACCAGCCCCCGGGACGTCATCGGCGTCTTCATCCCCGAGTACGTCGTGGGCCGCTGGTGGGAGAACCTGCTGCACAACCAGACGGCGCTGTGGCTCAAGAGCCGGCTGCTGTTCACGCCCGGCGTGATGGTCACGTCCGTCCCCTGGCAGCTGACGTCCTCGGCGCGGGCCCGCCCCGCCGTCCGGGGCGCGGGCGCGGTGCGCCGCGGGGCGCCCGCCCTGGGGCAGGGCACCATCCACCTGCCCCGCGACTCCGGACCGGGACCGGGCCCGGGCCCGGAGGCTACGCCGAACCGTTCCCCGTGAGCAGCGTCCGCGCGGTCCGTTCCTCGGCGCGCTCGGTCAGCTGCCGCAGCGCCGTCGCGCCGCACCGCAACACGCCGGATTCCTGCGCGTTGCGGGCGCCGGTCGCGAAGAGGTGCCACAGCGCCGGGTTGGCGAGCAGCACCCGCGGGTCGAGGACCACCCGCCGCCCCGCGTCGTCGCGCAGCACCAGCCGCTGCGCGACCCCCTCGGACCAGCGCACCGACACCAGCCGGTCGGTACGGACCGTCCGCCGCCGCAGCGGCCCGCGGGCCGCCAGCCAGCCCTGACCGGCGGTCACCCGCGGCGGCAGCAACAGCCCGAACAGCGCCACCGCGAGTGCCGCCCACAGTCCGCCGCGGAGCGCGTCGAGGCTCCCGGCGGCGGCGTCCAGGGCGACCAGCGCCGTCAGCAACAGCACCCCGCTCACCGCGGCTTCGCGCAGCGCGGCGGGCCAGTCCTCGTCGGATGCGGTGCGCTCCGGGCGCCGTACGGTAACGGCCGCCGCGCGCGCGGCGGCGCGTGTGCCACGTAGTCCCATGCCGCCGACGCTAGGCCCGACACCGCTTGCCGGACGGGCCGTTGACACGGTGCTGACGGGCCGGGGGCGCGCCTTGACGGACCTCATACGGGCCGCCGACCGGCCACCGGGACGGGCCACCCCACCGGCCCCGGTACGGCCACCCCGCCGGCCCCGGGCCAGGACCGCCCCACCGGCCCCGCGCCCCGGTGGCTCCGGCGCCCGGCCCCCGCCGGGGGCGCGCGCTTCACGCCTCTTACCGCGCCCCCGGACCGCCCCCGCCCGCACCCCGGACCCTCCGTGGCCGAAGGTGGCGTACGGGACGCGTAAAGAGCGAGCCCGGGGCCGTAAGGGACCCGTCAACGGGCTACGGCGGATGGCCGAAAAGGGGTTTCGTCGAGGAGTCCACACGGCCGGGTCCTCGTACCCGGTCGTCCCTCTTGTCCCTTCCTCCCAGGAGTTCACGATGGCCGACGTGGCCTTCGTCGTCACCACGCTCGCGGTCTTCGCGCTGGTGGCCGTCATCGCCAGGGGGGTGGCGAAGCTGTGAGCGACCGGAGCATCGAGAACGTGATCGGGCTGCTCGTGGCCGTCGCCCTGCTCGGCTATCTCGTCCTCGCCCTCATCAAGCCGGAGAGGTTCTGACGGTGAACTCCCTCGCTGCCGCCTCCGGTGCGCTGAGCCCCGCCGTCGCCGCGGTGCTCCAGCTGCTCGCCCTCATAGCGGCGCTCGCGCTCGCCTACCGCCCGCTCGGCGACCACATGGCCCGCGTCTACTCCTCCGGCCGGCATCTGCGCGTCGAGAAGTGGATCTACAAGGCCATCGGAGCCGACCCCCACACCGAGATGCGCTGGCCCGCCTATCTGCGCGGCGTCCTCGCCTTCTCCGCCGTCAGCCTCCTCTTCCTCTACCTGCTCCAGCGGCTCCAGGGCAGCCTGCCCGGCTCCCTCGGCTTCGCCTCCATCGACCCGGACCAGGCGTTCAACACCGCCGCGTCGTTCGTCGCCAACACCAACTGGCAGTCGTACGCCGGTGAGCAGGCCATGGGCCACGTCGTGCAGACGGCCGGGCTCGCGGTGCAGAACTTCGTGTCCGCGGCAGTCGGCATCGCCGTCGCCGTCGCGCTGGTCCGCGGCTTCGCCAGGTCCCGTACCGGCGAACTCGGCAACTTCTGGGCCGACCTGGTCCGCGGCACCGTCCGGGTGCTGCTGCCGATCTCCGTCGTCGGCGCGCTGGTCCTCGTCGCATGCGGCGCGATCCAGAACTTCTCCGGCATCCACGAGGTGGGCCAGTTCCTCGGCGGGCACCAGCAGATGAACGGCGGCGCCGTCGCCTCCCAGGAGGTCATCAAGGAGCTGGGCACCAACGGCGGCGGCTACTTCAACGCCAACTCCGCCCACCCCTTCGAGAACCCCGACGGCTTCACCAACCTCTTCGAGATCTTCCTGATCCTGGTGATCCCGTTCGCGCTGACCCGCACCTTCGGCCGGCTGACCGGCTCCCTCAAGCAGGGCTACGCAATCCTCGGCGCCATGGCCGTCATCTGGATCGGCTTCACCGTGCTGATGTGGGCGGCCGAATTCGGCGGCCACGGGCGGGCGTTCGAGCTGGCCGGGGGCGCCCTGGAGGGCAAGGAGACCCGCTTCGGCATCGGCGGTTCGTCGCTCTTCGCCGTCGCCACCACCCTCACCTCCACCGGCGCCGTGGACAGCTTCCACTCCTCGTACACCGGGCTCGGCGGCGGGCTGACGATGCTGGGCATGCAGCTCGGCGAGCTCGCGCCCGGCGGCGTCGGCTCCGGCCTCTACGGCATGCTGATCATGGCGGTCATCGCGGTGTTCCTCGCCGGACTGATGGTCGGCCGGACGCCGGAGTTCCTCGGCAAGAAGATCGGCACCCGCGAGATCAAGCTCGCCGCCTGCTACATCCTCGTCACCCCGGCGCTGGTGCTCTGCTTCACCGCCGCGTCGCTGGTGCTGCCCACCCCGCCGCACTCGATGCTCAACTCCGGCGCGCACGGCTTCTCCGAGATCCTCTACGCATACACCTCCGGCGCCAACAACAACGGCAGCGCCTTCGCCGGACTCTCCGCCGACACCCCGTGGTTCAACACCACCATCGGCCTCGCGATGCTGCTGGGCCGCTTCGTCCCGATGGTCTTCGTGCTGGCGCTCGCCGGCTCGCTCGCCGAGCAGCAGCCCGTACCGAAAACCGCAGGGACCCTGCGTACGGAAAAGCCGCTGTTCTCCGGCCTGTTGGTCGGCACGATCCTGATCGTCGCCGGTCTGACCTACTTCCCCGCCCTGGCACTGGGCCCGCTCGCCGAGGGGCTGGCGTCATGACCACCGGTACGAAGAGACCCACCGGTACGCCGCCACCCACCGGTACGCCGCCACCCTCGGGCGCGCAGGCGCCCACCCCCTCCGAGAAGCACGAGGACGACGCGATGTCCACCGTCACCCAGGACCGGGCGCCGCACCAGGACGCGCCCGCCCCCGCCCATCCCGAAGGCGGCCGAGTCGGCGGCGGCCTCTTCGACCCCAAGCAGCTGGTGCGCTCGCTGCCCGACGCGTTCCGCAAGCTCGACCCCCGGGTGATGATCAAGTCCCCGGTGATGTTCGTGGTGCTGGTCGGCTCGGTGCTCACCACCGTGCTGGCGCTGCTCCACCCCGGCGCGTGGTTCGGCTGGGCGATCACCGCCTGGCTCTGGCTGACCACCCTCTTCGCCAACCTCGCCGAGGCGGTCGCCGAGGGCCGCGGCAAGGCGCAGGCCGACACCCTGCGCAAGGCCAAGACCGACACCGTCGCCCGCCGCCTGACCGGCACCACCGAGGAGAGCGTCCCCGGCGCCGACCTGCGCATCGGCGACCTGGTGGTCTGCGAGGCAGGCGACGTCATACCCGGTGACGGCGACGTCGTCGAGGGCGTCGCCAGCGTGGACGAGTCCGCCATCACCGGCGAATCGGCGCCGGTCATCCGCGAATCGGGCGGCGACCGCTCGGCCGTCACCGGCGGCACCAAGGTCCTCTCCGACCGCATCGTCATCAAGATCACCACCAAGCCCGGCGAGACCTTCATCGACCGGATGATCAACCTGGTGGAGGGCGCCGCCCGGCAGAAGACGCCCAACGAGATCGCCCTCAATATTCTGTTGGCCTCCCTGACCATTGTTTTCCTGCTGGCCGTGGTCACCCTCCAGCCGTTCGCCGTCTACGCAGGCGCCGAACAGTCCATGATCGTCCTGACGGCGCTGCTGGTCTGCCTCATCCCCACCACCATCGGCGCGCTGCTCTCCGCCATCGGCATCGCCGGGATGGACCGGCTCGTGCAGCGCAACGTCCTGGCGATGTCCGGCCGCGCCGTCGAGGCGGCGGGCGACGTCTCCACCCTCCTCCTCGACAAGACCGGCACCATCACCTACGGCAACCGCCGGGCCGCCGAGTTCGTCCCCGTCCCCGGCGTCACCGAGACCGCACTCGCCGACGCCGCGCAGCTCTCCTCCCTCGCCGACGAGACCCCCGAGGGACGCTCCGTCATCGACCTCGCCGAGGAGACGTACGGCCTCGCCGCCCGGCAGCAGAACCAGCTGACCGGCGCCGAGTGGATCGAGTTCACCGCGCAGACCCGGATGTCCGGCGTCGACCTCCCCGCGGACGGCGCCGCGGGCCCCGCCCGTAAGGTCCGCAAGGGCGCCACCGCCTCCGTCGCCGCGTGGGTGACCGAGCGCGGCGGCACCGTCGCCGCCGACGTCGACCGGATCGCGACCGCCATCGCGGAGGCGGGCGGCACCCCGCTGCCCGTCGCGGTCGACGACGCGGAGGGCGCCCGCGTCCTGGGCGTCATCCACCTCAAGGACGTCGTCAAGGACGGCATGCGGGAGCGCTTCGACGAGCTGCGCCGGATGGGCATCAAAACCATCATGATCACCGGCGACAACCCGCTCACCGCCAAGGCCATCGCCGCGGAGGCGGGCGTCGACGACTTCCTCGCCGAGGCCACCCCCGAGGACAAGATGGCCCTCATCAAACGGGAGCAGGCGGGCGGCAAACTCGTCGCGATGACCGGCGACGGCACCAACGACGCCCCGGCCCTCGCCCAGGCGGACGTCGGCGTCGCCATGAACACCGGCACCTCCGCCGCCAAAGAGGCCGGAAACATGGTCGACCTCGACTCCGACCCCACCAAACTCATCGAAATCGTCGAGATCGGCAAACAACTCCTCATCACCCGCGGCGCCCTGACGACGTTCTCCATCGCCAACGACGTCGCCAAATACTTCGCGATCATCCCCGCGATGTTCGCGGTGGTGTACCCGGGCCTGAACAAGCTCAACGTCATGGGCCTGACGTCCCCGCAGTCCGCGATCCTGTCGGCCGTCATCTTCAACGCCCTCGTCATCGTCGCGCTGGTCCCGCTCGCCCTGAAGGGCGTCCGCTACCGCCCGATGAGCGCGGACCGCATGCTCCGCCGCAACCTCGCCCTCTACGGCCTCGGCGGCCTCATCATGCCCTTCCTCGGCATCAAGCTCATCGACCTGCTTCTGACCCTCATCCCTGGCATCGGGTGACGCCCACCATGAACACCTCCCTGGCCAACACGGCCCGCCTCACCGGCGCCGCACTCCGCGCCCTCCTCGCCCTGACCGTCCTGTGCGGCGTCCTCTACCCCCTCGCCGTCACCGGCCTCGCCCAGGGCCTCTTCCCCCACCAGGCGAACGGTTCCGAACTCCGCAGCAACGGCCAGGCCGTCGGCTCGTCCCTCATCGGCCAGCGCTACGACCTGCCGCTGAAGAAGGGCGAGTCCACCCCCGCCCCCGACCTCCGCTGGTTCCAGCCCCGGCCGTCCGGCGGCCTCACCGAGAACACCGTGAACACGCAGTACAAGCTGCTGGTCTCCGGCGCCACCAACCGCGCCGGCGACAGCCCCGACCTCATCAAGGCGGTCAAGGCCGCCAAGGCCGCCGTCCTCGCCGACAACACCGTGCCGGGCTACACCCCCAAGCCGTCGGACATCCCCGCCGACGCGGTGACCTCCTCCGGATCAGGCATGGACCCTGATATTTCCCCTGCCTATGCCCGCCTTCAGATCCACCGGGTCGCGGCGCGCAACCACCTCTCCGCGACGGAGGTCAGCCGCCTCGTCGCCGCCCACACGACGGGCCGCACCCTCGGCTTCATGGGGGAGCCCCGGGTGAACGTGCTGGAACTGAACGTGGCGTTGAGGGAGGCGGCGCGGAAGGGGTGAGCCGTTGAGCGTTGCTCGTTGCTCGTTGCTCGTTGCTCGTCGCACGTCGCACGTTGCGCGTCGCCCGTCCGGCCGAGGTGGTGCCGGGCGGGCGCGGTGGGGTTCGGGGGGTGGCGGTGAGCATCTGAACTCCGCGCTTTCCCCGGCCCGTTCACGTTCCGATCTGCCGATCCCGTAGTGGATCGCTCCTGAGCGGAACGAAGGGGAACCCACCGTGCCCGACGTCTTCATCAACTACCGCACCGGCGACGAGGAGGCCACCGCAACCCTGCTCGAACGCGAGCTGTCCCGGCGCTTCGGAACCGAACGGATCTTCCGCGCGAGCAAGTCCATCGGAGCGGGTCAGAATTTCCCGCAGGCGCTGCTCACGGCCGTCCGGCGGTGTCACGTCCTGCTGGCGGTGATCGGTCCGCGCTGGGCGGACGCGCGCACCGGCGACGGCCGCAGAGCGCTGGGCGATCCCGGGGACTGGACGCGACGGGAGCTCCTGGAGGCGACCGGATCGGCCACGCGGATCATTCCGGTGCTGGTCGGCCCGACCGCCCGGCTCCGTCGCGCCGAGCTGCCCGAAGCGCTTGCCGGACTCGCGGACCTCCAGTACCGGCGGCTCAATCACCGCAACGCTGACGCCGACCTCCGGCGCATCGCCGACGACCTGGCCGCGCTGGTCCCGTCACTCGCCGCCGTCGACCGGCTCCGGGCCGGGGAGAGAACGCGGCACCCCGCCGTCATGACAAGCGGCCCGTGCGCCGCCCCGCTCCTCCCGACCGGCCCCGCGCTCCCGGCCAAACGGCCCCTCAGGGAACGCCGGTTGGAGGGCATACGTCTGGACAGTGCCCGGCCCGACTATCCGTTCCTGTTCTCGGCCACCGTGCGGTGGCGCCCCACCGGTGGCGAAGCGGAACCCGCGCACCCGGGCCTCGCCGACCTCGCCGTGTCCACCGTGGTGTCGCGGGCCCAGGTCGTCGTCGGCCAGGAGGCCCCCGAGCGCTGGGAGGCGGTTCGCCTACGGCTCCGGGGCGAGCTCGGCTGCCGGTACACCGACCCCTCGGCCCGGGTCACCGTCCTCGCGGAGGACATGGACCTGACCCTGAACGAGGACGACCGCGCCCGGCTGGCGCAGCTGTCCCGGCTCCGGAAGGAGGAGGACGCCTGGGAACGTCACCGCCACTTCGAACGGAACCGGCGCGCCTACCTGGGCGACGAGGTGCTCAAGACCCCCGGCAGCGCCGTCGTGTGGTGGCTGGCCCGCCACGGTGAACGGGTCGAGGATGCGGTGAGGATGATCGGCCCGCTCGCCCAGCTGTCGGCCGCCGCCAACGACGCCGAGATCCCCGAAGCGTTCCGGCACCCCGGCGCCGAGTGTCCCGCCCGCGCGCCTTTCCCCGCCGCGGCCTGCGCGCGCGATGTGCCGTACGGGACGGCTGCCCCGGGCCACGGGGCACCCGCACCGGAACCACAGGGCCCGCCGTCCGGGCGCACCGGCACCCGGCCCTTCCCCGGCGGCACGCAGGTCGATGGCACGTTCGACACACCGGCCCCGTCGACCCGTCAGGGCCCCACCCCGACGGACCCGTACGACGAGGCGGCTGAGCACGTCGTCCGGCTGCTCGACGAACTCGGCCTGGCGGAGGGTTCCCCGGAACGCGCGGCCTATGTGGAACGCCTCGCCCGTTCCACCGATGAGGTCGGCCGGAGCGCTGCCGCGGCAAGGATCCGGCAGCGTTTTGCCACCCGCCGGTGGGCCTCACCCGAGGCGGAAGGGCCGCCCGTACCGGGCCACCCGGAGGGGCCCGTGTCCCCTCCCGCTTCCGAAGGTGGTGCGTTCGGCGCCGGGTGACGCCAGCCGCCGGTCCCTCGACGGCGGCGCTCACACCCCAGGCTTCTGATGACCCACACCCGTGCCCCCCAAGGGGCACCACGGCCGACGGAAGCCACGACGGGCCCCACCGACTGCGGTGGGGCCCGTCCCCGTCCGTCCCGGCCCATGCCGTGGCACGCCGCCCGGCGCGGGCCAGGACCTTGAGGCGTCAGCGCCCCGGCACCGCCCCCGACCCGCCCCGTCCGCGATACTGCCTACGCAACTGACGCCACAGGCAGGGGGACACGGTGCGTCCGCTGGGCAAGGGGGACCCGCAGCAGATCGGGCCGTTCCGGATCGTCGGGCTGCTCGGGGGCGGCGGGATGGGGCGGGTCTATCTGGGGCGCGGGGCGGACGGGCGGGCGGTGGCGGTGAAGACCGCGCGGGCCGAACTCGCCGACGACCATGGGTTCCGCAAGCGGTTCGCCCGTGAGGTGGCTGCCGCCCGGCGGGTCGGCGGGCCGTTCGTGGCGCCCGTCGTCGACGCGGCGCCGCACGACGAGATCCCCTGGATGGCGACCGAGTACGTGCCGGGCGTCTCGCTCAGCGACGCCGTGCACGACACCGGGCCGCTGCCGGTGCCCACGGTGCGGGCGCTGACGGCCGGGTTGCTTCAGGCGCTCGCCGCGGTCCATGCGCAGGGCCTCGTCCACCGGGACCTCAAACCGTCGAACATCCTGCTCACCGCCGAGGGCCCCCGCGTCATCGACTTCGGCATCGCCCACTCCACCACCGACACCGCCCTGACCGCCACCGGCACCGCCCTCGGCACCCCGGGCTTCATGGCACCCGAACAGCTCACCCTCTCCGGCGGCGACCTCACCGCCGCCGCCGACGTCTTCGCCCTCGGCGGCGTACTCGTCCACGCGGCGACCGGCAGCGGCCCGTACGGCAACGCCGAACCGCAGATCCTCATGTACCGCACCGTCCACGAGCAGCCACGGCTCGGCGAACTGCCGCATGCGGTACGGGCGTTGGCGGCACCATGCCTGGCGAAGGAGCCGGAGCGGCGGCCCGCGGTGGCGGACCTCGCGGCCCGGGTGGGGGCACCGGGCCCGTACGGGGACTGGCTTCCGGAACCGGTGACGGCGCAACTGCGCGGTCTGTCCGAGCGGTTGCGGGATCCGAGGAAGCCGGGGGTGGGCCTGCGGGGTCCGGACGGTGCGGACGGCTCGGGCCGGACTCCGGACGGTGCGGACGGCTCGGGCCGGACTCCGGAAGGTACGGGCCCGAAGCCGGAAGGTACGGGCCCGAGGCCGGACGGTACGGAGGGCACGGACCGCTCGCCGGACGGTACGGACGGTACGGACGGTACGGACGGGACGCCGGGCCCGCTCGCCCCGGGCGCCGGCACCGCGGCCACGGCCTCCCCGGGCGCCGCCACCCCGCAGACCCCGTCTGTCGTGCCCCCGCACCACGCGTTGCCGACCGCGCCGTCGCACGGCCGGTACCCGGCCGCCCCGGCCCCCGGCCGGCTCCCCGCCACCCCGCCCGGCCTCGCGGCCACCCCGCAGGGGCAGTACGGCCCGGCCCCCGTCATGCCGTCCCAGGAGACGGCCGCCCCGGTGCGGACCGGCGGCGGGACGACCCGGCGCCGGGCGCTGACCGGGGCGCTCTCCGCCGCCGGGGCCGGCGCGCTGGCGTGGTTCCTGTGGCCGGACGGGGGCGACGGTGGCCGCGACCCCTCCGTCGGCGCCACACCACCCGCCCGGAAGTCGTCCCCCGGCGGGTCCCGGCCCGTCGCGCTACCGGCCGACATCCGCGCCCGGGGCAGCCTCACCGTCGGTTCCGACCTCAGCTACGCGCCGATGGAGTTCGTCCAGAGCGGCAGGCCCGCCGGTCTCGACATCGAGCTGGTGCAGGCCCTCGGCCGGGACCTGGGCGTCGGCGTCAAGATCGTGAACGGCACCTTGGGCGAGCTCCTCCCCGGCCTCGCCTCGGGCCGCTACGACCTGGTTCTCTCCGCCCTCACCGACACCGCGGAACGGCAGCGCGTAGTCGATTTGATCGACTACTTCCGCTCCGGCTTCGCCCTCGTCGTCCACCGCACCGACCGCATGACGATCAAGGGGCTCGGCGACCTGACCGGCAAGGTGGTCGCCGTACAGCAGGGCACGGCCGCCCGCGACCATCTGGCCGGCCTCGGCCCGCAGAAGCCCAAGATCCGCGCGTTCGCCACCGCCGACGAGGTCTACGCCGACGTCGCCAAGGGCGGCTCCGACGCCTGCCTCGACGACTACCCCGTCGCCGTCCGCACCGTCGCCGGCCACTCCGCCCTCGTCGTTGCCGACCAGCAGATCGCCCCGCGCCCCTGCGGCATCGCCGTCGCCAAGAGCAAACCGGCCCTCCGCGACGCCGTCCGCGCCTCCCTGGACCGCCTCATCATGGAGGGTTCCTACAAGAAGATCCTCGGCAAGTGGGGAGTGACGGCGGGCGCGGTGACACGGGCGAAGACCAACGGAGGAAGCTGAACGGGCGAAGACCAACGGAGAAAAGCTGAACGGGCGAAGACCAACGGAGGAAGCTGAACGGAGGAAGCTGAGCAGGCCCTCACTCCGGCCAGTCGGAGCCCTTGATCACCTCTACGAAGTCCCCCCGCACGAACCCGGGCACGTAATGGGCCAGCACATCCGCCTTCACGTTGCCGAACGTCGTCTCCGGACGGTCCTTGATGCCCTCCGTGAACGCGGCGAGGATGCCGTTCTTGAAATCCGGCCGGGGATGCGCCGCGACCACGGCGGCCCGCTGCTCGTCGGAGACCGCGTGGTAGCCGATGCCCAGCACATCCAGCTCCACACCCCGGGTGACCAGCGCGATCTCCGGCGCCATATGGAGCGGGATCTCGGGCGTGGTGTGCAGCGCGATGGCCGTCCAGACGCGGTCGGCCGGTTCGCCGGTGATGCCGTGGGCGTGCAGGAACCGGCGGGCCTCGTCGGCACCGTCGATCTCGAACCGCTGATCCGTCCGGCGGAACCACCCGGTCAGCCCCAGGTCGTGGAACATCGCCCCGACGTAGAGCAACTCGGGATCGAAGTCGAGGCCCAGCTCACGGCCGCGCAGCGCCCCCCACAGGAACACCCGCCGCGAATGGTCGAAGAGCAGCGGCGCCGCCGCCTCCCGCACCAACTCGGTGGCCTCCCGCGCCAGGGCACTGTCCGGGATCTCCACTCCTGCGATCGATGCACTCATGGGTACGTCCTCTCGGGTCGGATGGGAGGGGAACGGGTGGGACCGGTACGGTGCGCGGGCACCGCGCCGGAGGCCGGTCGCCCAGGCGGTTGCCCGCGGCCGGTTGCCCGCGGCCGGTCGACGGCGGCCGGTCGACGGTGGCCGCCGCGCCCGCTGTGCTTCCCCCAGGTTCGCCCGGGTGTCTACCCTGATGCCATGTCCTCACGGCCGGATGAACCACAGATCCGGACATCACGGCGGAGCGCCGGCGGGGCACCCCCAGGCGCGGCCGGGCCCTCCCGGGTGGCCCTCGTCGTCTTCGACGGCGTGACCCTCCTCGACGTCAGTGGCCCGTCGGAGGTACTCCACCAGGCGGGCCGCTTCGGGTACCCGTACGAGCTGGTGCTGGTCTCGCCCGGGGGCGGGCCGGTCACCACCGCCGCCGGACCGGCCCTGACCGGCACCGTCACGGCGGATGCGGCCGGGCCCGTCGACACCGTGCTGGTCGCCGGCGGTGACCGCCTCGCCGAGCGGCCGCCCGACGACGCCCTCCTGGCGGCCGTCCGCACACTCGCCCCCGGGGCGGCACGCATCGCGTCCGTCTGCACCGGCGCCTTCGTCCTCGCCGCGCTCGGCCTGCTGGACGGCCGCCGCGCGACCACCCACTGGCGGCACGCCGCCACCCTCGCCCGCCGTCACCCGCGGGTACGCGTCGAGCCGGACGCCCTCCACCTCCGCGACGGCCGGTACGTCACGTCGGCGGGCATCAGCGCGGGCATCGACCTGACGCTCGCCCTGGTGGAGGACGATCACGGGGCGGATGCGGCCCGCGACATCGCCCGGGAAATGGTCGTCTTCCTGCACCGGCCCGGCGGCCAGTCGCAGTTCTCCACGGCGCTCGACACCCCGCCCGCCCGCGGTGGCCTGCTCCGCCCGGTCCTGGAATCCGTCCTCGCCGACCCGGCCGCCGACCACAGCCTCCCGGCGCTGGCCGCCACCGCGGCCGTCAGCCCCCGCCATCTGACCCGCCGCTTCCGCGCCGAACTCGGCACCACCCCCGCCCGCTGGGTCGAACGCGTCCGCCTCGACCGCGCCCGGCAACTCCTCCTCGACGGCCACAGCGTCACCGCCGCCGCCCGCCACAGCGGCCTGGGCACCGACGAATCCCTCCGCCGCGCCTTCGCCCGCCACCTGGGCACCACCCCGACCCACTACCGCCAACGCTTCGCCAGCACCCGGCGGGCCGAGGCCCCTGAGAGTCCCTAGGGGGCGCCTGCACTGGCCTTGAGCAGGGCGTCCTGGAGGTGGCGCACGGCCCCTGAGAGCCCCTAGGGGGCGCCCGCACCCCACTGCCGCAGCGGAGTCCGGGCCCCGGCAGACGGCCACCACCCCCGCATTAGCCGGGTGTTAGCGAGGGTGCAGCCTCGCGGTAGCGGCCCCGAGCAGAGTGGGTGACGTACCGGGGAGACCACGACACCAACCGCCCAGGGGGAACCCGACATGAGCTCCAGCACCACCGCCCGCACCCCGCGCCGCCGCACCCTGCGCGTCGCCCTCGCCGCGCTGACCGTCGTCGCCGGCCTCACCCTGACCGCCTGCTCCGGCGCGGACGCCTCCGGCACGAAGCCCGCGGGCCACGCGGCCGCCGCCGGAGTCCAGGGATCCCACGCCAAGGCGGGCACCGACGCCAAGGCCGAAGGCAAGGCGGAAACCAATTCCGACGTCGAGGGCGAGCAGTCGGGCGGCGCGTCCGACGCCACGGGCGAGGCGGACTCCCCGGACAACACCGTGACCCTGGAGGACGGCAGCGAGGCCGAGATCTACGACCTCGGCGACCAGAACTACCGCGCCAGGATCGTCCACGACGGTGAGGTCCTGGCCACGCTGGAAACGAAGGGCCAGGACGACGCGGCTGCCCTCAACGGCATGTACGTCCTGCTCACGATGGGCGGCGAGGTCCACTCCTGGATGGGCGGCGCACAGACCGGCCCAGGCACCTTCACCCTCGCGGGCGGCTGGCAGGCCAAGGTCACCAAGCTCGGCGAACTCCACTACCGCGCCGAGATCATCGGCCACGAAGGTTCGGTGGACGCCACGCTGGAGGCGGACGAACACGACGCCGGCGTCGACGCCAACGGCGTCTCCATCGTGCTCACTTCCGGGGGCGAGATCAGCGCCCACGAGTAACGGCCTGGGGAGCAACTGCCGGATCGCTCGGCAACCGGCTCGATCTCCTGAGGATGCCCCCCGGCCCGGCCCGGCCTCCGCCCCCGCTCCCGGGGGCGGAGGAGGAGCGGAAGCCGGTCAGCCGGCGAAGCCCGGGACCATCAGGCCGGACTCGTACGCGATCACCACCGCATGGGTCCGGTTCTGCGCGCCGAGCTTGGTCAGCACGTTTCCGACGTGGGTCTTGACCGTCTCCAGGCTCACCGTGAGGGACTCCGCGATCTCCGGATTGGAGAGCCCGGTGGCCATCAGGCGCAGCACCTCCTCCTCCCGGCCGGTCAGGTCGGCCTGCGGCAGGGCCTCGGCGGAGCCCAGCGGGCGGGCGGCGACCATCCGGCCCAGTGCGGCCGGGAAGAGGAGCGCTTCGCCCGCCGCGACCACCCGGACCGCCTCCGCGATCTGACGGACCGGGAGGCGCTTGAGGACGAAGCCGCTGGCGCCCGCGCTGAGGGCGGCGGTGACGTAGCCGTCGTTCTCGAAGGTGGTGATCACCACGACCTTCGGCGGGCAGGCCACTTCGGCCAGCAGCTGGCGGGTGGCCTCGATCCCGTTGCGACGCGGCATCCGCACGTCCATCAGGACCACGTCCGGCCGCAGGCTCCGCGCCCGTTCGACCGCCTCGACGCCGTCGGCGGCCTCGCCGACCACCGTGATCCCCGGCTGCGCGGCGAGCAGCATGCGCAGGCCGCTGCGGGTCACCTCGTCGTCGTCCGCGATCAGGAGAGTGACATCGGGGTGCGTGACATCGGGGTGCGTGACGGTGGGGTGCGTGACGGCGGGGAGGGCCGCGCCTTCGCCCGTACCTTTGCCCGCGCCTCCGCCCGCGCCTCCGCCCGCGCCTCCGCCCGCGCCTCCGCCCGCGTCGGATTCCCTCACGCCGACACCGGTACCGGCAGCCGGACGGTCAGCCGCCAGTTCTGCGTCCCGTCCGGGCCGGCCCGGAACTCACCGTGCAGCAGCCGGACGCGCTCGGCCAGTCCGGGCAGACCGTGGCCGGAGGTCGGGAAGGTCCCCGGGCCCGGGCCCGTCCGTGCCCCGGTCCGGTTGACCACCGTGAGATCCAGCCCGTCCGGCCCGGCCGCCACCTTGAGGGTGATCGGGCCGCCCGCCCCGTGGCGCAGCGCGTTCGTCAGCCCCTCCTGGAGGATCCGGTACGCCGCCCGGGAGACGGTCCCCTGCACCTGCGCCGGCTCGCCCGACAGCTCCGGTTCGACCACCGCCCCCGCGTGCCGCAGGCGGTCCAGCAGCTCGGGGAGGTCGGCCAGGGTCCGGGCCGGCGCCGTCCCCGACTGTTCCTCGCGCAGCACTCCGAGTACGTAGTCCAGGTCCTCCAGCGCGGCCCGCGTCGACTCCTCGATGCTGCGCATGGCGGCCCGCGCCGCCGCCGGGTCGGCGGAGAGCATCTCGCCCGCCACCGCCGCCTGGATGGTGGCCGCCGTCAGCGTGTGCCCGATCGAGTCGTGCAACTCGTGGGCCACCCGGTTGCGTTCGGCCAGCAGCAGTTCCCGTTCGGCGGCCAGCGCGAGCCGTTCGGCCGCCGACGGCCCCAGCAGCCGCGGCGCCGACCACCGCAGGGTCTTCGTCACCACGACGCAGACGGTCATCGCCAGCAGCAGGCACCCGGCCGCCACCACCCAGCTCCACCCGCCCGACACCCGGACCGACATGCCGAACAGGCTCGCCCGCACCTCGCCGCCGAGCCAGTTCCCCGGCAGGGAGAGGCCCATGACGAACAGCACCGCGCTCGCCAGCGCCCCCGTCCACCCGACGGCCACGTGCAGCACCAGCCAGAGCGGGGTTCGCCAGCGGTCGAGGCCGGGTGCACCGGAAGTCCGGCGACCGGCCACCGGATTCGGCAGCGGCACCCGCAGCAGCCGGCGGGCGGACGCGACCAGCGCCCGCCGTACGGGGCGCGCCAGCCCGGCCACGCCGACCAGTACCGCCCACACCAGCAGGACGAGGACGATCTGCACGCTCTCGGGTGCGGACCGCCACGACAGCGCCGGCAACAGGGCGACAGGCAGCAGCGGAAGGCTCGCCAGCGCGCCGCAATAGGCGAACAGCGCACCCGCATACGTGGAGCCGCGCAGCAGCGGCCCAATTCCCCTGATCATGGGCGTCAGTATCACCGGCCGGCCCACCGGCGGCCTCCCTCGATCGGGGGAGTGAGATCTCCCGCCTTCCCGTGATGCGCCCGCAGGGCCCCGGAAACCAGGATCGTGCCCTGACCACACGACCCCCAGGAGTTGACTGATGCGTGCTCAGGCCCGGCAGGGCTTTCGTTCCTCGCCCCGACGGCAGGGCGGCAGGCGGCGACGAGCCGTGCCGGCCGCGGTCGTGGCGGCCCTCGGCATCGTGACGCTGGGCGCCCTCGTCCCGGCCGTCGCCTCCGCCTCCGATTCCGCCTCCGATTCCGCCGCCTCCGCCAAGCCGGACGGCGTCCAGCAGGCCCTGAACGTGCTGGTGCGCGACGGCGGGGTGCCCGCCGCGCTGGCGAGCGTCGAGGACCGTGACGGCCGCACCCGCACCTACACGGCGGGAGTCGGCGACCTGACCACCGGCTCGAAGGTGCCCAGGGACGGCCGGATACGGATCGGCAGTAACACCAAGGCGTTCACCGCGGTCGTGGTGCTGCAACTGGTCGGCGAGGGGAAGATCGGCCTCGACGCCACCGTCGACAGCTACCTGCCCGGACTCGTCCGCGGCAAGGGGATCGACGGGCGCCGCATCACCGTCCGCCAGCTCCTCCAGCACACCAGCGGACTCCCCGAGTACGGCATCCACCTCGACGACGACGAGATCAAGCACCGGTACTTCGAGCCCCGCGAACTGCTCGACATCGCCCTCCGGTACAAGGCCGACGCGGCCCCGGGGAAGAAGTGGGGGTACAGCAACACCAACTACGTCCTGGCCGGCCTGATCGTCCAGAAGGTCACCGGCCGCCCCCTGGCCGAGGAGATCGACCGGCGCATCATCAAGCGCATCGGGCTGCGCCACACCTCCTTCCCCACCCCCGGCGACAGGACCATCAGGGGGCCGCACCCCCACGGCTACCACCGCAACCCGGCGGACGGACCACTGCGCGACTTCACGGAGGTGGACCCCTCCGCAGGCTGGGCGGCAGGCCAGTTGATCTCCACCAACTCCGACCTCAACCGCTTCTTCACCGCGCTCCTGGCCGGCCGTCTCCTCCCGGCGGCCCAGCTCGCCGAGATGCGCACGACCGTCCCCGCCGGGACCTCCGGCCTCCGCTACGGGCTGGGGCTCACGAGCAGGCCACTGTCGTGCGGCGGCGTCTACTGGGGCCACGGCGGCGACATCCCGGGGTACGAGACCCGGGGCGGGGTCACCGACGACGGCCGCGCCGCCAACGTCGCGGTCACCAGCATCCCGACGGACGAGGCGGCCGCGCAGCACGTGAAGGACGCCGTGGACAAGGCCCTGTGCGGATGACCCACGCACCCGGCAACCGGGCAACCCGCACCACGATCCGACGATTCCCCAGGAGGTGGCCCCTGCGTGGGCAGACGCCGCAAGGGCTCCGCACGCCGGGCCGGAGGCACGGCACCCGGCGCCAGGCCCTGGCCGCCGCGACCGCCGCGGCCATCGGCGTCATGACACTGGGCGCCCTCGCCCCGCCCGCCGCCTCCGCCGCCACCAGGCCGGACGCCGTCCGGCAGAGCCTGAACGCGCTGGTGCGCGACGGCGGGGTGCCCGCCGCGCTGGCGAGCGTCGAGGACCGTGACGGCCGCACCCGCACCTACACCGCGGGAGTCGGCGACCTGGCCACCGGAGCCCCGGTACCCGTCGACGGGCAGGTACGGATCGGCAGCAACACCAAGACCTTCGTCGCGGTCGTCGTCCTCCAGCTCGTCGCGGAGCGGAGAGTGGACCTGGACGCCACCGTCGACAGCTACCTGCCCGGACTCGTCCGCGGCAAGGGGATCGACGGGCGCCGCATCACCGTCCGCCAGCTCCTCCAGCAGACCACCGGACTCCCCAACTACACCGACCACCTCGGGGACGACGTCCGGTACTACACCCCCCGCGAACTGCTCGACATCGCCCTCCGGCACCCGGCCGACTTCGCCCCCGGGACGAGGTGGAAGTACAGCAACACCAACTACGTGCTCGCCGGCCTGATCGTCCAGAAGGTCACCGGCCGCCCCCTGGCCGAGGAGATCGACCGGCGCATCATCAAGCGCATCGGACTGCGCCACACCTCCTTCCCCACCCCTGGTGACGCGCGCATCCGGGAGCCCCATCCCCATGGCTACTACCAGGAATCGGCGAACGGGCCGCTGCGCGACATCACGGAGACCGACCCCTCCTGGGGCTGGGCGGCAGGCCAGATGATCTCCACCAACTCCGACCTCAACCGCTTCTTCACCGCGCTCCTGGCCGGCCGCCTCCTGCCCCCGGCCCAGCTCGCCCAGATGCGCTCCACCGTCCCCGCCGAAGAGACCTTCGGCCCCGGCGCCCGCTACGGACTCGGACTCGTCAGCAGGCCACTGCCGTGCGGCGGCCTCTCCTGGGGCCACGGCGGCAGCTTCCCGGGGTACGAGACCCGGGGCGGCGCCACCGACGACGGCCGCGCCGCCCACGTCGCGGTCACCCTGCAGCTCACCGACGAGGCGGCCCGGAGGAACCTCGAACGCACCGTGGACACCGCCCTGTGCCGCTGAACCACGCCGAGCGCATGTGGGAAAACGACCGGAGCGCCCGACCTGACGCCGGGCGCTCCGACTCGTTGAGACCACGATGTTGAAGGGGCCCACCGCGAAGCGTGGGGGCCTTCATCCTCGGGCCCGGTGAGGG